>DYPH01000002.1:35190-102735 GCA_020720045.1 Sorangium cellulosum | reverse complement strand
CTACACAGTTCTGCGCGCCGTTTCCTCACCGCCTCCGGCGGTTCCGGGCGGACGCACTGTCGCTTTTGCTGGCGAAAAACCGGTCGACGGCGGCCCAGTGGGCATCGGCGCACCAGGCGTCCACGAAGGCGTCGCGCTCGGCGGCGTCGATGGCGGCGGCGGTTGGCCCCCGATCGTGGAGCGAAAACAGGCGCTTCTGAGCAACGATCGCCGCCCGGTTCCCCCGGGCGATCGCCTGCGCGAGCGCTTCGGCGGCGGCGGTCGCGTCGTCGGCGAGCTCGGTCACAAGGCCGACGCGGAGCGCCTCCTCGGCACTGAGCATTTTTGAAGAAAACAGAAGACTTCGGGCGACGCTCGGGCCGACGAGCGCCGGGAGCCGCGCCGCCGTGCCCCAAGAGGTGGTGAGCCCCATCCGCGCGTGGACGAAGGCGACCCGGGCGCCGGTCGCGAGGATGCGCACGTCGCCGGCGAGGGGGAGCTCAAGGCCGCCGCCGAAGGAATCGCCGGTCATCGCAACGATCACCGGGGCGGGGAGGGCGGCGAGCGCGGCCGCGGCGGCATAGCCTAACTCCGCGAAAGCACGGGCCTCTTCGCGGGTACGCATCTGGAGGCTCTCGTCGATGTCGGCGCCTGCGAGGAAGGTGCCGCACGGGGCGCCGGCGAGGATCACCGCGGCGACGCGATCGTCGTTCGCGAGGTCGTACGCCGCTTCCGCGATCGCGGCGAGGGTCGCCCGCGTGAGGGCGTTCTTCTTTTCCGGGCGATCGACGGTCAGGGTGACGACGGCACCGTCCGCGCTCGTCGACCGGCGAAGATGATTCGCGAAATCCATCGGTTACGCGGTCTTTGCCGTTTTTCGCGCCGTCTTGGCAGCCGTCTTTACGGCCGTTTTCGCCGCCGTCTTGGCAGGCGCCTTTGCCACGGTCTTCGGCGCGGTTTTGGTTGCCGTCTTGGGCGCCGCTTTCGCCGCCGTCTTCTTCGCCGTCACCGTCTTTACGGCGGTCTTTGCAGCGGTTTTCGCCGCCGTAGGCGCACGCGACGGGGCCCGCTTGCGCGGGTTCGGGACCGGCTCCAGCGGGACGCGATCGGTAGAGACCTCCGAGTCCGGCGAGAGGGCGCCGCGCATCGTGCGGGCCGCGAAGAGCTTCTCACCGTGCTTGATGAGGGCGGTCGCGACGTCGACGCCGCTCGTCCGCTCGATCCCTTCGAGGCCGGGGGAGCTATTGATTTCGAGCACTTTCGGGCCGTCGCGCCCCTCGAGCATGTCGACGCCGCAGACGTCGAGCCCCATGATCTTCGCCGCGAGGACCGCCGTCCGCGCGTACTCGCGGTCGAGGCCGACGGCGACCCCTTCGCCGCCCCGGTGGAGGTTCGACCGGAATTCGCCCGCCTTCGCCTGGCGACGCATCGACGCGATGACCTTCCCGCCGACGACAAACGCCCGAATATCGCGCCCTTTCGACTCGGAAATGTACTCCTGGAGGATGATGTCCTGGCCCATCGCCCAGAGCGTCTCCAGGAGCGAGGTGAGCGCCTGCGGCGTCTCGGCGATCATCGTGCCGATCCCCTGAGCCCCCTGCTGGAGCTTCACGATCGCCGGAGTGCCGCCGACGAAGCTCAGCGCGCTCGTGAGGCCGGCCGGCGACTTCGCGCAGACGGTCCGCGGCACGTCGACGTCCCGCCGGGTCAACAGCTGCATCGCGCGGAGTTTGTCGCGGGATCGGGCGATGGCGACCGCGTTGTTGAGGACCGGGATGCCCATCAAATCAAACTGGCGAACGACGGCGAGCCCGTAGTTCGTGATGCTGGCGCCGATGCGCGGGATGACGAGATCGACCTCAGGGATCGGCCCATTCCCGAGCATGAGCGACGGGCGCCCCTTCGAGAGAACAAGCTGAAATTCCAGCGGATCAACGACGGTCACCTCATGGCCACGCGCCCGCGCAGCGAGGACGATGCGACTCGTCGAGTAGAGGTGAATATTGCGCGAAAGGACGAGGATCCGCATGCGGCGCGAGAGCCTAGTCCCCCGGCACCTGCCTTGCCCAGAACGACCTTTGCATTTCGCCGGAAACCCAAGAAAAACCGCCGAAGATTTCGGGATCGCCCCGCGTGAATCAGCAGCCGTTGCGGCAGCTTCCGCGGTTTGAGCCGCTGGTGCAGCAGGTCCCCCCCGACGAACACTTCGTCCCGCGGCTCGACCCGTTGCTGCAGCCGTCGGGGAGCGAGTCGCCGCAGGTGGTGTTTTCCGGGCGGCAGTCGACGCAGTCCCCGTTCGCGCACGTGAACGCGGTGGGGCACAGCTTTCCCGTCGTCCCCTGGGGCAGGCAGGCGGCGCGCTGGCCGCAGGGGACGGTGAAAAATCGCCGTCATTGCCAAGGAGTAGCGCGCACCCGCCGAACGGCAGCAGGGCAACGACGAGCAAAAGCGTTCTCCGATCCGGCGTCGCGCCGGGCGGAGACTCGGGAGGGGCGATCGCCTTCCGCTTTTGCCCGGTCTGCGGGACGACAATCTGCTTGGAGGTCGACCGCATGCCCGGCTTCGTTGCCGTACCGGTCGGCGTCTTTGCCGAGCCGACGTTCCCGCCCCCCACCTACTCGATCTACGAAGCGCGGAAGCACCGTTGGGTGACCGTGCCGGGCGACGTCGACCACCACGATTGAGACCGCGGCGCGCGAGCGCTCACTCTTCCGGCGAGAGCGCCTCAAATACCTCATTGGCGAGCTCTTGGGCCCGCTCCTCGCCGATGCCGAGTGCGGCGACGACGCCGGCGTCAAAATCGGCCTCGTCGTCGTCGGTGGCGAGGTCGACCATCGAGAGGGCAAACGAGATTTTGTAAGCGAGTTCCGCTGCTTCTCGACGTGCGAGCTTCTTGACGGCACCGGCGAGTCGCCCTTCAAGTCCCTCTTCCGTCCGCCGTTTCTCGAGCTCGCGGACGACCGCTTCCACGGAAGCTTTCTCGCCGAGCAGCCGCGTGATCAACGTCGCAAATGCACGGGTCTCTTCCGCGGTGAACTGGTCGTCGACGGCGGTCGTCAAATGCGCCAGTTCGAGGACGCCGTCGGTCTCGTGCCGCGTAAGCATGATCGAGGGCGAAGCCTCGCTCTGGGGAGCGCCGTGGTTCACGAGGTATTCGGTCGTCAGTCCTGCGGGGAGAACTCCTTCAATTTCGATGGCCATGGCGGCGAGGCTACCGGAGCCGGCTAGCCGCGGTCGACCGCTTTTTTGCGCATTCCGATCGCGACTTCGTAGGCTTCGGTTCCATGAAGCACCGCCGCCTCCGTGAACGCCGCGCCGTCTCGATCCCCTGCGAAGTCGTCCGCCAGCGGGACTTCCAGGCGGTCGCAACTTCGGGGACGCTCGATCTGTCGGAACACGGCATGCGCGTGAAATCCAACGCGAAACTGCTGACGGGCGAGGAGGTCTTTGTGTCGATCCTCCTGCCCGGCGAAGGGATCGTGGCCGCCGAGGCGACCGTGGCGCGCATGGTCCACGGGCGCCGCCCCATCGATCGGCAAGGGCGCGCGATCGGCCTCGCCTTCGAGAATCTCGACGGCGACGCCCAGCGACGCCTCCAACGCTACCTCGCGTAATTACTCAAGAGCATGAACCTCTGCGTGCTCACCATTCCAGGAGGCAGGAGCCCCAGGTGAAGCCGGAACCGAAGGCGACGAGGGCGACCTTCGTCCCCGGCGTCAAGCGACCGGTCTGATTGGCTTCGTCGAGAAGGAGCGGAATCGTCGCCGCGGTCGTGTTGCCGTACCGCTGGATATTGTGAATCGTCTTCTCCGGCGGGATGGCGAGCATGTCGGCGATGTACTGATTGATCCGCAGGTTTGCCTGGTGGAACAAGAACAGGTCGATGTCGTTCCCCGTCCAACCTTGGGCGAGGAGCGTCTCCATCAGGACCGTCGTCATCCGCTCGACGGCATTCTTGAAGACGAGCTTACCGTCCATGTTCGCCCAGAGATCGCTCGCGGGGACGAGGCCATTTCCGTTCTCATCGACGTCGATAAACGGGCGTTTCTTAATGTCCCAAACGCGCTGAGCCAGGGCGTCGGCGTGGCGGCCGTCGGCGCCGAGCTTAAAGCTGCGAATACCGCGATCTTCTTCGGTCGCCGAGACGACGACCGCCCCGGCCCCATCGCCAAAGAGCGCGGCGATCCCGCGCCCGCGCGTCGTCAAATCGAGGGCTGCCGAGTGCGTTTCCGCGCCGACGACGAGCACATGTTTCGCGGCACCGGACTTCACGAACGACGTCGCCGTCGCCAGCGAATAGAGGAACCCGGAGCACTGGTTCCGGACGTCGAGGGCAGGGACGAACTTGGCGTTGGGCCCGTCGCACAATCCCAGTTTCTGCTGAAGATAGACGCCGGACCCGGGAAATGCATGATCGGGCGATAGCGTCGCGAAGATGATCAAATCGAGATCATGCGGCTCAATCTTGGCGTTTGCGATCGCCTTCTTTGCCGCTTCTAGGCCGAGATCACTGGTGGCGATTCCCCGCTCCGAGAAGCGCCGAGCCTCGATACCGGTGCGCTTGACGATCCACTCGTTCGTCGTGTCGATCCCATATTTTTCGCGGAGTTCGTCGTTAGTGACGACGTTAGGGGGGACGAAGGAACCGGTTCCGGAAATGTAGGCGTTGGGCACGGAGGGGGAATCAACGCGAATTCTTCCCGCGTTTCAAGGGGCGCTTTTCCGGTCTGAGGAAAGGGGCAATTTCGGCACACGATGCCGCTTCGGGCGTGATAGGTTCGCGCGCGTGCGGGCCTGTTTCGCACGAAGTGGGGAGGGGACGCCATGGCGCACGAGTTTCGAAATTCGTTCAAAGGGGACTTCGGAAATACCGAGGCCCTTGGTCTGGCGATCGCCGTCGGCCTGATCGTCATCCTCGGTTTGCTGCTCCCTGCGCGTGCCCGCAGGTCCGTCCGGCAGCCGGTCATCCTTCTCGCCCTGCATGGCGTCGTCTATCTCGTTTCAAAAGCGTCGATTCTCGATGTTGATTCGACGCGTGTGGCCCACTTTCTTGCGCTTCTATTTATCCTCGCATCGATCGGGCGGAGCGGCGTGCTCCTCGTTGTCGACGTCGTCTTTGGGCGGCGGCTTGTGCGCCCCATTCCGAAGATCATTCGAGATCTTACGCAGGTTGTCGTCTACCTGAGTGTCCTCCTCTTCGCGCTCCCCGCTGTCGGCATTGCGCCGGGGAGCCTCCTCACGACGTCGGCACTTTTTACCGCAGTCATCGGTCTTTCCCTCCAGGACACACTTGGGAATCTCTTTGCGGGGCTGGCGATTCAGTTGCAGCGCCCCTTCGACGTCGGCGACTGGATCCAGTTCGACGCGGATTCCAAGAATATCGGCAGGGTCCTCGAAGTCAATTGGCGTGCGACGAAGGTTCTCACTCTCGATCTGGTCGAGGTCATTGTGCCAAACGGCGCGCTGGCAAAGGCGCCGATTCGGAATTTTACGAAGCCTTCGTCAACGTCGCGCCGCTCCGTCTACGTCTATGCGCCGGCCGAGGTCCCCCCTCACGAAGTCCACGCGGCGATTCTTGGCGCGATCGAAGGGAGCTTCGGGGTCGCCAAGGAGCCGGCGCCATCGGTCGTCACCAACCAGTTCGTCCCCGACAACGGCGTCGAGTATTGGGTTCGCTTCTTCAGCGACCGCTTTGACGCCCGCGATCGTGTCGATGGCGAAGTGCGTGACCGAATTTGGTATGCATTTCGGCGTTTTGGCATCGATCTACCGACCACGCGCCGCTCCGTGTTTCTTCAAGAAGTCACCGAAGCCTCTCGCGCGAAAGAGGAGGACACACGCGTCCAGCGTCGCGCGCATGCGCTCGCACGAATCGACTTTTTTGCAGCCATCTCCGCCGACGACCAGCGCCGCCTCGCCCAGGCGGCCAAGCTGCGGATGTACGGCGCCGGCGAACTCATCATGCGCCAGGGGGAGTTCGCCCGGGAACTCTACGTGGTGGAGCGCGGCGAAGTCGTCCTCACCGCGACGAGCGGGTCGTCTCAAATCGAACTCGCGCGCCTAAAAGAAGGGGCCGTCTTCGGCGAGCGCGGCGCCATCACCGGCGAGCCGCGCATGGCGACCGTCCGGGCAGTGACCGACTGCGAGGTCGTCGTCATTGGCCAAGACGCCTTTCAAGAAATCCTCGATAAGACCCCCTCGGTCGCCGAGAGTCTTTCGGAGATCCTCGCCGAACGCCAGATCGCCTACGACCGGCTCGCGAGCGAAGCGCCGGAGTCGGTGCGCCCCGTCAAAGAGACGCAAGCGCAGATTCTAGAACGAATTCGAAGATTTTTCTCGCTTCGCTGACTCGCGCTACGATCGCGCTTGCCGCGGCCTCACGACTTGCCGAGCAACGTCTTCAACTTTTGCGCGAGGTCGTCGGCGGCCCCTTCGCCTTTGATTCCGCCTTCCGAACGACGGTGAGTCGCGCGGCCATTTGCGTCGGGAACGGCAAAGAGCGGGATGTAGGTTGAGCGATAATCGGCGGCGAAAAGTGCGCTTCGGGACTCGTCAATGTCAAAGGCGAGGAAGGTGACGTCGCCAAAGACTGCATCGAACTTCCCCGCCTCGATGGCGTGGTGAAAGTGCTGGCAGGGCTCGCACCAGGTCGCACCGACGTACACGAGGACGGAGCGCCCCTGGGCCTTTGCAACAGCCGTCTCTTCGGCGATCGCCTTCGTGACGTCCCCGTTGGACGCGGCGAGCGTCTTCCAAACGACCTTGTTTTTGGGCGCTGGGGCCTGCAAGGCGGCCCGCGTCGGCGCCGGTTCAGGAACCGCCTCGGACGGGCGGCCCTCGAAGCTCTCCGAAACGCGACTGCAACCGGCCGCGGCGAGTGCGACGGCCATGAGTCCTAAAGAAATTTGGCGATTCACGCGGAGCACCGTCACTTGTTCGGAAGGCCGTGGCGGGAGCTCATCGTGATGTCTTCCCAGGCCGGCATCTCGTCTTCGAGGCGCGTACGGAGCTCGCGGACGCGGGCGACGAGGCGCTCGACGCGGGAGGTATACGCATGTTTCTTCCCATCGGTGAACATCGCGTCCATCCCGACGACGGGGAAGGGGAACGAGAACCGCGCCGCGCCGCCTTCGCGGTGCCGTCCGCCGCCCAACCGGAAACCGAGCAAGTGATTTTTGGTCTCTTTGATGCCGGTGTTTCGTTCAATCACTTCGAAACAAACGAGGGCGGCATCGAGGCCGTAAATGCGATTTCGCGTCCAGACTTCAAACGCCCGCCAGGTCGTCCGCTCCGCGGCGCGCGTGGCGACGCGATCCTGCACGAGGATCACTTCAAGGCCGACGCCCTCCGACGGCTTCGCCGGGGCCTCTTGCGAAACGAGGTCGGTGAGGCGCGGGCGCGCGTCGACCATCGTCTTCTCGTCCTCCCCAACGACCGGCATGTCGCTTCCGAAGATCCGCATGGTGTGGCCGGCCTTCTTCTTGATGTCTGCCATGAGTCGCGGGAAAGTACTTTCAGTTCGCGGCATTTAAAAGCACTTGTTTCGAGGAACGAAGAGTCCCGATGGCTACCCTCCACATCGACCTCGAACGGACACTCCGCGCGCCCCGGGCGGTGGTCTGGTCGTTCCTGACTACCGTAGCCGAATTCTCCCGCTGGATTGAGGAGTTGGAGGAGGCGACCACCGACCGTGGGGCCCCAATTGCCACCGAAACCGGCATCGACTTTTCCTTCCGTGACGGAACGCGCGTTTACGCCACAGTGACCGCCTGTCGCGCCGAAGAACTCCTGGCGATCGAAGCGCGGCTTTCCCGCGGTCACGTGGCTTTGGATCGGGTCCGCTTGGAGTCCGTTGCTGGCGGAACTCGGCTCATTTTGACGAGCGAACACAAGACCGACGCCGACGTTTTCAAACCAAGAAACCACCTCGCAGCGCTCTTCGCCGTGCCATACCGCTTTCCGTTTTCGCTGCTCCGGGAACCGCCCAAGACTGCTCTTTTTTACGGCTACGAGCGCAGTCTCGACAACCTCGCCTCCCACATCGAGGCCATTGTCGGCGTCCCCTACCGGCATTGAAGACTGCAAAAGAAAGAAGCGAGGTCCCCGGTGGAGGGACCTCGCTTTCGTCTTTCGTACGACGCGGTGGCATCGAACTCCGCGCCGTCTCCCGCTTTGCGGACGGACGCGGTGGCATCGAACTCCGCGCCGTCTCCCGCTTTGCGGACGGACGCGGTGGCGACGATCAGAACTGGTGTTCTTCCGTCGATTCCTTGAGGGCGAGCGTCGCTGAGGTGCCGCCGCTGATGACCTGGGCCACCGAATCGAAGTAGCCGGTGCCGACTTCGCGCTGGTGGCGCGTCGCCGTGTAGCCGTCCTTCTCCGAGGCGAATTCGGCCTGCTGGAGGATGGAGTAGGCGGCCATTCCGTCGGTCTTGTACTTCCGCGCGAGCTCGAACATCCCGTAATTGAGGGAGTGGAAGCCGGCGAGGGTGACGAACTGGAACTTGTAGCCCATCGCCCCGAGTTCCCGCTGGAATTTCGCGATGGTGGCGTCGTCGAGGTTCTTCTTCCAGTTGAAGGAAGGCGAGCAGTTGTAGGCGAGGAGCTTGCCGGGGAACTGCTTGTGGATCCCCTCGGCGAACTGCTTCGCCTGAGCGAGGTCCGGCGTGGAGGTTTCGCACCAGATCACATCGGCAAACGGGGCGTAGGCGAGGCCGCGGGCAATCGCCGTTTCCGTGCCGGCCTTGATGCGGAAGAAGCCCTCGGCGGTGCGCTCGCCGGGGAGGATGAACGGCGCATCGCGCTCGTCGATGTCGCTCGTGAGGAGCTTCGCGCTGTCGGCGTCGGTGCGGGCGACGAGAACGGTCGGCACGTCGGCGACGTCGGCGGCGAGACGAGCGGCGGTAAGCGTGCGAATAAACTGGCCCGTCGGGATGAGAACCTTGCCGCCCATGTGGCCGCACTTCTTCTCCGAAGCGAGCTGGTCTTCGAAGTGGACGCCAGCGGCGCCCGCTTCAATCATCCCCTTCATCAGCTCGTAGGCGTTGAGGGGGCCGCCGAAGCCCGCTTCTGCGTCGGCCATGATCGGCGCGAGCCAGTTGCGGGTGACCTTGCCTTCGGCCGCTTCAATCTGGTCGGCGCGGAGGAGCGCGGCGTTGATCTTCTTCACGACCGACGGGACGCTGTTGGCCGGATAGAGGGACTGATCCGGGTACATTTCGCCGGAGAGATTCGCATCGGCGGCGACTTGCCAGCCCGAGAGGTAGATCGCCTCGAGCCCCGCGCGGACCTGCTGGACCGCCATGTTGCCGGTGAGGGCGCCGAGCGCGTGGACGTAATCCCGCGAATTCATGAGTTCCCAGAGACGACGTGCGCCGAGGTCGGCGATCGTGTGCGCCACCGCATAGGAGCCGCGGAGCCGCTCGACATCCGC
This sequence comes from Sorangium cellulosum, assembly GCA_020720045.1. GTDB lineage: Bacteria > Myxococcota_A > Polyangia > Polyangiales > Polyangiaceae > JAAFHJ01. The sequence continues at coordinate 93,323 of DYPH01000002.1, read as the reverse complement.
CTTCGAGTAGGTGCGGGTGATGCCGGCGAAGCGCTGGGCGAGCCAATCGGCGTTGTTGACGGCGTTGTTGGTATTGCTCATGGGAATTCTCCTGTCGTCACTTTGCAAGAGGCACACTGAATTCGTCACGAATTGCAGCGAAAACAGTGCACCTTCTGCTCGTCGTTCGGGTTACTACAATGTCACGATCTTCGCGTAGGCGGGGACCGTTAGGAATTCTTCAAAGGTGGAAGCGGTGCTGAGCTTCTCGAAGAGATCTCGCGCTTCCGGAAAGCGTCCGGCGGCAAAGCGGTCGTCGCCGAGCTCCCGGCGGACCTCCTCCATGGTGTCACCGATCATCGTCAGGAAACGCTGACCGGTGAGCTTTTCGCCGTCGTCGAGGGCGACGCCGTAGGTGAGCCATTGCCAGACCTGCGCCCGCGAAATTTCCGCGGTCGCGGCGTCTTCCATCAAGTTGTAGAGGGGGACGCAACCGTTGCCGCGGAGCCACGCTTCGATGTACTGGATGCCGACTTTGATGTTGTGCCGGAGGGCCGGCTCGGTACGCGGACCATCGGGGATGGCGAGGAGGTCGGCGGCGGTGACCGCGACATCGAGGCGTTTGTTCGCGAGTTGATTTTTGCCGGGCATTTTGGCGTCAAAAACCGCCTTTGCCGTCGCCACGAGACCGGGATGGGCGACCCAAGTTCCGTCGTGGCCGTCGTTGGCTTCTCGCTCTTTGTCGGCTTTGACTTTGGCGAACGCAGCGTCGTTCTCAGCTTCATTCCCCTTCACCGGGATGAACGCGGCCATTCCGCCCATCGCATGCACTTCGCGCTTGTGGCACGTTTGAATCAGGAGCTGCGAGTACGCCCGCAGGAAGCCTCGATCCATGGTGATCGTGCCGCGGTCGGGGAGAATCGCGTTCTTGTCCGACGCATGCTTCTTGATGAAGCTGAAGATGTAGTCCCAGCGGCCGCAGTTGAGACCCGCCGAGTGATCTTTCAGCTCGTGAAGAATTTCGTTCATTTCGAAGGCGGCCGGCAGCGTCTCGATGAGCACCGTCGCCTTCACCGTACCCACCGGGAGGCCCAACGTCTCTTCCGCAAAAAGGAAGATATCGTTCCAGATTCGTGCCTCAAGGTGGCTCTCGAGCTTGGGGAGGTAGAGATAGACCCCCTCGCCGAGCGCCTTCCGTTCCGAGCGAACCTTCGCGTTGTGATAGAAATAGAGACCAAAATCAAACAGGTTTCCGTGAACGGTCTTTCCGTCAACGGTGACGTGGCGCTCGGGGAGATGGAGGCCTCGAGGACGGACAAAGAGGATTGCCGGCTTCTCGCTCAGCGCATACTTCTTCCCATTTTGTTCGAGGGAGACCGTGCCCAGGTTCGCGTCGAGGAGGTTAATCTGCCCCTCGACCTGATTGGCGAACGTCGGCGCCGTTGCGTCTTCGAAGTCGGCCATGAAGACGTTCGCCCCGGAATTCAGGGCGTTGATGATCATCTTCCGGTCGACGGGGCCGGTGATCTCGACGCGGCGATCTTGGATGTCGGCAGGGACGGCGGCACACGTCCACGCGCCGTCACGGACGTCCTGGGTCTCCGGAAGGAACCGGTAGGTTTCGCCAGCGGCAAGACGCGCCTGACGCTCCACGCGCGCCGCGAGGCGCTCATCGATGCGCGAGCCAAAACGGCGTTCCAGGGCCGCGACGAAGGCGAGGGCGCCTTCCGTCAAAATCGCTTCGTAGCCCGGCTTGAGCGGACCAAGGACAGAGACGCCGGTGGGGAGAGCGAGGGTCATCGGGAGTTTCCTTCGGCGGCGCAAGAGCCGCGACGAGGTGGAGTGACAATGATGGATGTTGTCGAAGCGGTCAAGAAGCGGTGCGTTATGAGGAAGAAACCTATGTTTGCGCTTGTCATAGTGGTCGTGTAAACATGTAAATTATGTCAACGAACCCTCCGATCCAGCGGAATCTTCCCGGTCGACGAGCGGCGGCCACGCTCGCCGCGACCGCGCCCGAATTCAAGCGTCCTGATGGGGCGACGGCGGCGGCCCCGCGCGGGCGCACGCCGAAGGAAGTTCCCCGGTTCGGTGCAAAAATCCGTGGGCTCCGGCGCCGGGCGGAGCTTAGCCAAGCAGATCTTGCCGATGCATTAGGAATTTCCACGAGTTACCTAAATCTCATCGAGAACAATAAGCGGCCGCTGCCTTCGGCGCTCCTCATCAAGCTCGCCCAGGTGCTGGACGTTGATCTTGCGAGTTTCGGAAGCGACGAGGACGCGCGACTTGTCGGCGAACTCCTCGAGGCGTTTGCCGATCCCCTGTTCGAAGATGCGACGATGACGAGCGCAGAAGTTCGTGAATTCGCAACCGTTCAGCCGACGATCGCCCACGAAGTCCTACGCCTCTACCGGGCCTTTCACGGCGCCCAAGAGGCGGTCGACGAGCTCTCGTCGCGGGTCGCGTCTGGCGACGACCACGGGAACTCACGTGCGGCGGGGCTCCCGAGCGAGGAGGTGAGCGACTTCCTCCAGCGCAAGATGAACTACGTGCCCGAGCTCGAGGAGGCGGCGGAGGCGCTCTGGAAGAAGGCCAAGATCACCCACCTGGATATCTACCACGGTCTCACGCGCTTCCTCGAAACCGAGCACGGAATCTCCGTGCAGATTGCTCGTTGGGGGCAAGAACGAGGAACCCTTCGCCGCTACGACGACGAGCGCAAGATTCTTACACTGTCTGAGCTACTTGCGACGCGTTCACGGCTCTTTCAGCTTTCGGCACAAATTGCACTGATTACCTGCGCAAAGATCCTCGATCGCATCGTCGACGAGCCGGGCCTCACCACCGAGGAAAGCCGCAAGCTCGCGCGCGTAGCCCTCGCCAACTACTTTGCTGGCGCCGTGCTGATGCCCTACGAGACCTTCCTAAAGGCCGCAAAAGACGAGCGATATGACGTCGAAGTCCTCGGGCGCCGCTTTCGCGTCGGCTTTGAGCAAGTTTGCCATCGCCTGACAACCCTCCGCCGACCGGGGCGGGAAGGGGTAGCCTTTCACATGTTGCGCATCGACGTCGCAGGGAATATTTCAAAGCGCTTTTCCGGCAGCGGAATCCGTTTTGCGCGCTACTCGGGTGCCTGTCCACGGTGGAACGTATTCAGCGCTTTTCAAACGCCAAATATGGTCCGCGTAGCGCTCTCACGAATGGCCGATGGAGACACGTTCTTCTGCATTGCACGCACGATTCAAAAGGACTCGGGCGGCTATCACTCCCAGCAGCCGATGCAGGCGATCGGCCTCGGCTGCAAAGTCGAGTTTGCGCGGGCGATGGTCTACTCGGACGGTATCGATCTCGACAACCCGGCGCTCGTGACGCCGGTCGGCGTGACGTGTCGGCTGTGTGAGCGCATGGATTGCGAGCAGCGCGCCCTGCCGTCCCTCAAAGTGCCGCTGCGCGTCGACGAGAACTACCGGGGCCTGTCCCTCTACGCGCCGGCCCCATCACGAACGTAATGGGTTGTTAGTTTCATGGGTTATGAAAGAAAAAGAGTCTCAAGTATGTTTTGTAAACGTTTTTGAGACTCTTTTCAGAATCGCTCGGGAGCCGTCTCTCTTGAATTGAGGTCCCGAGACCTTTTCAAAGAGTCCTAGAGACTCTTCCTCTCACGGGTCGACGAACGTCACGTCGGTCGCGTGGTTTGCCGCGAGTTCCTTGCTGAGATCGAAGGAGATCGTACCGGTCCAGGCCATTTCACAGGGGTCGGCCTCGACGTCCTCGCAGACGTGAGCGACGAGCACCGTCTTTCCCGCTTCCGTTTTCGGCGTGTAGGCGAGCGTGAACGTCGCGCGCTTCGGGCAGCCGCCACCCCCTCGAATTTCCTGAGAAATCCAGGTGTCACCTGTGCGCTTGAAGGCGGGGGCCCCTGTGGAAGTGGGCCCGCCGTCTCTCGCGACGCCTCCGCCAGCGAATTTGCTGGCGGTCGCGAACGGACGGGCCCCGTGGGCTGCCGAGAACGGACGGCCGTAGCCCTTGCAGGACGCAGCGGCTACGGCTTGCGTGTTGTCAAAGCGGGACTTCTTCGCGACCGGGGGGGCCTCGCCGACGGCGGGAGAGGCGACGCTGTGATCCTGGTGGGCCGGGTCGACGGGCAGGGCACCCTCTTGGATTCCGGGGCCGGCCGGCGCAGTCGGAGGCGGGGCCGGCGTTTGGGCACAGGCGCCGACGAGAGCCGTGGAGAGGAGCAAACCGAGAGCTGCATGCTTCATAGATGAGTTCCCATCGGCGTCGACGGGCCGAACTTACGGCCACCACCGAACAAAACGAAAAAGAAGCGTGCCGGTCTGGCGCACTTCTTCTCCTAGCGATTCGTGGAGTCGGCTCGTTACTCGAGGCGCTTGGCGACCCAGTAGCCGCGGGGCGTATCGATCGGTTCGCTGATGCCGCCCGGCGGAAGCGCGAAGACGACCGCCTCCACGTTCGCCTCGAGGGTCCCCTTCGGAAAGCGGCCCAAGTTTGCGTCGCTGCCCGAATCGCCTCGGCTCACCGCGGCGCCGAAGTTGGTCTTCGCGTCTTCGGCGAGCTTCTTTGCGAGGGCGAGCGCGTCGTCCTTGCTGCGCGTGCGCGGTGCACCGCCGACGACGCCGTTCTGGGCCCCCTGGTAGGTCACCATGATGATCCCCAGGTTGACCGAATTCCCCGCCGGTACCGGCGCGACTTCCGGGACCGGTGCCGCCGAAGGGGTCGCTGCGGCCGACGCGATGGCGAGGTCGAGCGGGGACGCCGATGCCGGGGCGGTCGCCGAAGGGGCCGCCGAGGCGCTCGCCGACGCGGACGCGAGCGGCGTGACGACCTTGTAGCTGTCGAGCCCCTGAACGGTCGCCGCAACGGAAACGAGGAGCGCGGCCGAAGCGGCGCCCCAAAAGAGGAAGCGATTCACGCGTCGGCTTCCTTCGTCTCTTCCGCGGCGACGATCGGCTCATCCTTCGCGAGGACTTCCTTGGCTTCGTCCACAAGACGGAGCGTCGCGATCGGCGGCTCGCCGTAAAGTTCGAGCTGGGTCGCAAGCCACAGAATCTTCTCGGCAAGTACCCGAACTTCCCCCTGTTCCTCGACGCCGCCGTCCACCTTGGCCTGAAGTGCATCGAGGCGCTGCTCACACTCCATCAGATCCTTGCGGACCTCGACCGGCTCGACAGCATCTTTGTCGACGTAGTCGTCGGTCAGGAGCATGACCTTGTCGGAGCCCGCTTCGACAAAGCCGCGGGCGACGGCGCACTTCTTCGTGTCCGAACCGACGCGGTAGGTGACAATGCCGGTCTGCAAGGCGGCGAGGAGGGGGAGGTGGCCCGGGAGCACACCAAATTCCCCCTTGACGCTCGGGGCGGTCACTTCGTCGGCGGTCGCCACGAGGGCGCGCCCTTTCGGCGTCACGATTTCGAGGTGGAGCTTGCCGTCCATGTACGATCCGTCTCTTTCGCGAATGTTCGCTTAGGTTTCCGCGGTGCGGCCCGAAAAAAAAGAGGCGCACCCACCCGCGCCCCCCGTCATCGGTGGCCGGATGCATGCGCCTTGCACTCACTTCTTGAGGAGGTCGGCGGCCTTCGCCTTCACTTCGTCGAGGTTTCCGACGAGGTAGAACGCCTGCTCGGGGAGCTCGTCGAGCTTGCCGGCGAGGATCTCTTCGAAGGCGGCGAGCGAATCCTTGAGGGAGACGTACTTGCCTTCGAGGCCGGTGAACTGGGCGGCGACGAAGAAGGGCTGGGAGAGGAAGCGCTGGATCTTGCGGGCGCGGGCGACGACGAGCTTGTCCTCTTCCGAGAGCTCGTCCATGCCGAGGATCGCGATGATGTCCTGAAGATCCTTGTACTTCTGGAGCGTCCCCTGGACCTGGCGCGCAACTGCGTAGTGGCGATCGCCGATGATCTGCGGGTCGAGCATCGTCGACGTGGAGTCGAGCGGATCGACGGCCGGGTAGATCCCGAGGGCGGCGAGGTCACGGCTCAGAACGGTCGTCGCGTCGAGGTGGGCGAAGGTCGTCGCCGGCGCCGGGTCGGTCAAGTCGTCGGCGGGGACGTAGACGGCCTGAACGGAGGTGATCGAGCCCTTCGTCGTCGAGGTGATGCGCTCCTGGAGGGCGCCCATCTCGGTGGCGAGGGTCGGCTGGTAACCGACGGCGCTCGGGATACGGCCGAGGAGCGCCGACATTTCCGAACCGGCCTGGGTGAACCGGAAGATGTTGTCGACGAAGAGGAGAACGTCCTGGCCTTCTTCGTCGCGGAAGTACTCGGCGACGGTGAGCGCCGAGAGGGCGACGCGGGCGCGGGCGCCCGGGGGCTCGTTCATCTGGCCGTACACGAGGGCCGCCTTCGAGAGGACCGGCTCGCCCGATTCGAGCGTCGATTCCATCATTTCGAGGAAGAGGTCACACCCCTCACGGGTGCGCTCACCGACGCCGGCGAAGCAGGAAACACCACCGTGCGCCTTGGCGACGTTGTTGATGAGTTCCATGATGAGAACGGTCTTGCCGACGCCGGCGCCGCCGAAGAGGCCGATTTTGCCGCCTTTTCGGTAGGGGGCGAGGAGGTCGATGACCTTGATGCCGGTCTCGAACACTTCGACCTTCGTCGACTGCTCTTCGTAGCTCGGCGGCGCGCGGTGAATCGGCGACGTCTTCTTGTTGTTGAGCGGGCCGGCTTCGTCGACCGGCTCCCCGATGACGTTCAAGATGCGGCCGAGGCACTCGGGGCCGACCGGCATCGCGATCGGCGCGCCGGTGTCGCGCACTTCCATGCCGCGGACGAGGCCGTCGGTGGAGTCCATGGCGATCGTGCGAACGACGTTCTCACCGAGGTGCTGAGCGACCTCAACGGTGAGGTTGTCGGCCGCTGCCGAGATGCTCGGATTGGTGATCTTGAGCGCATTCAGGATCTTCGGAAGCTTGCCGTCGTGGAATTCCACGTCGACGACCGGGCCGATGACTTGAACGATCTTCCCTTTGCCGAGACCTGCCGAACCGCTGGACATGATGTGCTCTCCTTGCGTCTCCGGCGGCCTGCCGAAGATTCCGTCGAAGTACGCGCGCGACGCCGAAGCGCTGCGGACCGAATCAAGAGGGGCCGTGGTGGTGCAGACGCACCCACCGCCCGGAACTTGACGCGCGCCATACCAGGTACGGAACAGAAGTTCAACACCGCATCCACCGGGCAAGGCGGCGAATTTACGCGGGGCCTTCGGAAAAAGACGCAACGCGCAAAGAATGCGCGCTATCTCACGGGCGTGCTTCCGTCCCTTCTTCTCGCGAGTACCTCGCGCTTTCGCCATGAATTGTTGGTTCGCCGCGGTCTCCCGGCCACGGCACGAACTCCGGAATTTGTTGAAATTCCCGAGCACGACGAGCGCCCGATGGAAATCGCGCGGCGCTTCTCGGAGGGGAAGGCGAAAAGCATCGCTATTCCCGCCGGGCAAGACCACTTCATCATTGGGGCCGATCAAACGTTGGAAGGCCCCGACGGCCAGCTCCTTCGAAAGCCGGAAGACCCCGCGGAGCGCCTACGTCTGCTGGCCGGGCAAACGCACCTTCTGCACTCGGGGTTGTGCCTCCGCTATGTGAGCGACCAAGGGGACGAAACGCTCGCGACGGTCGTCGTCTCGACGATCCTCAAGATGCGTCCCCTCGAACGCATGGAAATCCAGCGCTATCTGGCGACGGAAGACGTCGCCGGGTCGGTCACCGCCTACCGCTACGAGGGGCTCGGTGCGTCGTTGATGGAAGAAATTGAGTTTCTTCCGACGGAATTCCCGAATGGCACTTCCGCATTTGTCGGCGATGACTCGGCGATCGTCGGCCTGCCGATGCTCGCATTGTTCCGGCTGATGCGGCTGCTTCAAGGCTTCAGCGATCGCTGAGTTGAAACGCCCCGTAGTCGGCCGACGCGAGCGACTTCGTGTTGTCGCCGTCGGTTACGACGCCGATATAGAGCAATTTCGAGCCTTTAGGGTCGCCATACGCACTCTTGTAGAGCGCACACAGATCGACGCGTTCGGCGATCATCGGCGCGCCTGCCGCGAGCGCCCCATCGTGGCGGAGTTCGACTTGCTGGATTCCGTGCTGGGTCGTCCCGGCCGGCCCCGCCTTCGCCAACCAGCCGAATTTGAAGCCCTCGCCGCTTCGGAAGAGCGACGGCGTACGGAAGACGACGTACACGCTGGCGGCGACGTCTTTCCACGGGTCGTTCGTGACGGTGGGGTGTTGGGTTACGCGCCACTTCCACTGCAAGATACACGCATCGGCGAGCGCCTGGTTCGGGGTTTCCGTCCCCGAAAGCACGAACGGATGGCCGAGATGCAGCGCGGGGGGAGCGTCGTTCGCGGCGCCGTCGTGGCGCGCATGCAGCGCTTGTCCACCCACCGAAAAGACCTGGCGAAGGGCTGCAAGGTCATGTTTTGCGGGGTCTTTCCAAGTGGTTCCGACGGAGAAACCGCCGCCGAAAGACTCCTCCCACACCACCGAGGGGGCGCTGTCGGCGCGCGCATTTGGACCGTTCACCAAAACCGCAACCGCGGTCAGGCCCAGTGCCGCTAAAACGGGGCGTCGCATGGAGAACGGTCTACTCGGGGCGACGAAATGATCAAGGGCTTGACTAAGATTTCGCGACCGCTCCTCGTCGCGCCGGTCGTTGTCGCCCTCGGGTTCCTCTCACGCGCCTCGTTCGCCCCCGCATTTGTGCGCGAGAACGTCGGTGACGCCCTCTACGCGGTGCTTGTCTGGGTGCTCCTTCGAGCCCTCTTTCCGAAGCAATCTCGGCCGCTTCACGCCTTCGAGGTGCTCGTATTCTGTTTCGCGATTGAGTTCCTCCAGGCGGTCCGCGCGGAGCCTGGCTCGTTCCTTTCCTGGGTCCGCCACTTGCCGTTTGCCGCCCTCGTCCTCGGCCGCGGCTTTTCAGTCGCCGATCTTCTTCGCTATTTTGTCGGCGTCCTCGGGGCAGTTGCCGCGGAGGCGTTTGCGAGCCGCGCGACGTCTCCCGACGAGCACAAGGGCCCCCGCGAGGGCGAGGGGGAGTCCGAGCCCCGCCGGCCCGGCGACCGACCCGACGCGACATGAACAATCGGCTGTTTCTTCAACGGGTTCCGCGGCATCGGGCTCGGCTTCCAGCCCATCCGGCCCGATCGGCGGCGGATTAAAGGGATCGGCCGCATCGGCCTTCGCGCCCCCGTCGGCCCCTCCGTCGCGTGCGCCGGCGTCGGCGGTACAGTCGGCCCCCTTTGGAAAGCCGCCAAGGGGCGTTTTTGCGAGTCTTTTCTCGGTTTCCGCGCCGTAGGCACCGTCTTCCGTGAGCCGATCTTCCGGATGATTGATGTTCCAGAGGTGCTGAAAGGCGAGGACCGACAGGCTGCGGATGTCGACGCCGGCCGCCGTGTAGTCGTAATGAACGGGGTCTGATGAGCCGAGCCAGCGCCAACTATTTCCGGCAAACGCGCTGCGCCACCCTGCCGAATCTTCCACGTCGACGGCGAGCGCAGATTCGTGATTGCTCCGCCCCGGTTTTGCGGCGAGCGAAATGCCGCATCTCCCTTTGAGGTACCACTGATAAAGCAGGAACTGTTGCGGGAGCGTCCGGAGGGCGCTGTTCACCGCAAGAGGCGTCCGCCGTGCAGTCGCGACCTTCTTAAGTGCCGCCGCCGCCCCCGGCTGCAAGAAGGGGAAGACCGCCGAACCGAGGGTGACGTTTGGCACCGAGTCAATGCGTGCAAACGTCCCCGGTCGAAGGCACTGAACTTCCGCGACCAGCTGCTCCCCGAGCGGTCGCGCGACCGCCGTAGAACAGGCCTGCGTGACCGCCGCCGAAAGCGGATCGGCCGCCGTCAATGCCTGAGAGATGGTGCCGATCCCATCGTCTTCCCCCTCATTTTCCGAGGAAGATGCTGCCGGATCTTCATAGGCGCACGCCGCAGCGAGAAATGCCGCTGCGAGGGCCAAACCGGCCAGTCCCTGCGACCGGAAGAGCGGTCTTGCCCCCGGCAGCTCGCGTCGAAGTCCGTTACCGCCCGTCTTGGAGACCCCAAAAGCCATCGCGGGATGATACCCTTCCGGCGCTGCGAAGTCCGCTGGGAATCCTCGGCATCGCCTGCCGCCGCCGCTTCGCGCCCCCAAACCGCGCCGTGATCTCCCCCCACACCATCGTCCGCGTCCGCGACCTCGCGAATATCGTGACCGTCATCGGGGAGGCGGTCCCGTCGCTCAAGAACAAAGGGCGTTCATGGGTTGGTCTTTGTCCATTCCATAAAGAGAAGTCCCCGAGTTTTCACGTCAATCAGGAGCGTGGATTCTTCCACTGCTTCGGTTGCAAAGAGTCGGGTAGCGTCATTGACTTCGTGATGAAACACGAAGGGGCGACGTTCCCCGAAGCGGTGCGCAGCCTCGCCGAGCGCTTCGGAATCCCCGTCGAAGAGGAGCGCCCCCAGGATCGCGGCGAGGTCGACCGCCAGAAGCGCTTGCGCGACGACCTCCACGGCGCCAACGCAGCGGCCGCCGTCTATTTTGAGCAATGTCTTCGAGAACATCCCGATCGCGCCTACGCCCTCGACGAGCTCGAACGCCGCGGCTTGGTGCCGGGGAGCGACGCAACCGCCGACGAGGCGCTCCGCGCGTTTCGGATCGGCTATGCGCCGAGCGGCTGGGACGGCCTCGCCAACTACCTCCGCCAGCAGGGAATTTCGCCGCTCTCCGGTGAAGCGACCGGCCTCTTGGTTCCACGCTCCGCCGGCGCCGGGCACTACGACCGTTTCCGCCATCGGCTGATGTTCGCTGTCGTCGATCTCCAGGGGCGTGTCGTCGCGTTCAGCGGTCGCGCGCTCCCGCCGATGCCTGGCGACGAGCCGAAGGAAAAGCCTGCAAAATACATCAATTCGCCAGAGAGCCCCGTTTATACTAAGGGAAATCAGCTCTTTGGCATTTTTCAGGCGCGGTCGGGAATTCGCGCCGCGGCGTCGGCGGTCCTCGTCGAGGGGAACTTCGACGTCGTTTCCCTCCATGCGCGCGGCATCGATCACGTCGTCGCCCCCCTCGGCACCGCATTCACGGAAGATCAGGCCAAGCTCCTAAAGCGGTTTACCGGTAGCGTAACGTTCCTCTTTGACGGCGATTTTGCAGGAAAAAAGGCAGCGCGCGCCTCGCGAGATCCGGCGCGCCAGGCGGGGCTTTCCGTGAAAGTCGCAACGCTCCCCGACGGCCAAGACCCGGACGAACTCGTCCGCACGCGGGGCGCGGCCTCCCTTGACGACCTGCTCCGCCGGGCGAAGGGGATGCTCGAATACCTCCTCGAAACGGAACTCGACGCAACGTTTAACGCGTTGAATGCCTTTGAGAAAGCGGAGCGCGTCGATCGGGTCGTGAAGCTCCTCGCCGAGGAAGACGATCCGCTCGTTCGGAGCATGGCGAAGGCCTACGCCGACAACCTCGCCGCTCGCCTCGATCTGGCGCGCACGAGCCCCGATGCCCTCGCAACGCTTGAGCAAAAGGTGAAGCGGGCCCTTGCCGAAGAACGCCGCCAAATCGCCGACCAAGCGGCCGGAGACCCAAAGCGCGCGCGGATTCCGACGCGGGCCCCGGGCGCTGCCCATCGGCAAAAAATCGTCGGCGCCTTTGTCGACGCGCCCGAACTGCTCGACGATCTCTCCCTGGAGCCGGTCGTGGGACTTCTTGAGGGGAACAGCGCACTTACGCTGCTATCCTTGAGGCAGAACCTAAAGTTAAACCACGAAGGCAGGTTTGGGATTCAAGTTCCTGAATTTCTTGCGGGAGTCCCGATGGAACTCCGCGGATGGCTCTCGGCGCGGCTGGCAGCGCCCGAGCACGCCGATTCCGCCGCCGCGCGCGCCGAGGTCCTTGAGCAGGGGCATGCGCTTCGAGGCATCTTGACGAGCCAGGAGGGGATGGCGACCTCTCGACGGATGGACGGCGGCGATCTCGACCGCGAGATGGCGATCGCTGAGGAAATGCGCGCCCGCGTGCAAGAGCGCCACGCGAAGGGGCGCGGCTAGCAGGGAAAAATCGGGGTGTGATACCGGCTGGCAGAGTCGGTTTCGCGTCAGACCTCGTTTTTTTGCACGAGGAAATGGCGCCGCGTCGCGAATCGAGGTAAGGGCCCGTCGCTCCGTGGTTCTTTCGCCTCTCGACCGCTCCTGCGGCAGGCGGCGAAAGGCGCGCAGAGGCGCGAAATCCCCCCTGTGATTTTGCGATGGGCGGCGTGCACATCCGCACGGCACACGGACGATCGGCTGCGAAGCTCAGAGGTACGAAGGCGACATGGCGACGAAGAATCGAGAGCGGGATCGCAAGGAAAAAGAGCAAGTTCCCGACAGCCCGAAGAGCCAGAAGAACTTCCTCACCTTCGACGAGGTGAGCGACAACATGCCGGCTGATGTCGCGTCCGATCAAATGGACGACATGATGGGGCTCGGGGACGACGGCGACATCGAGATTGTCGATGCGGCGACCCAGGTAAAAATCGCGCCGAAGCGCATTGTAGAAGACGAGCCCGAGAAGAAGGTTGTCGCGCGCGACCATAAGGACGACGACGACGGCTCCTATTACTCAAAGTCGAACGATCCCGTCCGGATGTACCTCCGGAAGATGGGCAGCGTCTCGCTCCTGACCCGCGAAGGCGAAGTCGAAATCGCGAAGCGTATCGAGGAGGGGGAGCAGCAGATCTTCTCGTCCATCTTGAACAGCCCGGTGGCTGTCCGCGAAATCATCGACCTCGGCGATAAGCTCCGGAAGAAGAAGATTCGCGTCAAGGAGCTCGTCCGCGACGGCGACGACGAAGAGAAAGAGTTCAACGAGGAAGAAGTCGAGAAGCGGACCCTCCGCCTTATCGACAAGGTCCACAAGCTTGAGCGCCAGATCCACGAGCTTCACGCCCAGCTCGAAGGGGTCGCCGCCGCGCGCCGCCGCGCTATCGATGCCGAGGTCCGCGAGACCCAGGTGAAGATGGTCAACGCCCTCGAGGAGATGCGTCTTAACAAGAAGACCATCGATCGCGTCGTCGTGAAGCTCCGCACGCTCATTCACAAAATCGAGCGCGCCGAAGGCGGAGCGACCGAGCTTGAGAAGCGCACCGGCGTCGACATGGAGCACCTCCGGAAGGAGGCCCGTGCCGCCAAGGGGGACGCGACCGCCGAGAAGAAGTTCAAGAAGAAGCACGGCATCGGCCACGACGAGGTCATCTCGTCGGCCGCGTCTGCTCAGAAGAACCTCAAGCGCGTTGAAGAAGAACTCAACATCGACATCAAGGCGCTTCGGCAAACCTACGCGGACATCCGCGAAGGGGAGCGGAAGGCCGAGCGCGCAAAAGCGGAACTCGTCGAAGCGAACCTCCGTCTCGTCGTGTCGATCGCCAAGAAATACACGAACCGTGGCCTCCAGTTCCTGGATTTGATCCAGGAGGGGAACATCGGTTTGATGAAGGCGGTCGACAAGTTCGAATATAAGCGCGGCTACAAGTTCTCGACGTACGCCACCTGGTGGATTCGTCAGGCGATTACGCGCGCCATTGCCGACCAGGCCCGGACGATTCGTATCCCGGTCCACATGATCGAGACGATCAACAAACTGATCCGTACGAGCCGCTACCTCGTCCAGGAGTTCGGCCGCGAGCCGACCCCGGAAGAGATCGCGGAGAAGATGGAGCTCCCGCTCGACAAGGTCCGCAAGGTCCTCAAGATCGCGAAAGAGCCGATCTCCCTCGAAACGCCGATTGGCGAAGAGGAAGATTCCCACTTGGGGGACTTCATCGAAGACAAGAGCGTCGTCTCGCCGGCGGAAGCGGTCATCAACCGCAACCTCGCCGAAAAGACCCGCGAAGTCCTGCGCACCCTCACCCCCCGGGAGGAGAAGGTGCTCCGCATGCGCTTCGGCATCGGCGAGAAGAGCGACCACACCTTGGAAGAGGTCGGTCAGGACTTCGAAGTCACCCGCGAGCGGATCCGCCAAATCGAAGCGAAGGCGCTTCGTAAGCTCCGCCACCCGAGCCGCAGCAAGCAGCTCAAGAGCTTCGTAGAGACCTGATTTTGCCGAAGGTTTCAGTGAAGTGAAGCGGCGAGCGCATCGAGAACTCTTTCGGTGCGCTCGCCGCTTTTTGTGTGCAGCAGTCTTGCTCGCCTGTGACGGGCGCGGCTGCTCGCCAAAGCGGATCTCCGGCGATTTTGCGCTCTTGACCGACGCCGGGGGCGCGTTTCAGGGGACGGTCGTGGGTGTCGATTGCGTCGGAGGCCTACTCCGCTGCGAAGACGGCGAACGTTTTATTAGTGATTCTGAGCGTTTACCGCCGGACAGCCATCGTGATTGCCCCTGGCGGTCGTTGGGGGATTGCCCAAACGGGCGAGCATGCGTCGCCGATCGCGTTGTGGTCGTCGGCGATGGATCGGGGGCCGACTCCGAGCAGCTGTGCGCGGGACCGCCGCGAACGGTCCCCCTTGGCGACGCGCAGGAGGTCGCCTGCGACGATGGCGAGAGCTTTGTCTGCGAAGGGGGAACCGATGCAGGGCCGAACGTCGCCCCGGTGGTCATTGACTGTGCCCGTCGGCGGACCGTCGCGCGCTGCGGCCGTCGTTGCGCCTTTCCCGCACTCGGCGACGACGCTGCCGAACTCACGAGCCTCGCCGCCGCAAAGCTCCTCTGCGCCGACTGAGACGCGCCGTCCGCGAAGCGGGGGACGGCGCGGAGTTCTTGCCAAACGCGTCCGTCCGCGAAGCGGGGGACGGCGCGGAGTTCTTGCCAAACGCGTCCGTCCGCGAAGCGGGGACGGCGCGGAGTTCTTGCCAAACGCGTCCGTCCGCGAAGCGGGGGACGGCGCGGAGTTCTTGCCAAACGCGCTCTCCGATCCGTCGCGCCGGGCGGAGACAACCGCGTCCGTCGGTTCGCAGCAACTCTTTGCGTAGCACCCGGATCGGCGGTGCGGCTCGCTCGCGTCCCGTCGCCAGGAATGTCAACCAAAAAGTTGTCTAACCTACATCTACCTACGTACGATTTCCTTCGCACGATCGGGTGCGTCTCGTCGGATTTGTCGACGCGCGCCACCTGGACGGCCAAGAAATCCGATGTCCCTGCGCCCCTTTCGGACCGAATCTTTCACGTTCGGTACAACCCTTGCTGGATGGTTCGGCGGCGCTCTCCCGACCGCTGACGCGAATCCGCTTTCGCGGGTTCGCGCCGCTCGAAACGCCGAGCGGAAGGGGGCGACCATGATGCGCACATATTCAGGTGTCATCGCCGTAGGGTTCTTTGGAATCGCGATGTTCGGGGCGACCGCCGCCGAAGCTCCGCGAGCCGTTGAGGGGGTGCCAAACATGGCGACCAACGGGGGCGACGGGGAGGGGATGCTCGCCCAGGCGGGTCTCCTCGAACCTGGGCGACCCCAGGGGGACACAGCTGAGGCGAGTGTGCCGGTCGGGACTCCAACGGTAACTGCAAAGCCGACGGGGCTGTGCGGCGCGAACCAGGTCGAGGTCGAAGGGGACTACTGCCCGTGGCTCGACCAGAAGTGCCTCCGGTGGCTAGACCCGGACCTGAAGCTCCGGTGCGCCGAGTTTGCCCCCGAGTCGAAGTGCCAGTCGAAGACGATTCACAAGCACTTCTGTATCGATACCTACGAATTTCCGAACAAACTCGGGGAGAAACCGAAGGTGCTGGGCACGTGGTATGAGGCGCGCGACGCCTGCAAAGCGGAGGGGAAGCGCCTCTGCCGCGACTCGGAATGGACGCTCGCCTGCGAAGGGCAGGAGCGCCTCCCATACCCCTACGGTTACGCGCGCAATGCGGAGGCTTGCAACATCGACAAGCCGCATCCCGCCGTCGACGAAGCGGCCCTCGGAAATCCGCACACCCGGCAGGCGGAGGCCGATCGGCTCTGGCAGGGGGTCCCGTCGGGCTCGATGGAATCGTGCGTGAGCCCGTACGGCGTCCACGACATGACGGGAAACGTCGACGAATGGGTCATCAACGAGAGCGGTAAGCCCTACCAGTCGGGCTCAAAGGGCGGCTATTGGGGCCCGGTGCGTACGCGGTGTCGACCGATGACCGTGGCCCACTACGAAAACTTCTCCTTCTACCAGCTCGGCTTTCGTTGCTGTTCGGACGTCGCCGCAGACGTCAAAGGGGAGGTAAAACATCCGTTGAAAGTTGCATCTATCCCGTCGACGAAGGCGATTTGACCATCCAGAACGCGAAACAGAAAGAAGCCCCGAAGCGTCGATCGATGCTTCGGGGCTTCTTTCTGTTTGAGCGCGTCGGAGCTAGGGGCTCTCGGCGTCGGTACCGGCGTCTTTCATAACTTTTTTCGGGGCTTGTACCGACTCACCGAAGTCTGCGCGAAGCTTCTTCTGGAGGTCATTGGCGAGGACCTGTTCGTGGTAGCTCGGCATTTGGGGCAGGTTGATCACGACCTTCACTGGCGAATCGTCCTTCGCTCCACGGAGAATTTCAATCGATCCCGGGGTCCCCTTCTTTCCACTCTCCGAGGAGGTGTATTCGAAGAGCAGATAGCCGCCCGCCTCATCCTTTTCCGTCAGTT
The DNA here is from genome assembly GCA_020720045.1 of Sorangium cellulosum. GTDB lineage: Bacteria > Myxococcota_A > Polyangia > Polyangiales > Polyangiaceae > JAAFHJ01. Next base: position 76,779 of record DYPH01000002.1, on the reverse strand, counting down.
TGAAGCCGCGATCGACACGGATCATTCGAAGGGCAGCGTTCCACGTGTTCACGTAGCCGTAGGACGAATCGAAGCGACTCTTTGCGAGCGCGACCTCTTCGGTCGCCGGCGAGAGCGCGAGCGCCGTGAACCCCGCGCCGGCGAGAGTGACAACCAAAACGGTACGGCGGAGCCAGGGGTGCATGGTGGGAGGAGTAGGGCGGTCGGCGTCGAGGGGCAAATTCACGCCGCTTCGACGGTCGCCGGGACGGAATCTTCGGACCTTTTGAGGGAGGCCATCGCTTCGCGATCAAAGAGGCCACCTAGCGCTGCGAGAATCGTCCACGCGAACTGGATGACGTAGAGCAAGAAGGTGAAGACGGCGCCGTTCGACTTCACGATGTCTTCGGGGAAGTACAAGGTCATTCCGCAAAAGATGCCAACCTGAAACACGCCAAGCATTCCGGGCGGCCCGGGGATCAGAATCGCAGCGCCGAGCATCCCCATGAGGGCGAAGCACTCACCGAGGGTGATGGCGCCGCCGCCTTCGTGGACGATGCCACAGCCCCAGGCGAGGACCCACATCCCGCAGGCATTGACGAGCCAGTAGAGGCCCGTTTCGAGGAGGAACGGGCCGGCATCGCGAACGCGCCCAAGAAAGTGCAGTCCATCCGCGAGTTTGGAGGCAGTATCGGCGAGCTTCTGCGCGAGCTTCTGGGAGACGATTCCGAAGACCGCGAGCGTCGCGCGGCGGGCGAAGTTGCGGGCGAAATAGAAGACGGCGATCGTGCCGAAGGCGCCCGTGAACAGGGCGAACATCCCCATGGCGCTGCGACGAACGAGCGACGTCGGCACCGAGGGGAGGCCGACGACGTGCTCGGGGAGCGGTGAAATCGTCGGAATCAGGAAAAGAGAAAGTCCCAAGATGGCCGAGAGTACCAATCCGTCGATAATTCGCTCCGCAACGACGGTCCCGAGGGCGGCGGTGGCCGAGATCTTCCCTTTGTCTCGAATCATCATCGGACGAATGAACTCGCCGAGCCGAAACGGAAGAACTAGGATTGCCGCGAAGCTAATCCAGGAGACCGTGATGATGCGCCGGTAGGGGATCTCCGCCGAAGAGCGCAGCAAAAAGCGCCAGCGCGACGCGCGGAAGAGGCTCATCACCGCGAGGAACAGGACGTAGACAGGCACCGTCCACCAATGGGGGACTTTCGCGAAGGCGCTTGCCGGCGGCACAAGCGACATATCTTGCTTCTTGAGCGCCCAGAGCATGCACGCGGTCATCACCGCCGAAGCGACGAATTTCGGGGCATTACGACGGAAAAAACCGGGCTGCGCCCCTGCAAGCGGCGCCATCGAGTCGGCGCCGTGCGAGGTCGTTTGGGCATGCGGCATTTCAAGAGGCTCTTCCACGGGCGGCGTCATACCACGCTTTTTGCACGGCGCGAGGCGTCGCTAGACAGGCACGCAAAAGCGGGCCGACCCCGAAGGACCGACCCGCTTTTGGAGACGCTAGTTGCGGAACCGTTAAAGCGACCAGTAGCGAATCCCGCGGGTTTCGATGGCCGGCGAGAACGCGCTTTTCACGTCCATGAAAATTCCGCCGTCGCGGATCATGCCGGTCAGCTTCTCGACGCCCATATCGAGGTAGTTCTTGTGGCTCACCGCGAAAATAACGGCATCGAGCTCCTTGAATTGTTCAAGCGACGCGAGCTCAAACCCGTATTCATGAACGGCCTCTGGACCATTCGCGAGCGGATCGTGGATGACTGCGTCGATGCCAAAATCCTTAAGTTCCTTAATGATATCGGGCACCTTGCTGTTTCGAAGGTCGTTGCAGTCTTCTTTGAACGTGAGGCCAAGGACGCCAACTTTCGCGTTCTTGACGGGGCGGTCGGCATTCACAAGCAACTTAACGAGCCGCTGCGCGAGGAACGAAGCGACGTTGTTGTTGATCCGTCGACCGGCAAGAATCACCTCGGGCTGGTAGCCGAGCTCCTGGGCCTTCATCGTCAAGTAGTAAGGGTCAACGCCGATGCAGTGGCCGCCGACGAGGCCCGGGCGGAACGGAAGGAAGTTCCACTTCGTGCGAGCCGCGCGAAGCACGTCGGCGGTGCGGATGCCCATCCGGTCGAAGATCAGCGCGAGCTCATTCATCAAAGCGATGTTGATGTCGCGCTGGGTATTCTCGATGACCTTTGCCGCTTCGGCGACCTTGATGCTCTCCGCCTTGTGGACGCCCGCATCGACGATGGCCCCGTAGGCTGCCGCAACGCGCTCAAGGGTTGCCGCGTCTTCGCCGGAAACAACCTTCGTGATCTTTTCGAGGGTATGTTCCTTGTCGCCGGGATTGATGCGCTCCGGCGAGTAGCCGAGGAAGAAGTCAACGCCGCGCTTAAGACCGCTCAACTTTTCGAGAATCGGACCGCAAACGTCTTCCGTTACGCCCGGATAGACCGTCGATTCGTAAACAACAACCGCGCCCTTCGTCAGGACCTTGGCGACCGTTTCGGAGGCTTTTACGACGGGAGTCAAATCGGGAACGTTGTTCTCGTCGACCGGCGTTGGTACCGCAACGACGAAGAACGTCGACCCCTTCATGTCTTCGATCGTTGCCGTAATGGCAATCGGGGTCGCCTTGAGTTCGCCCTCCGAAATCTCGTGATTTCGATCGTAGCCGCGCTTCAGCTCGGCGACTTTCTCCTGGTGAATGTCGAAACCGACCGTGCCGGGAAATTTGCGCGCAAATGCGAGCGCAACGGGGAGACCGACGTACCCGAGACCGATGACGCTGACTCGTTCCACGGAATGACCTCTGGCTGCGGACCTCAAACGGTCCGGGGAAAGCGAAGACCCGAAGCACCGCCTCGAACCCCGTCATGGAGTCGTTGCGGCGGCCGCCCGGAAGGCTTTGTTTCGGGCGGCGGAGATTACATTCGAAGCGACGGACGAAGGGGGAGAACTTCTCCGAATTTAGCCGGCGAGAAGAATACGGCGGGGCCCGTCGACGAAGAGCCTGCGAGCCTCCTCGGCACCGACGGCTGCGACCAAGGCATCGAAAGCCTTGGCACATTCGTCGAGGTCGGCGGGGCGGTGGGCGTCGGTGCAGGCCGCCTCGTAGGCTTCGTCCTCAAGAAGCTTGCGGGCGGCCTTTTCCGCGGCAGCGCCGTACTTCCCGACAAGGGCGCACACGTCCAGTAGGAGGTAGGCGCCGTTGTCGAGGAGTGGGTCGAGGACGCTGTCGTTCTCCCACACCGGACGGTAGCGCTCGGGGTGGGCGACGGTCATCCGTAACCCCTTCCGCCCCAAATCGACGAGCCGATGATCGAGGCGAACGGGGAACCCCTGCGTCGAAAACTCAACCAAAATTGAGCGTTTGGCGCGAGGGTTTGCCGGAGCATCGGCGGGGCGCGGGTAGGGGACCGCCTCCCCCGCGATGAGCCTCCCATAGACGGTATCGTCAAAAAAGTGCTCGCTGGCGAGCTGGGTCGCCGGGACGTCGCTGGGGAGCGCCGTGACCACGGCGGCGTAGGCGGCTTCGATGCGCGCCTTGTCGTTTTCGAACATGCCCGGCCGCATGTGTGGCGTCGCCGTCGAGAGGGCGAAGCCGAGCGCCTTCATGGCACGCAGCATCGCTACCCCCTCGTCGACGCTCCGCGCGCCATCGTCGATCCCCGGCACCCAATGGGCGTGAAGATCGATGAGGCCGCTTCCGAGCACGCCCGCCATCATCAACCCCAGCGAACCAGAGGCATTTCGCGGGGTTGCGCGAAGAGGGCGTTCGTCGGGACGACCCGAACGCCGAACGCATGGCTTCCGCTCTCTTTCGTCGGGATGGCGCCGGCGAACTTCGCCACCGCCCCTTCCGCGCCCACGAAGGCGAGCCGCAAGCTCTCTCCGCGGACGACGCCGAGGCTGCCGTCGGTGGGACCAAAGTAGACTTCGACAGCGATATCCGTCGCTTGCAAAGGTCCGAGCGCGATCGTCGCCTCGATCGGGAGCGTCTGTCCGTAGGGGAGTTCGGTCTTTGCACCGACCTTCACGTCGGTCACGCGGACCTGGCCCCAGCCACCCTCGACGCGTGCATGCCAGCCGGCAAATTCCTTCGCCGCCGCGAAGTCGTTGTCGACCATCGCCGTCGCCTTGCGCAGCGACGGAACGTAGAAACGCTCCGTGTATTCGCGCACCATGCGGGCGGTGTTGAAGGCCGGCGAGAGGTGCTGGATCGCACTCTTCATCTTGCGAACCCACCCGCGCGGGAGCTGGTGATTTTCGGAACGATCGTAGAAAAGCGGAACGATTTCGCTCTCAAGCAAGTGGTAAAGCGCCTCCGCTTCGCGACGGTCGCCGTCGTCGTCGGCGCTGTTTTCGCCGGTGCCAATCGCCCAACCGACCGGCCAACCGAAGGTGTCCCACGCCTCCGCCCACCAGCCGTCGAGGACGCTCACGTTGAGTGCGCCGTTCGCCGCCGCTTTCATGCCGCTCGTTCCCGACGCTTCCATCGGGCGCCGCGGCGTGTTGAGCCAGACGTCGACGCCGGACACAAGCGCGCGGGCAATGCGCATGTCGTAGTCCTCGACGAACACGACTCGCCCCTGGAGGCCAGCCTCGCGGCTCGCCTTCACGATGGTGCGAATGAGCTCCTTGCCGCCTTTGTCCTGCGGGTGGGCTTTTCCAGCAAACACCAATTGAACGGGGCGCTTGCTGTCGCCGAGGAGCTTCTTTACGCGCTCCAAGTCGCTGAAAAGAAGGGCCGCTCGCTTATAGGTCGCGAAGCGACGCGCGAAACCAATCGTGAGAGTATTCGGATCGAGGACCTCATCAAAGGCCTCAAGGTCGCCACGACTTGCGCCACGACGCTCGCCCGCTTGGCGGAGACGCTTGCGGCACAATGCGATCAGCCGGTGACGACGATGGGTGTGGGCCGCCCAAAGCTCGGCATCCGGAATGTCGTTCGTGCGCTCCCAGAGCTTCACATCGTCGCTCTGCTCCCGCCAGCGCGGGCCGAGGTAACGATTGTAGAGTGCACTCATATCGTCGGAGACCCACGTCGGCACGTGGACGCCGTTCGTAACCGACTCCGCCGGAACTTCGTGAACCGGGAATTCCGGCCAAAGATCCCGATACATTTCCTTGCTCACATCACCGTGGAGCGCGCTTACTCCATTGAAATGTGCCGCATTTTTGATGGCGAGGATCGGCATCGAGAACCCGGCCGTCGCGTCGTTCGGGTCGACTCGACCGAGGCGGAGGAGGTCTTCTTCCGAGAGGCCGAGGGCGGCGCGGTGGGGCTCCAGGTAGCGACGGACGACGTTGCGTTCGAAGACGTCGTTGCCGGCCGGAACAGGCGTGTGCGTCGTGAAGACGTTGCCAGCGGCGCAGGCGAGCTGACCGACCGAGAACGACACGCCGTGCTCGGTCATCGCCCGGCGGATGCGCTCGAGGGCGAGGAAGGCCGAGTGACCTTCGTTCATGTGGCACACGGTCGGCGAGTGTCCGACGCCAGCGAGTGCATGAATGCCACCAATGCCGAGCATGACCTCTTGGCGGACGCGGAATTCCTTGTCGCCGCCGTAAAGGGGGCCGGTGATCGAACGGTCGTCGGGCCGGTTTACCTCGAGGTTTGCGTCGAGCAAATAAAGAGGAATTCTACCAACTTGAACCTTCCAGAGCTGCGCAACAACGTCGCCGTGCGGGTAGCGGACCTTGATCAGCAGTCGTTCCCCGTCGGCGCCGAATACGGGCTGAACCGGCAAGCGATTCCAGTCGTTGAGCGGGTAGCGCTCTTCCTGCCACCCGTCGGCGGAAAGCGCCTGGCGGAAGTAGCCTTCCGCGTAGGCGAGACCGATCGCGTAGAGCGGGAGTCCGAGGTCGCTCGCCGTCTTGAGGTGGTCGCCGGCGAGGACGCCGAGGCCGCCGGAGTAGATCGGGAGCGACTCGTGAAGGCCGTACTCCATGGAGAAATAGGCAACCGATTTGTTTGCCAAATCCGGGAACTTACGCTCAAACCACCCCTTCCCATTCATGTACGCCCGGAGCTTCCCGATGGCGTCTTCGAGGTGGCTCGTGAAGGCGTCGTCAATAGCAAGTTCTTCGAGGCGCTTCTGGGGCACGCGTGCGAGGAGTTCGACGGGATTCCCGTGAACTTCCTCCCAAAGATCCGGGTCGATGCGCACGAAAAGTTCGTGGGCCTCTGGGTTCCAAGACCACCAGAGGTTGTAGGCGAGCTCGCGAAGGGGCTCGAGGACGGCGGGGAGGTTCGGGACGACGTGGTAGCGTCGGAGCGTCGGCATGCGCGGCACGATACGAAAATTTGATGCGCGCGGGGAAATGACGAGCATGGAAAGTCCGTTAAGCAATTTTAGCCCATCTTTTCCGCTATTTAAGAATGGTCATTTGCAGACGTTCGTCGCCGCGGTGCCCTTCTTTGGCGGCGAAAAGCGCCTCGCGGCCTTCCCCACGGAAGGGCTTCGCATCGCCATTCCCTCCGATGGACCGAGCGTCGGAACCCTCGGGGCGACGCTCCATCTCGCACCGGCCAGCCGCGGAACGGTCGTGCTGGTGCACGGCGTGGGTGGCGGAGCAACGTCGCGCTACATCCTACGGGCCGCCGTCGCCTTCCTGGAGGCTGGCTTTCACGTCGTGCGCGTGAACCTCCGCGGCGCCGGAGGGACGCACGTGCACTGTGCATCCTTGTACCACGTGGGGCTCGGCGAAGACCTGGACGTCATTCTCCATTTTCTCGCCGCCGACCCGCGCCTAGGGCCTCTTTTTTTATGCGGATTTTCCGGCGGCGGCAACGTCACACTGAAGCGCGCCGGCGAGTGGGGTGGTCGTGCTCCGCGGGCGCTCGCAGGCGTCGCAGCGCTTGGAGCGCCCGTCGACCTCGCCGCAGCGGCGCGGTCCAAGCGCCCCGGAATTTTCCCTATCACCACCACGTCTTGCGCGGCCTGAAGGCGTCCGCGATCGATCTCTACCGGGCGTTCCCAGGGCGTGTGCATTATACACCCAAAGACGTGCATGCAGCGTCGAGCATTTCCGCCTACGACGCAAAAGTCATCGTGCCAATGCACGGATTTTCCAGCGTTTCTGCCTATCACGACGCAGCGAGCGCCATGCATCGGTTGGCGGAGATCCGTGTGCCGGCGATCGTCGTCCACGCCGACGATGATCCGATGGTTCCCGGGTCGACGGTTCGCGCCGCCTACGCGACGCTGCCGACCCACGTCCGCCAGGTACGAACCGCCCACGGCGGCCACTTGGGATGGGTCGGCAGCTTCCGCGAGGACGGCTGGATTGCGTCCTACGGTGTCGCGCGAGTGGTTGAATACTTTAAAGAACTGCTCGCGGAACTGGCAATCACGCGATAACGCGGATCGTGTTTTCGAGGCGTCCGAGGCCGTCGATTTCCATCGCGACGCGGTCGCCGTGGACGAGCCACTGGTTGTTGGTGATCTTCGAGCCATTGAGTTCCAGCAAGCAGCCGGTCCCGACGGTCCCCGATCCGATGACGTCGCCAGGATAGACGGTCACGCCGTAGGAGACGCGCTCAAGAATCTGAGCAAACGTCCAATTCATTTGGCTTACGTTGCCGGTCGAAAGCTGGATACCGTTCACCCAGCAGCGCATTCCGAGATTGAAGACCAAACCGTTTTCCGTCTTCGTCGCGTGGGCCGTCAATTCGTCCAACGTAACGAGCCAGGGGCCGAGTCCCGTCGCGAAGTCTTTCCCTTTCGCCGGCCCCAGGGAGAGCTTCATTTCCTCCATTTGGAGGGCCCGCGCGCTCCAGTCGTTCATGATCGTCAGCCCGAAGATCGCTTCATCGGCATTTTGTGCCGTGAGATCGCGGGTTTCCTTGCCGACAACGATCGCCGCCTCGAGCTCAAAATCGAGGCGCTCCGCCGTCGCCGGGCGGACGGCAAGTTCGCCGCCCCCGATGACCGCCTGATGATTGGTGAAATAGAAGACCGGGAATTGATCGAATTCCGGGATCATCTCAAGACCGCGGTTACGGCGGGCCGTCTCGACGTGTTGGCGGAAGGCATAGCCGTCGCGCATGCTCGTAGGCCGCGGGATCGGCGAAAGAAGTTGAACGTCCGAGGCTGCAACGACCGTCGCTGCGCCGAGGTACTTTCCGGCTTTGAAGCGCGCCTCAAGCTCGTCGGCAGCGGCGCGGGCATCGGTGGCGTGCTGGACGAAGCCGAGAACGCCGACGCCGTAGCGGGCCTCGATCTCTTCGCTGGCATGGGGCTCGCCGCGGTCGGCGGCAAGAGCCGCAAACCCGCTCCGAAGTTCAAGGATTTGACCATCGACGTAGATTCCGCCTTTGGCGTCGCGCGCGGAGGTGCCGTAGCTGACGAGCTTCATGGGGCGCGCTTACCACGGGTCCGACGAATTTTTCCACGACGAGCGCCCGGTCGTCGTATGCGCCCTCCCATGGCCGGGCTCTTCACGTACCTCCCCAAAGATGTGCTCTTCCTGCTGAAAGAGGCGGGGCGCCACATCCTTCGAAGGCCGGTCGTTGGCGTGGCGTGCGCAGCGCGAACGCCCGACGGCAAGTGGGTCCTCATTCGGCGCGGCGATACCGGCACGTGGGGCCTCCCCGGCGGAACGCTCGAATGGGGGGAGACGCTTCAGACGGCCCTCTCCCGGGAACTCGAAGAAGAGGCTGGAATCGTTGAACATTCTGAGCCGATCGTTTGTGGGGTCTACTCAGACCCGGACCGCGATCCACGGTTTCACGCCGTGACGATTGTCGTTCGCTGTGACGTCGCCCCGCCCTCGAAGGGGCCGATCAACTCGCTCGAAATTCTGGAAATTCGAGCATTTTCGGAAGACGAACTCCCCGCCGAACTCGCCCTCCGCCAGAAGGACATGTTTGAGCAGGCTCGGACGGGAAAGGCCACCGGAGCGACTCTCGAGTAGGCCCCGCCGTGGCGCGCGACAACGCGCTAGGCTCGGTCGCCGTGCGGTCGTTCAAGCAGTTCGTCGGTGGTGGGTTAGCGGTCGCCCTTGCGAGCTGCGGTGCACCTGCGGGCCAGCCATCGCCAAAACCTTCTATTTCGTTCACTATTTTGCCAGGTTCTGGCGATACAGTGACCGTAGAGGGGGAACTCGTCGGCGTCGATGACGTCTTCCCGGAGCTCGCAACACTGACCACGGAACCGCCGCCACGAGGCTGTGCAAACCGCTGCCGCCTCCGTTACACGGTCGCTCCGCGCGCGGTCATCGCTCGCGAAATTCCGCAAGAAGATCGAACGGTTCTGCTCCCCTTTGGGCACCTCCTTGCGTTCCCTCGCGCGCCCGTCGGAACGCCGGTCACCGTCACCGTTGCTCCCGAAACGCCTCTTCGTTGCGCGCTTCCGACACGGCCCTTCCCGGTAGAAAAAGGGTTTGAGACTGGGTTCTGCTTCTTTGGTCCCCAAGAGGAGCGCCTCCTCGATAGGCCGTCGAAGAATGTAACGCTTCACGCCCCACCTGGGCGTCTCACTCCGGCAAAGATGGCGTGGGCAGCGCACGCCATCGATGGGGTTTCACGCTTTTTTGAGGGCTCCTTGGTCGGAACCGCAGGGACGGAGAAACTCGATTTGTTTGCCTGGACGACCAGACGACGGAGTGGCGGTGATGCTGTACTTTTTGGTGAGGTTCACTCGCTCGCCGGCGCGAGTATCGCCCTCTATCTCCGCGACGATGGCGAGCCCTCCGGGGACGATTGGGTGCTCCCCCACGAGCTCGTCCATTTGGGGATGCCCTCGCTCCCCGCCGATGGCCGCGCGCTGATGGAGGGGGTGGCGACCTTCTATGAACCTCAAATTCGCTGCGCTTCTGGCGACCTCGAGGAGACTGTACTCTACAGGCATCTCGCGGGAGGACTCCGTCGTGGCGCCGATGCCCTCCGCCGGGAACCGCAGAATGATCCTCGCGGCTGGGGCGACATCGGCTCCCTCTACTGGGGGGGAGCCGCGCTTGTGGCGCGTCTCGACGAGGAGGTCCGTCAAATGGGGAAGATCTCGAATTTTCGGGAGGTCCTTGCCGCCGATCACACGCACGGCCACGATGCGACGGAGCTCGACGCGACGCCGCAGCTTCTCGAACGGTGGAGCAGTTACGCGGGGACCGACCTGCGACGAGTCTACGAAACATTTGCACAGGGGGCCCAGGGTAAGCGCGCGACCGCTGAGCTCTCGGTGACGCCCTTTCTGACGCGTTTCGGTCTTGGTGAGGATGGCACCGTGATCGACGATTCGCCGCGCACCCGCGCCGCCCGCGCGACCCTTTGTCCGCGCCGGGAAACGGCACGATGAGCTTCACGAAAAAGCTGGGCCGCATCAAAATGCCAGCGGCGGTGGCGCCGACGGCGACTTCAGCCGCCGCCGAGACCTCAGCTGAAGGTAGCGGCGAGCTCCTCGACGCGCTTCGCGCAAAAATGGACGCGATTTTAGGAACTTCCAGCGACGCGACGACGCCTCCCGCGGCATGCGCGCAGGACGATCTCCCCTTTGAACGGCTGGAAACCGACGCGGGCCCTCTTCATCGACGCACGGTACGTGGCACCAGCAGCGACCGCGTCGGCATCGCCCCCATTGCACCGGGAGCGATGGCGCACGCCGATCTGCTTGCATTACTCGCCCTCGATCCTGCGATTGCCTCCTGCGATCCGGCGGGCGCCCTCTACCTCGACACGGAGACGACGGGACTCTCCGGCGGTACGGGGACGGTCGCCTTTCTGGTCGGTGTCGCCGTCTGGGAAAGGGACGAAGCTGATGGGACGTTTCGTCTCATTGTGGAGCAGTTCCTCCTCAAGAAATTGGGGGAGGAGCGCCCGATTCTTGAGGAGATCGCACGAAGGATCTCGCAAGCGACCATGCTTGTAACCTTCAACGGAAAAAGCTTCGACCTCCCGCTCCTTCGCACACGCTTCACCATGAATCGTGTGGAACTTCCAAAGGAACCGCCCCACCTCGATTTGGTGCATGTTGCACGCCGTGTGCACGCGCCAAAGGGGGCAGCGAAGCGTTCTCTCAAACTTACCGGCATCGAACAATGGTTGCTCGGCCTCGAGCGCGTCGGCGATATTCCCGGATCGGAGGTCGCTGCCGCCTACCTTCATTGGCTCAGGAGTGGCGACAATGAAACGATGGGCGCCGTCGTCGAACACAATCGCCTGGACGTGGCAACGATGGCCGCTCTTGTTGGCATTTACGGAGCCCCGTGGTCCCCCGCGAGAAGCTCCGAGCCGGGCGAAGCGCGTCTTTCCGGCGACGATTTTGCCGGCATTGCTCGCACGCTCAAACGGGCGGGGCGCATCAGAGACGCCTATGCGCTGACGGAAGATGCGCTCCACGAAGCCGAGTCGTCAGCCGTTCGCCGTGCGCGCGCCGAGCTCGCAAAAACGATGCATCTTCGGGATGTTGCGCTGCTCGACTTCGAAACGCTTCTCGCCAACCTCGACGCGGAGGCGCGGAACGGCGACGCGGGGGATGCGCTACGGCTCGAACTCGCCAAGCTCTACGAGCACCACCGCCGGGACGCATCCCAGGCGCTCCCGATGGTGAGCGCCGGGACCGGCGAGGGGACAGAAGCGGAACAAAAACGGAAGGAACGCCTCCTTCGGAAGGCCTGTGCGTCTCCCGACCGCGCCGCGCGCCGCGTCGCGGATGCCCTCGACGGCCAGACCTCACTGTTCGGCGCGCCGGTCGTGCGCAAACGGAAGTGAAGGGGGGCTCGGGATGTGGTAGCCGCGCTCGGTATGTCTGAGCGCGAGATCGAGCGTTACGAGCCGGCGACCATCGAAGCCAAGTGGCAGAAATATTGGGAGGAAAATCGCACATTTGCAGCGGTTCGCCGTCCCGGCCACCCCAAGGCCTACATCCTCGACATGTTCCCGTATCCTTCCGGGGCCGGCCTCCACGTCGGCCACCCGGAAGGATATACCGCGACCGACATCATGGCGCGTTTCCGCCGGATGAATGGCTACGACGTCCTCCACCCGATGGGCTGGGACGCCTTCGGCCTCCCGGCGGAACAATACGCCATCCAGACGGGGACGCACCCGCGCGTAACGACGCTGAAGAACATTGATACGTTCCGGCGTCAGCTCAAAGCACTTGGGTTTTCCTACGACTGGGACCGCGAAGTCGACACGACGGACGCCGGTTACGTCAAGTGGACCCAATGGATTTTCCTCCAGCTTTTCAAGAAGGGGCTCGCCTTCCAAGACGAGATCCCGGTCAATTGGTGTGCGGAACTCGGAACCGTTCTCGCCAATGAAGAAGTGATTGATGGGAAGAGTGAGCGCGGCGGCTACCCGGTCAAGCGCGTTCCGCTTCGCCAGTGGATGCTCCGCATCACATCCTACGCCGACCGCCTCGATAGTGAGCTCGACGCCAGCCTCGATTGGCCGGAGACCCGTGAAAAGCAGCGCCACTGGATCGGCCGAAGCGAAGGGGCGGAAGCGACCTTCGCAGTGGACGGCGATTCTTCGTCGAAAATCACGGTGTTTACGACGCGAGTCGACACGCTGCCGGGCGTCTCCTACGTGGTCGTCGCTCCCGAGCACCCGCTGCTCGACGCGCTCACGACCGCCGCTCAAAAGTCGGCCGTCGACGCGTATGTGCAAGTTACACGAAATAAGTCGGACCGGGACCGTACCGATGCTTCCAAGGAAAAATCAGGGGTTCCGACCGGATCGTTCGCCATCAATCCCATCAATGGGGACAAGGTTCCGGTCTGGGTCGCCGACTATGTGATCGGAACCTACGGAACCGGGGCGGTGATGGGCGTGCCCGCCCACGACGACCGCGACCACGCGTTCGCGCGGAAATACAGCCTCCCGATCACGCAAGTCGTCGCCCCCGTGGACGGTTCCGCGATCGACGTCGCGGCCGCCGCCTTCACCGACAACGGCGTCGCTTTCCGCCTCCGCACCCACGTCGCAATCGCCGACGGCGTCGCGACCGCCGACGTGAAGAAGGCCATTGTCGGCTACCTGGAGGCCAACAGCGCCGGAAAGGCCCGAATTACTTATCGTCTTCGCGATTGGGTCTTCTCCCGCCAGCGCTATTGGGGTGAGCCGATTCCCGTCTACTTCCCCGTGGACGCGGCCCCCGGCGTCGACCCGCGCGCCGATGGGGCGGTCTTCGAAGTTCGTTTCGACCAGCCGATCGCTGTCGACGAGAGCGAACTGCCGCTGAAGCTCCCCGAGCTCGACGACTTCAAGCCAGGCGACGACCCGGCTGGCCCGCTCGCACGCGCGAAGGACTGGAGATTCTTCCAGAAAGACGGCAAGTGGTTCGCCCGCGAGACGAACACCATGCCCCAGTGGGCTGGCTCGTGCTGGTACTACCTCCGGTTCATCGATCCGAAGAACGAAACCGAGATCTTCTCCCAGGAGGCCTACGATTCCTGGATGCCGGTCGACCTCTATGTCGGTGGCTCGGAACACGCCGTTCTCCACCTCCTCTATGCCCGCTTCTGGCACAAGGCTCTCTTCGACATCGGCGTCGTCAAGCATCGAGAGCCCTTCATCAAGCTCGTTCATCAGGGGATGATTCTCGGCGAGATGGAGCACCTTGGTTTCAAGGATTCCCAAGGAAATTTCGTCTCTTCGGACCTCGTCGTCGAGAATGCCGAACAGTCGGACACCTACGTTAAGCAGGGCGATCCCGAGAAAGCGCTCCTTACCGTCGTCAAGTTCGACATCGAGAATCTCGAAAAGAAGGGGCAGGGCTTTGTACTCAAGAGCAACCCGGAAATTCGGGTCTTGAGCCAGTCCCAAAAGATGAGCAAATCGCGCGGGAACGTCATCAATCCCGACGACATCATCAAGAAGTACGGCGCCGATGCGCTCCGCGGCTACGAAATGTTCATGGGGCCCCTCGAAGCGGTGAAGCCCTGGCAGACGAATGGCGTAGAGGGCGTGCGCCGTTTCCTTGACCGTGTCTTTGTCGTCGGCACGGGAACGATCGGCGGCGAGCTCGACGACGAGACCAAGCGGCTCCTTCACAAGACGATTGCGAAGGTCGGCCAGGACATCGAAGCGATGCGCTTCAATACGGCGATCAGCGCAATGATGATTCTCGTTAAGCACCTCGGCGCGCTTCCGGCAGTCCCGAAGGCGTCTATCGAGTCCTTCGCGCAGATTCTGTCCCCCTTCGCCCCGCACCTTGCGGAGGAGATCTGGGAGCGTCTTGGCCATAAGAGTTCGATTGCACTGTCGTCGTGGCCGTCCCACGATCCGTTGCTCCTTGTCGATGCCGAAGTAGAAATTGCTGTTCAAGTGAACGGTAAAGTCCGCGCGACGGTAAGACTTGCCCGCGACGCAAGCGAAGAAACCGCCAAAGAAAAAGCCCTCGCCGAGCCGAAGGTTACGGAGTTCATGGTTGGGAAGACGCCCAAGAAGGTTGTCTATGTCCCCGGCCGTATTCTGAACTTCATCGTCGCTTGAGGATCGGCAGCGCGTCCGCAGCACTCTTTGTCGCGGGCCACATCGCGGGGTGCGGCTTCGCCCCGTTGCACGCCGCTCCTGAACGCCCCACCTGCGCGCCTACCTCCGTCGTGGCCGACGGAGGCGGTCCCGAATCGGTGGCTGCGGCCCTCGAGGGCGCTCGCCTCGCCATCCGCGAGGAGGGGGCCCGCTGCGGGACCGTCGAGGTCGCGATCGTACGCTCATCCTACGGGGTGGGCGCGGTCGCCGCCGTCGGCGGGTTTCCCCGCGCGCAGTCGACGGAAGTGTTCGCGACCGTCTCCGCGAAATGGCTAGGCGAGGGGGGCCTCCCGGAGGAGCCTGCGCCGGTTACCGTTGTTGTTCCCGTGCCAACCGCATCGAACGCTCGTGCGGCGACGCTCGGAGAGGCTTCCGCGATGGCCCAGGCCGCCTTTGAAGCGGGCCGCCGCGCAACCCTCCGAGCTCTCGGCCACCCGGTTGCCGGCGACGCGATCGATAACCAATAGTGGTCGTTGCTGAATATCGTCGATTCCGGTGCCGTCTGCTACCTTCCGGGTCCCGTCGGAGGGAATCATCCTCCGCCATCTTTTTCGAGGAGACTTAACCCCATGAAGGCAGCTCATATTTTCGCGCCTATCGCTCTCGCGACTGGCCTCGCACTCGCTGGCCTCGCCGGCTGCGAAATCGTCGTCGACGACGGGAGCGGCGCCGACGATGCGTCAATCGCGACCGACAGCGGCTCCGACGCTTCGACGGCAGACGCAGGGCGCGTCTGCTCGGCGGAAATCGGCGCAGGTGCCATCGGCGCCAGCTGCAATACTTGCACGAAGGCTCAGTGCTGTTCGCCAATTGAAGCATGCGCGAACGACCTCAAGGACCAGAGCCAAAACGGCAGTACCCAATGCGCTATTTACGGCGAATTGCTTCTCGAATGCGCGAAGAGCAATCCGAACGACACCGGTAAGCTCAACGCATGCAAGGCCGATGCAGACGCGGCCTTCGATAGCGCCTACGGGAACACGGCGAACAACAGCAAGTTCCTCTGGCAAAGTTTCATCGACTGCGCGACGACGACCTGCGGCCCTTCCTGCAACTGATCTTCCGGAACCAAACGAAGAAGCCCGGCCCCGTGTGGAGGCCGGGCTTCTTGTTTTTGGCCCCCTCTCGTGGCGCCGAGCCTACGTCGCAGCCCCGGACATCGATGGGCGGCGCTTGAAGGCGACGACGACCATCGCAAGGCTGACAAGCCACCAGACTTTGTCGCCAACGTATTCGAAGACGGTGCTGCCCGAAAGCCAACGAACTTCCGCGTCTTTCGACTCGGAGACGAAAGTATTCGTGTGGGTGAGAATGCGTCCCGCTGGGTCGACGATGGCGGAAACACCGCTGTTTGTGCTTCGCACGAAGTAGCGACGATGCTCGATGGCGCGGAAGGTGGAAAGGGCCAGGTGTTCCCAGGGCTCGGCGGTATCTCCAAACCATGCGTCATTCGTCAAATTGACGATCAATTCAGGCTTGGTGGCGCTCACGACGTCGTTCGTAAATGCCGGGGCAATATCTTCGTAACAGATGAGGGCGGCCACGTTGTGCGTCCGCCCGCCGGTCGTCACGAGCAGCGGGTCCATCTTCGTCCCTTTGGAGAAGCGGCCACTGTTGGGCGACATTTGGTAGAGCTTTGGGAACGTATCGCCGAAGGGGAGGTACTCGCCGAAAGCAAGAAGAAATTGCTTGTCGTAACGGGAAGTTACATCGCCTTCTTTCGTCGCGGAGAGCGCAGTGTTGAACCATCGCTCCCGGTCGGAGTCTTTGCGATAGATAACGCCGCCGAAGATCGTAGAGACACCGAGGTTCTTCGTGACGCGCTCCTTCATGAAGCGAAAGGCGAACTCATCAGGGACCGGGAACGTCACCGACGACTCACTCCAGACGACCAGCTCGACCCCCTTGTCGCGGAGTTCCGTCGTCAATCGCTTGTGACGACGAAGACCCTCTGCCGGATCTTCGCGCTTTTGCATGAGCCCGAGGTTCCCTTGGACGAGCCCGACATGGAGCTTCTCGGCCCCGGCGATGCGGGTTTCGAGGCGCATCAGAGCGATTTGCCCGTACACGAGCGCGATCCCAAACGCTGCGCCGCATGCGGCGATCAAACGGCGATCAAGGGGGCGCCGATCGAGTCTGCTCTCGACAATGTCGATGAGAGCCAAGTTCGGCGCGCACAATACGAGGCCGACGAGAATCGGCCCGCCGAGATCGGCGGTCTGCGTCAGCAACGGAACCTGATGGACCGTTGCGGCGTAAAACCAAGGGAAGAGCAGGGGATAGACGAGTTCGCTCGCCACAAAAGCGCCGAGGAAAACGAGCTTCGCCGGCCACCCTCGCTCGGTCGCGCGGGCGTGAAGCCACCCAAAGAGCGCCATCCGCCCCCCCTGGTAGCTGCAAATGATGACCACGAAGACGAGGCAGAGCGCCGTCGGAAAACCGCTGAAGGTCTTCAACATTTCGACGAGCCAGAAGAAGCCGGCTACGTTCATGGTCGTCCCGGCGAGGAGCCCGAGCCAGGTGGCGCGCTTCGGCGCCTGGCCGCGCAACGCAAACCATAGGGGGACAAAGGCGACGAAGGCGAGCGGCCAGATATCCATCCCGGCAAACGCGAGCCAGTAAAGAATGCCCGAAAGTGTAGCAAGTCCTGCTGCTTGGGGGCCCGGAAGCGGCTTCGGGCCGGACGGCTTTTCGACGGCCGCGGCGGGCATTCCCGCGCCGCGACGCACCTTTTCTTCTGGCGCGAGCTCCTCGACCGCCAACTCGCCCTCGGTCAGCTTTCCTTCGTCTTCCGCTTGCATCGCGAGCAGCTCCGGTCGTTGCGGCGTCGTCGCGCCGACGGTTCAGTGGCGGATCTTCAGGAGTTCCACTTCAAAATGAAGCGTCGAGTCGGGAGGAATTTTGGCCCCCGCTCCGCGCTTACCGTAGGCGAGATCTGGCGGAATTGTGAGGGCACGAATTCCGCCAACGCGCATGCCGAGTAGGCCTTTTTCCCACCCGGCAATCACCATCCCGCGCCCAATGTCAAACTGGAACGGTTCCTTGCGATCGCGTGAGGAATCAAACGTCGTCCCGTCGGTCAGCGTGCCAACGTAGTGGACCGAAAGCTGCTGTCCGGCGTGGAGTTCCTCGCCGTCACCGACACGAAGATCCTCAAGAGACACGCCATCTTGCATGCGCAGTCCCGACGTTGTGAGCGAAGGGAGGTCCTTCGCGGCGCTCGGTGCTGACGCGACGGAGACTGCAACTGGCTCCGGCGTTGTGGCCGGTTGGACCGGGGGAGAGCCGCATCCACCGACCACAAAGCTAAACAGGATCGAGGCGAAGGACCCAGCCCAGATCTTCATTTGACTTCGAGGAGTTCGACGTCAAAGAGAAGCGTGCTGTTCGGCGGGATTTTCTCACCGGCGCCGCGGGCGCCGTAGCCGAGCGGCGACGGGATCGTAAGCTTGCGCTTGCCGCCAACCTTCATCCCCTTGACGCCTTGGTCCCACCCTTTGATGACCATGCCGGCGCCAAGCTTGAATTCGAAGGGTTCCTTCCGATCCAAGGAGCTGTCGAACTTGGTGCCATTCAGGAGGGTACCTGTATAGTGCACGCGAACCGTCTTGCCGTCCGTCGCCTCGGCCCCTTTGCCGACAACCACGTCCTTCGCCTCAAACTTCGGCTCCGGTGCGGCAGGGGCCGCAGGAGTCGGTGCCGGTGCCGGTGTCGCGGCCGGGGTTGCCGCCGGCTTTGCGGCCGCCGGGTCTGCGGTGGCGATGGTGATGTCGTCGGGGGCGGGCGGCGTCGTCAGCTTCGAGCAAGCGACCGACGCGAAGGCCAAGGAGGGGAGGAGAACGGTGAAGAACGCACGCTTCATGGGCGGCCGTACTAGCTCGACACCGGAGAAACCGGAATCGAATCTTGTCGAAACGCGGCGAAACGCGCAAGGAAGCGACCGTGATCAAGCGCGCCTACCTCGACTGGAACGCGACAACCCCTCCGCATCCCGAAGTTCTCGCGGCGATGGCTGCGGCGGCCGCCGACGGGTGGGGGAATCCGGCGAGCCTTCACGCCGATGGGCGTGCGGCGCGGCGTTATGTGGAAGATGCACGCAAAGCGGTCGCCCAGCTCCTTGGCGCCGATCCGCGGGACGTCATCCTTACGGGTAGCGGCACGGAGGCGAACAATCTCGCGCTGGCCTCGCTCGCAGCGGCTGCGAAGCCGGGGGCTACGCTCGTGACGAGCGTGCTTGAGCATCCTTCTGTGCTGGCGAGCGCGCGGCGGGTGGCGGCACTTCATGCATTGAATCTGGAGCTCCTTCCTATTGATTCGTCCGGAACTGTTTCGACGGAGGCGCTTTATAAGTTTTCGAAAGAACAGACAATTTGTGGCATTTGTGTGCAAGCTATCAATCATGAGACGGGCATTCTTCAACCGCTCGAACGAGTGCTTGAGATCGCACGCGAGGCGAATTGCCGGGTGCTTTGTGACACCGTCCAAGCCGTGGGGCGCCTCCCCGATTTGTGGCTGGAAGCCGACTATCGCGCCGTCGCCGCCCACAAGATCCGTGGGCCGAAGGGGATTGGCGCGCTGGTCACGCGCCCCGGAGCGCCGATTTCACGCGTCCTCGAGGGGGGGGCGCAAGAGCGTGGGCTTCGGCCAGGCACCCAAGATGGAATGCTCGCCGCCGGATTTTCGGCCGCCGGAACGCGCGCGCTCGACGGCCCGAGCCGCTACGCGCGCCTTTCCGTACTCCGCGATCACTTGGAAGCGGGGCTTCGCAGAGTCGCTCAAGGACTCGTCATTGTTGGAGAAACATCGTTTCGGGCGCCACACGTTTCTTCCGTGCTGGTCCCCCGCTGGGCAAGCCCCGAACTCGTAGCCGCCCTCGACCTCGAGGGGGTTTCCGTGAGCGGCGGTAGCGCATGCAGCGCGGGAACCGTGTCGCTTTCGCCGGTGATTGCAGCGATTGTCGGCGAGGAGCAAGCCCGCGGCGCCGTCCGCTTTTCCCTCGGCGAAGAGACGACCGAGGCGGAAATCGACTTCGCAATTTCCGCCTTTGAAAGGGTCGTTTCTAGAGTTTGAGGTTCAGTGAGACGCTGGGGTTGCGGGCGGGGTCGCTGCGGGAGGTGCCGCCCTCCGGAGAACACCTCGCGAACCATCGAGATCAATCGCCCCAAGAAACTTATCAAATTCGGGCAGATGGACGTCAAAGCCCTCCGCTGGCGCGTCGTATGTCGCCAGGAGACGTACCGGATACCGCTGCTCGCTAGTCCCGGAGTCGACGGTCACTTCAAAAGGCGTTTCGACGACGACAACGAGGAGTCGACGATCGATCGCCCCAGGAGAAAGAGCGAGACGATCGGCATCCGCGATTTCTACGCGAGCTTGAACGGCTCGTTGCCCCGCGACGACCAGATCTCTTTCCTCAGTTAGGCGTGATGTCCACCTCCGCGCACCGTCGTCAAACCAGATAGTCCCGGATATCGAGCGCGCTAACTCACGAATCCACGCATGCAGTTCCGTCGCTTGCGGGCGCCCGAACACAAAGCGCCGAACGGAAACTCGCGAGCCGTCGGCGTGAAGAAGACGCAAGTCGTAGCGAGGGAGCTCGCGCGTCGCGTCCTCCTTCCCATCGCCATTGACGTCAAAGTGGAAAACCGCCTGCTCGTCGCGTGGAACTCCCGCGTTCGAATGGGAAATGACCGTCCATTCGCCAGCAATAAATTCCCGCGCCGATGTCGGGTCGGCGTAGTGCACGGCGTACGGAATGGTTGGATTGACATACCCGGCCGACGTGAGGTTACTCACGGGCGCGCAAGCGGCCGCAAAGAGAGCGAGCCCAGCAAGCGCATGGAGGCGTTTCATGCGCGCGCGTTACCTGGCACAACCATCGGAGTCAATGGGGCAAAATGCCCCAGGTGCTCAGAAGTGGGCGCCAGGTTCGAAGCCACCGACCGCTGCTGGTGCGGACGCCGCAGGACGATGAACCGGGATCGGAATCCAGAGGGCGCGAGCGGTTCCGTACTCGCCGTGACGCGAATACCCGGCAAGGCCGAAGGCCACATTCCAGAAATAGCCGTCCGGATCTTCGCCGTAGGAGAAGATCGGAAGTACGTGAAATTGCCAGTCAATTCCACCTTTTACGCGCTTCGCGTGGTAAACGGTATTTGCAGCGACTTGCGTCGTCGTCCCTTCAACTTTGTCGGCGAAACGCCAATAGAGAGGGAAGCCGATGGTCGTCCGCGACTCTGGTGAGTTGAAGTCCCAGAAAAGCGGCGTGATGACGGCGTGCGTGCTCTTTTCGTTCCGCCCCGTGTACACGAGCGGATGAATGTTAAAGCTCCACCCGGTCTTGTCCGTCGAGCCGGTGATCGTCGGAAATGCCCAATAGGACTTCTTCTCGCCGTAGTCGTTTTGGCGGAAAAATAGTGGGGTCCAGAGGGCGTCGTGGCGCGGGCTCGACGAATGGAAAAAGAAGGGGAAGAGGGCCGTCGACGTGTAGTCGAGGTCGTCGTCTCGATAGCGGAAAAACAGCGGTAGGATGGGACCAGCTGCCGTGTAATGAATCGCTCCGCGTTGCGCCGTTCCGAAGGAGAAGAAAGGCGTAATCGTTGTCGTGGCCGTCGGGCTCTTTCGATGGAACACGCCGGGGGCGACGATCGTCGTCGTGTCCTCACTGTGGCCATAATGAAAGAGCGGAAACACCGTGGTGTAGTGCTCGTCCTTTTTCTTCCCGCGAATATCAAAGAAGAATGGCGCTACATCGAAGATCTTCCGATCTTTGGTCTCTTCAGAGATGACCGGTCCGACGACCGTCAAACGGTGCTCTTCGGCCTCGTTTTCCGTGTGGTAGTACAGGGCCGGTGGGACGACCGTGTAGCTCTTTCGGCCGCCGAAAGTATCGCCATTGTCTCCGTGAAAGACGAACGGGGCGATCCCCCAGTCGATGTCGGTTCCGTTTCGGTCGCGAAAGTAGGGACCAACGAGCGTGAAGGCACTCTCTTTGTTCCAATGCGACGTCGTGAGGAGCAGCGGCGCGTGAAAATAGCCACCGTCCTTCCTGGCCCCCTCAAAATAGAGCGGTGCCAGCCAGTTGTCGTGGGCATCCTTCGTTTCGCGATGCACCAACGGACCGGCAACGACCAGCGAGCTGTCGTCTTCCCGAGACCGAAAAAAGAGAGGAAAAACAGCGTCTGTCGCCTTCTTCTCCGCACGGCGTCGGTAGTAGAGGAGCCCGTAGAGCCCTTGCGTATCCTCGTGAGCAGTGCCTACACCACGCGTGTGCTCAATCCACAAAGGCGGGAGCGTGCGAAGCCGATAGTCGCCGCGAGCCTCTTCGAAGCCAGCCCCGAACTTCTGCGTGAGTTGGCCGGTGGCGCCGGGAAGTTTGCCGTCGTCGTCACTGCCAATTGTTGCGGCGACGTCGGTCGGCAAAAGAAGGGGATCTGCGGCCGGCTTCGCCTCGACTTCTTTCGGCTTTGCCGCTTCCGACTCATCGGGCGCTTTCAACTGCACCTTTGGAGCCCGGCCGTTTTCGTCACCATCGACGGAGACGAGTTCGACATCAAAGTGGAGGGTCGCGTTCGGCGGAATCGGACCCGATCCCGAAGAGCCGTAGCCGAGCTTCGAAGGGATCACGAGGGTGCGAACACCGCCGACTTTCATGCCGGCAACTCCCTCTTCCCACCCCTTGATTACTTGACCCTTTCCAAGAGGAAATTCAAGCGGTTCACGGCGAAGAGAGGTATCGAACACCGAGCCGTTGTCGAGGCGTCCCGTGTAATGTACACGGACGGTGGCCCCCTTCGTGGCGACGGCGCCCGTGCCGACGACGACGTCCCGGTAGACGAGCCCTGATGCGGTGTGGATCGCTTGCGGGTCGTCCGTCGATGGCTTGGCAGTTGCCGGCTCGGTGGCTGCAGGGGCCGCCGGCGGCGGTACCGGGTCCCCCGCAAGAGCGACTGCCGGGTAGGCAACCGCAAGCGCCGAAAAGGCGACAACAAGCGAAGGAAAAAGGCGGAAGTTCCTCACGAAGACACCGCCTGGTCGGCATCGGCCGGCGGGCGGAGGAGCCCCGCTTTTGCTGCGGCGGCCATCTCGGCGAGCGGGAAGGGGGCCGCGGTTCGTGCCGCGAGGTCCTTCAGCTCGGCGACGCCGTCGCTGACTTCGCGGTCGCCGAGGACGATGGCAAAGCGGGCATCTACCGCGTTCGCCCGTCGCAATTGGGCTTTGATCGAGGCGCCACGCCCGTCACATTCGACGGAAATTCCGTGACTGCGGAGTTCGTTCGAAAGGGCAAGCGCCCGCGCGACGGCCCCCTCGCCGAGCGACGCGACGAAGACGTCGATGCGCGGCGGAGCAACGTTCTCTTCCGTTGCAATTACAAGACGTTCCAGCCCGGCGGCGAAGCCGATGGCGGGGGTTGCGCGACCACCTAGTTCTTCCACGAGTCCGTCGTAGCGGCCACCGCCGAGGAGGGTATCGCCGGCGCCAAGCTTCTCGGTCGCCCCTTTGATTTCAAAGAGCGTTCTTGAGTAATAGTCAAGGCCGCGAACGAGCCCACGATCGACCCGGTAGGGGACCGCCAGCGCATCCAAATAGCGACGGAGCGCATCGAAGTGGGTCTGATCGTCGGCGTCGAGAACGTCCAAGATCGAAGGTGCCCCTTCGCAAGCGGCACGGTCCCCCGGGTGCTTCGAGTCGAGAATTCGGAGCGGATTCGTGAGGATGCGACGCTTCGACTCTTCGCTCATCGTTTCGAGCTTCGGCGTGAGGAAGTCGACCAGCGATTCTCGGAACGCAGCGCGCGTCGCTTTGCCACCGATACTCCCGAGGATCACCTCCGGCGACGAAACCCCAATTTCTCGAAGAAACACAACGAGGGTCGCGAGAAGGTCTGCGTCGGCGGCGGGGGAGGGATCGCCAAATACTTCCGCGCCGAGCTGATGGAACTGGCGGTAGCGCCCCCGTTGCGTGCGCTCTGCACGGAACATCGCCCCTTGGTAGAACACCTTGGTGACCGGTTCGTCGTTCCCAAGGTTGTTCTGAAGATAGGCACGCACGACGCCGGCCGTGCCTTCGGGGCGGAGCGTCAGCGCTTCGTCGTGATGCTGAAAAGAGTACATCTCTTTTTCAACAACATCGGTTACTTCACCGATCGCGCGGACGAAGAGCGCCGTTGGTTCGACGATCGGGGTGCGCATCTCGCGGAAGCCGGAGCGCTGCATCACGCGGGCGAACGCCTCCTCAATGCGGCGGTAGGCCGGGACTTCCTTCGGGAGGTAGTCCTTCATCCCCTTCACGGAGCGAAGCGTGGTCATGGCGACGGGCGTCTAGCGCAGTTTCGGTCCGCCGTCCCCCCCATTGCTTCCGCTTTGCTTCACGAAAACGCACCGGAAGATCGGGCGCATGCCCAGCCTCGACACCGGGAGACTTCCCGCGGTAAGCGGCAGCGGTGGGTAAGACCTTTCTTGGACTCGACTATGGGGAGGCACGCGTCGGCATGGCCCTCGCCGACGACGACAGCAAAATCGCTTTTCCGCGTGGAAAATTGCAGGCAAAGCCGCGTCCGAAGCTCCTCGCCGACTTGCGTGCATTTTGCAAGGATGAGTCGGTTTCCTGCATCGTCGTCGGTCTCCCGCTCGACATGCGGGGCGGGGAAGGGGACGCAGCGCGAAAAGTTCGCGTATTCGCTCAGGAACTTGCCGATGCAACCGCGCTCCCAATCGAGCTTTGGGACGAGCGCTTGACCACCGTCCAGGCGCAGGCTTCGCTGGCGGCAAGTGGTGTAAACGCTAAGAAATCCAAAGCAAAAATTGATGAAGCGGCCGCAGTCGCCATCTTGCAAAGCTGGATCGATCGACGGCCGACCGGGAAGGCGGCCCGGTGAGCGGACCGAAAAAAGCGAAGCCGGCTCCGGTCGACGCGAAACGACCGCGGGTTTCACGGCGAAAAGGGGCTGAAAAGCCGAATATCTTCGTGCTTGTGGGCGCCGCCGTTGCCCTCCTTGCGGTGGCCGGCGCGATGGGGGCCTACGTCGCACTGCCCCGCCAGCGCGCCAAAGCGACCGGCACCGGGAAGCGAATCACGGTGGTGGTCCCCGCGAACGAGAGCGCGGACGGCCTCGCGCTCCTCTTGGAGACAACCGGCGTCATCCAAGATGCAGCCCGATTTCGCCTTTACGAGAGGGTGCGTTCCGTCGTCCCTGTCGCCGGCGAGCACCTCCTCCGCGACGATCTGACCCTCGGAGAGATCGCCGACCGGCTGACGCGCTCTGGGGGGGGCGACCGGCAAAAAGTGACGGTTCCGGAGGGGTTTACGCGTTTTGACATTGGCCGGCGCCTCGAAGAGAAGGGAATATGCACGCGTGCAGCGTTTGTTGCAGCGACCGGCGACGGGGCGCTCCTCAAACGACTTCAGCTCGCTCCGCTCACGCCAGAGCCATCTGCCTCGGCGGAAGGATTCCTCTTCCCGGCCACCTACGAATTTGGCGAAGACGAGGCTCCGGAGGTCGTCGTTGAGCGTCTCGTCGGTGAGTTCGAAAAGCGTTGGAAAAAGCTGGAAGCGGCCCACGGTGCCGACCTCGCCCGGCTATCGCAAACGCTCAGGTTTTCGCGACGCGACATCGTCACTCTCGCGAGCGTGGTCGAAAAGGAAGCGGCCGTCGACGAGGAGCGGCCTCTCGTTGCAAGCGTGTTCGAAAACCGCCTGCGCGATCCGGCGTTTCCGCGGCGCGTCCTACAATCGGACCCGACGGCTGGCTATGGCTGCGCGATTGCGAAGGAGGTCAATCCCGAATTCGCAGGCAATCCGACGGCATGCGGCGCCTTCAGCGGTAAAATCACTGCGCCAATGAACCACGACCGCGCGAATCGCTATTCGACGTACACCCACGAAGGGCTACCACCGGGGCCGATCGCGAACCCGGGCCTTCCATCGATCGAGGCGGTGCTGAGCCCCCGCGAGACGAAGTTCCTCTATTTCGTTGCAAAAGGGGGAGGTCGGCACACGTTTTCCGAGAGCTTGGACGCCCACAACGCAGCCGTGCATCCCGATTGATCATCAACGCGGCGCATTCATTGTTCGCTTGCGCAACGCGTCACAAAGCTACGGTTTTTTCCCCGAGAAAAGTTGCGCTACAGTGCCGACTCCTTTGTATGACGGAGCCGTCGTCTCCGTCGAAGGGAGCCGCTGCTGTGCGCGTCCCCCCTTTGGTGGCCGCGCCTACGCCAAAGTTGTTCGCCGCTGGTCGACGCCAATTGGTCGTCGCCGGTGCCCCTCTCTCCGAAAGGTCCCCCCAGATGAGCCTCAAGATTCGCGCCGCCGCGCTCGTTCTCGCCCTCTCCACGCTCGCCACCAGCGCCTTCGCGCTCGAGCCCGGCAAAGACGGGTGGTACCACACCGGCGATGCCACCCGCGTGAAGAAGGTCGTATTCGTCAATGTGAATGTCTACGCGATCCGTCACGACATGAAGTGCGTCCCGACGCTCACCCACCAAGGGGTCATCGACGCCGACTGCGACAAGAAGTTCACCGTTCGCATGCTTCGCGATGTCGACCACGAGAAGATCGTCAACGCCCTGCGCGAATCCTTCGCGAAGAACAACTACTCGGATGCCGGAAAAATCAATCAGATGCTCGGTGCCTTCACGAGCGAGCTCAAGGAAGGAAGCGCCTGGACGATTTCCTACAACTCGGGCGCGAAGACGACGACCATCTGGGTTCAGGGCGGCGGAAGCGCAACGATCGCCGGCGAAGACTTCATGAAAGGGGTCTGGCGGATCTGGTTCGGTAACATCGATCCGGCCAGCATCAGCGATCAGCTGATGGCAAACCTGAAGAAGTGATTGCGGCGCCTAGCGCGCAAAAGAAGAGCCCCGAGAGACAATCTCGGGGCTCTCTTCTTTTGCGCCGCGTGAGGAAAAGCCTACTTGCAGCCTGCATCGGCCGGTTTGGGCGGAGGGTTCGATTCGCCCGCATCCGGAACGAAGGTACCCCCGTCGGACGGCGGCGATGCATCGGTCGTCGTGGTGGCGTCAGCGGCAGCATCGGAGGGACCGGCGTCAGAAACAGTGGCGTCACTGGCCGCGTCGGTGGCTGCATCCACTGCAGCATCTCGGGCAGCATCCGGTCCGGCGTCGGAGGCATCGGGACCAGCATCTCTCGCGGCATCTACGCCCGCATCCACGGGAGGCTTCGGAAAATAAGCTGCAATATCAGGAACTTCGTCCGCACGAACGAACTGAAAGTTCTCTGCCTGAAGAACGGGGACGATCGCCTTTACGAGATCAATGGTGTTTGACTGGGCCGAGCTCGGCGCGATCGTTCCGTCCCAGATGTCGTGCATCAGAATGATGCCGCGGCGCTGGGAGCGAATCTCTTTGAGGTAAATGTTTGCACACTGTTGCGTCGTCCACGTCGTCTTGTCTCCGGCACGCTGCCCCGTTTGCCAACAGTCCCAATCGGCTGCCGTAAGCGCGTTTGCGGGAACCTCGGGATTCGGGCTGGCACCGTTTGGATAGCTTGTGAAGGTTCCAATGTCTGCGCGGACTGGACCGACATATTTATCCATCGGCGACGCGTGAATCGCCGCGTACACGTTTGCGTTGTACGCAAAGAAGGGGGCGCGGAACAAAAAGTGATTCTGGTCGACGCTTGCCGCCAAAATATCGTCATTCAGGGAAAGTTCGCTGACGACATTTGCGGCGCCGTTCGCTCCATTCACTACGGTCGTAAGGTTGTTGTGGTTCTGGCTGTGGTTCGCGACCAGATGGCCATTCGCCTTCAACTTAGCGAGTAGAGCCGGGTAGTTAACCGCGTTCTTGCCGACCATGAAGAAGGTCGCTCGGATTCCTTTTGCCGTGAGATAGTCGGCCAATTCCTCGGTGCGGGGGCCGGGCCCATCGTCAAACGTCAAAGCGAGGGTATCGGCGGGGAGACTCTGACCGTAAATGTCGTTCGCGACGACGGCGGCGGAGGTCGTTTCCGGGCAGGTCGTCGACGAGTCGCTACAGGCAGCCAAGGCGGCGGCGGCGTTCGCTGCCGCGAGAATCGCGAGTGAGCAAAGCGCGAGGGGACGTAGAGCAAGGCGCATTCGTTCAGGTTACGCCGCTCGCGCTTCCCAGCAAGCAGCAAATCGCGAAACCGGAGGATGAGACGCCAATGGGCGCTCGAGTGGATCTCCGATTATTCTCGTGATCCGCTCGCGATCATCAACAGGCCATCTCGATGGCCAAAAGTACTAATTTTGTTGAAGGCCCGCCCGGCGCCGAGAAGCCGCCCACTCGTCCCCCGGCCGCGAGGACGCGATGACAGGGCACGACGAGCGGGTAGGGATTGCGGGCGACAGCCTGCCCGACCGCACGGGAAGCACCGGGACTTCCTAAGGAAGCGGCGACTTCCCCGTAGGTAGAGGTCGTTCCCGCCGGAATGGCTTGGAGCGCTCGAGCAACACGTTGGCGAAAGGGTGAAAGCTCCACGAACGGCTGCGCAAGGGCTGAAAAATCCTGAAGATCTCCCGCTAGGTGACGCACAACGTCGTCGGCAAGGCGAAGCACCCACGAAGGCGCATCTACCCGCCGCGTCTCTTCAATTATCCGAGCGTCGCCTGGGAGAAACGTGGCGAGAAGGTGTTCTGAACTCCAGGAAATTCCGAAGTCTCCGAGGATGGTAGGTGTATGATGCACAGGCATGGAATTCACCGCCGCCCCGGGAGCAGCTTCGGACCGACCGCGCCGTTGCTCAGGGCCGGCGCGACCTGAAGCTTTCTCCCTTCCTCGCGCCCATTGAGGAAGCTGGAA
Source organism: Sorangium cellulosum (assembly GCA_020720045.1). Classification (GTDB taxonomy): domain Bacteria; phylum Myxococcota_A; class Polyangia; order Polyangiales; family Polyangiaceae; genus JAAFHJ01. The sequence goes on along the minus strand of DYPH01000002.1, from coordinate 48,525 downwards.
CCGCGGGCTTCACCCCCGTAGCGGACGCTACGAACCTGCGGATGGCGCCGCCGAAAATAGGCATCAAGTCCGGCGTCTTTCACGTGGACAAGCCCCTCGCCCCGCTGGGACTTAGCCTCGCTGCGGAGCTTCTCCGCGAAACCGCTCATCACCCCCGAAAGGAAGCCGATTCGCTCGCGATCACCGCGAATTCCGAAGGTACGCTTGTGTGCGAGCCAGAGGCGTTCCCCGGCGTGCAGGACGTAACCGTGCACATATTCGGCGAGGGAAACGTTGGCCGCAGTTCCCGAAATCTCGAGTAATGTCCCACGCTTGCCCGCGCCCGGCCGGTAGACAGAGATCCAGATCGCCTCGACGAAGAAGTGCTGGGCGAGGATCCCTGCGAGAATTCGCGCCGGCTCACGCACGCGACCGGTCGCTTCCCCTAAAAAGCGTACTGTATACCCTTTCTCGGCACGGCGCGCGTCGAGGTCGATGTTGTACTTCGCCATCAGCCGTTGTGCCGCTGCAAGGGCGGCTGCCGCTTCGTTCGGCTCCGGGCTCTCCGCCAATGCCAAAAGTTTTCGAATTTTTTCGGTAATTCGCTCTTCTTCTTGGTCAACCGCTTCGGGCATCCCGCGCGCTGCGTCGTCGATGCCGAGTTCGGCGCATACGCGGCGGAAGGTGGGGCCGTGGGCAGTTTCGTCGTGAATTCCCAGAATTTCATCGACGAACTGGTGGGCCATTTCGTGCCGAAGGACCTCTTTCACGACCCCCCACGAACGGTCGCGAACAAGCTTCCGTGCGATCTCCAAAACTCGCGTTGTACGGACCCACCGTCCGAGGAAGGACGCATGATCTATCAGCACGATCTGCGGCGGAAGCATCCGCTTTTTAAAGCTTTTGTAGTTCTCGAGACCCCACTCGGCGTGGAGTTCCCGAAGGAGCGCGGCTTCGAGGGCTGCTTCGATCGGCGTCGGCACGGGCCTCTCGGACCACGTCAGTCCAAGGGGGTCAAGGCGGGCCGACCGGCCCCTTCGCTCTTTTCGACCAGCAACGAATTCGACGGTGGGCCGTTCGCCGAACCTGGAAAGACGCGCTACCGTCGTAGCTAACGCCGCGTTTCGGCCCTCGGGCCCGATTTCTCGCCCCACGAGCACGTAGGGCGGACGCCGCCAAACAGCGACCGGTTTTTCCGGTCCCGTCACCGAAACACCCGCTCCGTTCGCCAGCACACGGGGATCCCGTTGCTCGCCTGTCAGACATCGCCGATGGCGGTGAGGAACCAGCGAACACGCTCTCCACTACGGACGAACCCACCGGGTGCCGGCCACCGCCGGAGGAGGTACCGAACGATGCCCAGGAACCAAGCCCCCCTCACCATGCTTCTGCAGGTGCGGGACGCCTGACCCGAGCGAGCCGTGAGCCTCTCACGGTCGGCGCGTCCGGTGCCCGGAAGTGGCGAAACCGATGCAACTGCTTAGCTTTGCGGCAAAGCGCCCTGCTCGTATCCTCGCCCCTTTCCGGGATTTTTTTGCCGCTTTTTCGTTGACGCCCCCAACAGGCCCGGCTAAGAGAAACGTCACTCGCGGGGCTAACTCAGTTGGTAGAGTGCAAGCTTCCCAAGCTTGATGTCGCGGGTTCGAATCCCGTGCCCCGCTCCGAGTCCACGTATAGGCGCCGAGTTCTCTCGGCGCTTTCGTCGTTTGTACGCCGCCGTTTCGGGGAGAGCGCTCCGTGGTGACGCCGTGGTCGCGAAAAATTGCGTTTCGCGCCAGCACGACGGCGCTCGTCCTCGGTGCGCTCGCGTTTGCCGTCGGTGCCGCCACCGACGAAGGGGGCGTTCCCTGGATGGAGCGTTTTGGCCGCGTCGCTCCCTTGGCTCCGCTCCTGGCGGCGGGGGCCGCCTGGCTGACTCAGCGGCGCGTCCGATCCCGCGGCGATGAAGACGCCCTCCGCGCCCTCGGCGTGAGCCCGACTGCGGTACGGCGACCGGCCGCGATCGGCGCTGCTGCCTTCGGTCTCGCGACGGCGACGTTCGTCGCACGAGGTACCGCGCAAGGCGCCTTTTACCCAAAACCGATTCCGCCGCCTGCGTTTGCCTACCGCGCGGGGGACTGGATCGACGAAACCCACGGAATTTTAGTCACTTCCGAGGGGCAGCTCGCGCGGGCGCCTCGTCACGAAGCTCCACCGGCCGGCGATCACGGCAGCCTCGCGATGACGGTGTTCACCGTGGCACTCGCTTCCGTACTTTTCGCGTGGGCGGGCACGAGTCGGCGCGCACGAACGCCAGGACTCGCGGGTGCTGTCGCAGTCCTGACGATGCTCGCATTTCAAGCGGTCGCCGCGGGCGTCGTCGCCCCGTGGATGCCGGCTCTTCCAAGCGCCGTGTTCGGCCTCGGGCTCGTCGGGCATTTGCTCCTTCGGTGGCGTTGGTCGATGGCCGCTGGAAGTCGCGCGTAGACGCGTTCTCCGATCCGGCGTTTCTGCGACCCCCCATGCACGGGCGGAGACAAACGCAAAAACCCCGCCCGTAAGGGCAGGGTTTTCGTGGATTTCGGAGGAGTCCGGCTCGGCGCCTAGGCAACCTCCGGAACGGTCTCAGGCCTTGGCGGCCTTGCGGTCCATCGCGTCCTGGAGGCCGCAGCGGACGCGGGCCGCGCGCTTGATGCGCTTCGCCTTACGCGGGGTCGCGAGCCATTCGTGCTTCTTCTTCATACTCCAGAGGGCGCGGTTCGACATACTGAAAATCCTTCCGTGTGGGAGTTGGGGCCTTACGCCAGAAAACATGTACTCGTCAAGCAGTTACCGCTCACCGCCTGCCGGTTGAGCCGTACCCGCCAGCGCCCCGTTCCGTGTGCTCCAAGGTGGCCGCAACGGACCATGAAACCCTGTAAAATCGAGATATTACGAGTTGCGCAATTCGCTCACCGCGCTCGATGGTGAACGGTTCGTCGCCGTGATTCACCAAGAGAACTCGAACTTCCCCGCGAAAATCGGCGTCGATCGTGCCGGGCGCATTCAAGACGGTGACCCCGTGCTTCGCCGCGAGGCCAGAGCGTGGGCGCACCTGACCCTCGTAACCATCTGGAATTGCGATCGAAACCCCCGTCGGAACGAGCGCACGTCCCCCAGGCATCAGCGTGACGGGAGCCTCGACGGCGGCGCGCAGGTCGAGTCCGGCCGAAGCGACCGTCGCCGCGGCGGGGAGGGGAAGCCCAAGGCCGTGGGCGAGGACGACGAGTGGAATTTCGAGCGTTTGAAGCGCCTCATGGGTGCTGGGCCGCGTAGGGTCTGCCGACATAGCGGTCCCGGTAGCACGCAGCGCCGTTCCCGAGTATCGCTCGCCGCCGATGCTTCGCCCCACGCCCTGGAACCGTGTGATTCCGCTCGCGCTCGCCTTCGTGTCTGCGGGGATGACCGCTGCGTGCCGTCCGCCGGCGGCGCCTGCGCCGCGAATCGTATCCCTTCGTTTCGCCGGAACCCCTGAAAACGCTTCGGTATTCGTCGATGACATCCTCGTAGGCCCCCTCGACGTCGTGAAGGCGCGCGGCCTCGCCGTCCCCACCGGCGTCCACCACGTTACCGTTCAGGCGGAGGGGCACTTCCCCGACGATCGGGTAATCGGCGCGAAAGCGCCCGAACCTGCGCCCGCGGCGTCGGCACCCGTCGTTTTGACGTTTGCGCTCAAGAAGCTCCCCGAATGAATGGGGCTACTCGCCGCGTTTGATGCCGTGGGAGCGAATCTTCTTATGAAGGTTTGTTCGCTCCACACCAAGCACGACGGAGGCGCGTGAGATGTTCCAGTTCGCGGCGCGGAGCGTTTCGAGAAGGTAGGCGCGTTCCGCGCGCTCCCGGTGTTCACGGAGCGGAACAAACTGAGACAAATCGGTGGGTACCGTTTGCGTCGTCGAAGGTTCCCACGCGGGCACCGGGTCGCCGTCGCCGCCGGTATCGGCATCTTCATCGAAGGGACTCGCGTGCGGATCCTCCGGGAGATCGGCGATAGTCACGCGGTCCTGCGAGAGAATCGCCATCCGTTCGACGACATTTTTCAGTTCACGAACGTTGCCTGGCCACGAGCGCTTCGCGAGTGCCTCGTAGACAGCGCCATCGATCGGCTTCATCGCCATTCCGTTCTCCGCCACAAAACGGGCAAAGAAGGCGTCTGCGAGGGGAGGGATGTCCTCGGTCCGTTCGCGGAGGGCCGGACTACGCAAGGGAAAGACGGCGAGCCGGAAGAAGAGGTCCTCCCGAAAACGACCCGCCTCTACTTCCCGCGCCAGATCCTTGTTGGTCGCCGCAAGAATGCGAACGTCCACGTTCATGATGTGTTCGCTGCCGACCCGTGAGATTTCACCGGATTGGAGTGCACGCAAAACCTTCGCCTGGGCGACGAGATCCATGTCGCCAATTTCGTCCAGGAAAAGCGTACCGCCGTGGGCTTGTTCGAAGTAGCCGCGCTTCTTCACCTGCGCGCCGGTGAACGCGCCGCGCTCGTGCCCAAAAAGTTCGCTTTCGATGAGCTCCCGGGGAATCGCTGCGCAGTTCACCCGAATGAAGGGGGCGTTGGCACGCGGCGAAAGTCGATGGATAGCGCGTGAGATGAGCTCCTTGCCGGTACCGCTCTCCCCGGTCACGAGGACGCTCGCCTTCGTCGGCGCGACGCGCTCTATCTCGTAAAAAACCCGCTGCATCACAGCGCTGCGCCCGATCATCTCGTAGCGGGCGAGCTGCTCAGTCGTCGCCTCTTCGAGCGCGATCTTCGCGCGATTTGCGTCAAGCACGTTTCGCACACAAACGAGAATTCGCTCGCGGAGGAGGGGCTTCTCGACGAAATCCTCCGCGCCGTTTCGAATCGCCTGAACGGCATCAGAAACGGTCGCGTGACCGCTCATCACCACCACCGGGAGGTGACGCAGTCCATCGTCCTTCCGGATACGATCAAGGGCGTCCAGCCCGCTCATTCGCGGCAGTTTCACGTCGAAGATCGCGAGGGCGATCGGCGATTGGGGCTCGGCGAGGAGCGAAAGACCCGCTTCTGCGGTCTCCGCGGAAACGACTTTGTAGCCTTCGCCTTCGAGGACGAGTTGGAGCGTACGACGGATGTTCTTCTCGTCGTCGACAACGAGGATGGTCTCCCACGGGTCGCTGCGACCGTTGGGGCGACCGCCAGTTCCGGGGGCGACCTCGGCCATTCTACGGGCCCTTCGAAACAGGGACAGACGCGGAAGTCGCTGTTTTTTGGGGGTTCTTCGTCGCCAAGAAGACGAGGTAGCTCTTCGCCTGCGTGCGAAGCTCAGAGAGCGGATACTGGGCGACGAGAATCTGCAGGGCGCCGGTCGCATCCTCCCAACGCTGCATTTTCATGTACGTTTCGGCCAGGAGGAAGAGGGCTTCCGGCTCACGACCGGAATCAACCTCGATGCCTTCCCCCTTCGGCCCCTTCTTCGCCTCGACGCGCGTCCGAGAAAAATTACGAAGGGCGTACTGGATTCGACCGACGGCTGCTTCGTAGTTTCCGCGACTGAAGTAGAATCGCGCGACGGATAGCTCATGGCGAACGAGTCGATTGAGGACGTCCGCCAGGAGTTCCTGGACATGCTTTGACTCCTTCGCCGCCGGATAGTCGGCCAGGTAGGATCTCAACTCCTTGTAGGCATCCTGAATCGCCGACTGGTCGCGCTCATCCGTCGTCGGCGCGAGGAAGGAGTCGCCAATTTCCCGGTACTGGGCTTCCGCAATCTTCGCTCGCGCGTAGGCGATCTCGTCATCGTCGGAGCGGTGATCGTGAATAAATTTGCGATAGCCGCGGGTCGCTTCCGTGTATTTCTCTTGGGCAAAGTCGGCGTCTGCGCTTCGCAGTTCGGCGAGGCGCCCCCACTTCGTGTAGGGAAATTTCCGGGCAACTTCTCGCAGAAGAAGTTGGGCTTCCAAGTAGTCATGCGAATCAAGCTTTTCGACGCCTTCGTCGTAGGCTTTCTTTGCGTCATCCGTATAGTTCGTGGCCGTTTTCGCCGGCGGCGGCTCGCAGGCGACGGTTGCAAACGCGCCGATCAAGGCAAACGCGAACACGCGTAGGGCAGGGGAGGGGCGACGCATCGGCGCGGTCATACCGAGTTACGCGCCATCGCGCCAACGTTGAATGCGACGAGGGGGTGCGAGCCCTTCCCGGAGCGGCCCTTTGATGGCAGCGCGGACGAGTAGCCGAACTTTTTCATGAAGTTCTGAAGGCGCCACGTCGACGCGAACGCTTCCGTCGGCAAAGACGGTGCAGGCTGCAGGCTCCACGCGATCGGCGAAGTGGAGATCTCCCCGGTAGGAATATGCGGCCAGCTCCGCGCCGTCTCCCGCTTCGCGGACGGACGCGTTTGGCAAGAACTCCGCGCCGTCTCCCGCTTCGCGGACGGAAACGTTTGGCAAGAACTCCGCGCCGTCTCCCGCTTCGCGGACGGACGCGTTCTCCGGTCCGGCGTCTCGCCGGGCGGAGACAAACGCGTCGCTCGTGAGGCTGCGCTCCAAGGAAAGCCGGAAGCCCGAAGCGGGGAAAGTTGCAATAATCTTCATAAAAACAAGACCTTTTGCGACGCGCGCGGGGCCGGGCAGCAACCGTCGCGAATTCATGCGGTTGCTGGCGCGGGTTTGCTATAGCCGCGGTCTATGGTCGAGAAGAATCCGATCACCCCGGAAGGTCTCACGCGGTTGAAGGAGGAGCTGGCGAAATATCGCGCTGAGCGTCCCCGCATCGTCGAGCAAATTGCACACGCCCGCGAGCTAGGCGATCTCAAGGAGAATGCCGAATATCACGCGGCAAAAGAGCGACAGGGGCAGATCGAGGAGATGATGCGCGTCATCGAGGACAAGCTCGCGCGCGCGGAAGTCATTGATCCGAAGACGCTCGCCGGCGACAAAGTCGCTTTTGGGGCGACGGTCACGCTTCAGGACGAACACGAAAAGACCGTCATTTACAAGCTCGTCGGCGCCGACGAAACCGACGTCGCACGCGGATTTATCAGCGTGACGAGCCCGATGGCACGCTCGCTCATCGGAAAAGAAGTCGGCGACGAAGTGAAGACACGCACCCCCGGTGGTGAGCGCATCTTCGAGATTCTTGCCATCGAATTCAAGTGACCGCAGAGTCGTCCGCGCCCCGCGCCAGCGACGAACCCAACCTACTTTCCCGAGTCACCGGCGCGTGGCTCGGGATTGTTGCGCTTGTGTATTGCGAAGTATTTCTCGTGCTTTGCCTTCGGCGCGATTTTTTTGTCGGCGCTTTTGAGCTCGGCGCTGCGCTCGGCTACGTCGCCTCGATCGGCGCGGCCGTCGGCTTCATCGTCGCCGGCGCGGTCGGCATCGGCGCCCCATTTCTTCTCGACCCCCTTCGCGGTGGTCGTGGGGCCCAACCGAGGAATTTTCTCGGCGGTCGAGGTCGCGTCGGCCTCGTTGCGGGAATTCTCGGGGGGGTGTTTGCCTACGGCATCTCCTTCGGCCGGCACTTTGAAAATGTTCCCGTGCGTGTCGCCTTCGTGGGTTTGTTCGCGCTCGCCGCCGGCGGCATGAAACTCCTCGTTGCGGGCCCGACCGTCCGCTACTTTCAAGGACGACCGCGCCAACGGATTGCCGCACTGACCGCTGCGATCGTCGCCCTCGTACTGGCCGACCGCTTCCTCCTTCCACGTCTGTACCCGGCATTTCACGGGTTCCTCGGCGCGGGGGCACTCCTCCTCGCGGCCGGACTTTTTCCCGCAGTACGTCGGCCGTTTGTCGCGCGAGTGATCGCATCGATCGGCCTGATTTCGTGCATTCTCGCGCCGTTTTTGGCAAAGAAGCTTGCCGGTTACGACAACGTTCGCGTCGTCTTTGCCGAGCAGAGCCCTCTTGGCGGGAAATGGGTCGCCATCGCAGGCAGAATGGCCCCCGCCGACGCAGAGGTCGCGAACGGCACGGAAACGGTCACCGCTTCCGTTGGTTCTTCGAATCGGTCCCTCGATTTTACCGGCGTCGATATCGTCCTCATCAGTATCGACGCGCTACGAGCCGATCATCTTGGCGCCTACGGATACGCGCGCAAGACCTCGCCGAATATCGATGCCCTCGCGCGTGAAGGTGTTCGCTTCGAGCGCGCCTACTGCCCGACCCCTCATACCTCGTACTCGGTGACCTCGATGATGACGGGCAAGTATCTTCGCCCGCTCCTCGCCCTCGATTTAGGAAGTGATTCCGAGACATTTGCCGATTTGTTGCGGCGCTACGACTACCGGACGGCGGCCTTCTACCCGCCGGCGGTCTTCTTCATCGATGGCCCCAAATTTACCAACTTTCAAGAGCGGCGACTCGGTTTCGAGTACGCAAAAGTAGAGTTTGCTGGGCGCGAACTTCGCGAAAAACAACTCGACAGTTATTTGGCGAAGGCGCCAAAGGATCATCCGTTGTTTCTGTGGCTCCATGCGTTTGAGCCCCACGAGCCCTACGAAATGCACGCGGAGCACCGCTTCGGCGACCACGCCCGGCCGACCGACGTCGACGCCTACGACAGCGAGATCGCGGAAGCTGATGCTTTGGTGGGTGCAGCCGTCGCCAAAGTGCGTGCGGCTCGCCCCAACGCGGTCGTGATTGTCACCGCGGATCATGGCGAGGAATTTGGCGACCATGGCGGCCGCTACCACGGGACTTCAGTCTACGAGGAGCAGGTCCGTGTCCCGTTGATCATCGTCGCTCCGAAGGTGGCCGCACGCGTTGTTTCCGAACCGGTTCAAACGATCGATCTCCTGCCTACGGTGCTTTCGGCGCTTGGAGTCCCGCGACCGTCTCGCCTTCGTGGGCGCGACCTAGGTCCCCTGCTCATCGGAAAGTCGGCGGAGCCGACCTGGGCCTTCGCAGAGACAGAAGACGACGCGATGGTCGCGCGCGGAAATCTTCGACTTCTTTGCAAAAAAGAAGGCGGAGCCTGCGCTCTCTACGACCTCTCCGACGACCCGGAGGAACGAAAGAACCGCGTCGCAGAGGCAACGCGTGCCGCCGAGTTGCGGGGGCTTCGAGCGCTATCTGCTGCCATTCAGAAGGGGCATGGAGCCTTGGAAGGCGAGCGCGGCGCCGGGCTCCCAGAGGCGCTTCGACGCTGCGTGGCCGGCGATGCCGATGCGGCGACCGATGCCGCCGCCCTGCTCGAGGATGCGAAGCGAGACGTTCGTCTTCACGCGGCCGATTGTCTATTTGATTTGGCGGCTCCCGATGCCAAGGACGCGCTCCGACTGGCCGCCGAGCGCGACGAAGATCTCGGTGTGAGCTACCTGGCCGCGGCAGCAACTCTTCGATCGGGAGGGGAGCACCTTTCACGCCTCGACGAAGCGCTTCAGAAAGGGGATGCCCGCACGCGCTTTCTCGCCGCGCTCGCACTCGCCGAGACGGGCGACAAGCGGGGCGAGGAGACGCTCGCGGCGGCGCTCGCCGAGCCGGCGGTTCGCGGATTAAGCTTCAAGAGGCTTCGCGACGCGGTCCGCGCAAGCGCAAAACTCAAATCGAAACAAGCAGTTCCCGCCCTCATTGCCCTCTTGGGTGATGTGCGCATTCGCGGCGACGTGGCTCAGGCGCTTGAAGCGGCTGGCGACGCCCGTGCCCGTGAACCGCTCGCCCAACGGGCGGCCGAGGAGCGGCACGTGGAACTCCGGGCGCCCCTCCTTCGGGCGCTTCTCGCCGTCGGTGGTGCGAAGGATGCACAGCCGATTCTCTTGCGTTTTTCTGGGCTTCCCGAACCACTGTTCCAAGCGCTCGCGCTGGCCGACGCGGCGGGGCTTCTCGCAGCGCCGCAAAACGCCGTCGCCGGACGCACCGTTCTGACCGACGCCGACGCAGTCAGCGTTCATGGAACGCCGATCCCTCTGTCCGACGCCCGAGTCGGCGATTCCCTGCGGCGCGGAACGGTTCCGGAGGGGGCACAAGGCCTTGTAACTACAGGCGGGAAGGGGCGCGTGTGGGTCGTCGCGCCAACCGTCGAACTCGCGCCACCTCCGCCGATTCCCTGGGACGCAGGACCGGAAGACGAAGTCGGCGTGTCCCCCTAAAATTCCCGTGGAACCGCTGGCTTCCCGCTGGTCACTGGCGACAATTTCGAGTAGCTCCGCGAACGCTTGCGCCCTCAAAGGTGCTCGCCCCCAAGAAGCGCATCTGCGGTTCGGGCAGGGCGCGCACGGATGGGGCAGGGTGGTCCCCAAAGATCGCCCGCGCCGTGTCCCCTTTGCTAACGATTGACGATTGAGCAGCATTTGCTGGAATTGTCGATTGCGAATCCCGGAGAATTCCCAGTGTCCGACGACGACAAGAAGCCCACCACGACCCCGGAAACCGCCGCTGAAGCCACGACGGAAGCGAACGAGTCGGGGGCGACGGAAACGTCGGCGGCAACGGACCCCTCGGAAGACAAGGCGCCGCCGGCCAGCACGCGTGCAGGGGCGAAGGTCGATGAGAAGCCGGCAAAGGATTTGACGTCCCCGGATGCGATCCTCGCGCGCGTGGCAGCGCTCGGTGAGGACGACGAAATCGAGAAGATTGCGCGCGCCGAAGAGGCCAAGCTTGAGGAGCGCAAGAAGGGCGGCCTTGAGGGGGCGGCAACGAAAAAGCTTCAGAAAATCGGCACGAAGCCGAAGAAGAAGAAGCTCGCGAAGGAGCAGGCTGCCCGCGATGCCGAGCGCGATGAAGAGGAAGAGGACGAAGCGATCGCGCGCGTGAAACTTGCGCCGCGTGAGGTCGAAGGCGCCCTCATCAATGACTGGATCAAGAAGAACCAGAACGTGGTCTTCGGCATCTTCGCGGCGGCCGCACTCGCCGGAATTGGCTACTTTGGCCTGCGCGCACGGACCGAAAAAAGCAACCAAGCGGCGTCCGCGATTCTTGGGGATGCGGTCACCGCCGAGCGCGGTCGGATCGGAGATCCGGCGAAGGAATCGGAAGACGAACTTGGCGTCGATCCGCGCCCGGTCTTTAAGACGACCGTCGAACGCCGCGACGCCGCTCTTGCCAAATATCGCGACGTTCAATCGCAGTTTCCAGGCACGGCCGCGGCAACGCTCGGTCGCCTCGGCGAAGCGGCACTCCTTCTCGACACCAAAGACGGGAAAGGGGCCCTTGCCGCTTACGAGGACGTGCGTGGTTCCGTGGCCGCCAAAGACGACAACCGCCTCAAGGTGCGCGCCATCGAAGGCATCGGATTTGCCCAGGAATTACTTGGAGCACCCGACAAGGCACTCGCAGCGTACAAGGAACTTGAGGGATTGAGTGCGAAGGGCGCACGCGAACTTGGGCTCTATCATCAGGCCCGCCTTTCCGAGGCGAAGGGGGACAAAGAGGCCGCAAAGGCGCTTTATCTCAAGATTCGCGAAACGACGCAGGTCACCGGCGAGAATACGATGTTTGCGTTCCTCGGAACGAACGTCGACGACCGCCTCAAGGCGATCGACCCGAAAGCTATCCCCGACAAGGGCGGCATCGATCTCGGGAGCGGCCTCAGCGAAGCGAAAATGAAGGCGATGCAGGATCAAATCCAGCGCGCGATGCAGAAGGCGGCCGAGGAGAAGAAGGGCGAAGGGCATTGAGCCGTTCGTTTGCTGGGAATCACGCGCGGAATAACCCTATGAAATCAATGCTTTTTCGGCTGGTTTCCGCCGCTGCCATCCTTGCTTCGACGGCCGGATGTGGCGTCTTCGAGCTCTCCAACGAGCGGGCGAACGACAAGGTGAACCCGGAGCGTCCGACTTGGGCGACGCGCCCGAGCGGCGTGATGAACGTCCTGTTTCGGCAGCCGATTACGAGCGCGAAGTTTGTCGATCCGGATGGCGGGATCGAGCGAGGGCGCCCGGAATTCGATCTCGCAAGGGCTCGAATTTTCGTCGGAAGTTCCGACCACGGCCTCTATGCATTGCGGGCGACCGACGGGAGTACACTTTGGCGCTTCGAAACCCTCGGCGCGGTCGAGGCGGAGCCCTACTACGACGCCGAACTGGATTATGTCTACTTCGGCTCCTCGGATGGCGCACTCTACGCAGTGCGCGCCCAGGATGGGGGACTCGTCTTCCGCTACGACACGAAGTCGGACGTCGCGCGACGGCCGGTTCGGGTGGGCGAGACGCTCCTCTTCACAAATAGTGCCGATTACCTTTTTGCCATCGACCGACGTACCGGGAAGCCCAAATGGCAAGCGCACCGCCCGTCGGCGAGCGGGATGGAGATCTCCGGCCACGCGGGGACTGCCGTCTTCGAAGACCTCGCATACATGGCGTATTCAGACGGGACGGTCACCGCCTACGACGTCGCTACGGGCGCGGAAAAGTGGTCGCCGATCGACCTCGCCGCAGAAGCCGACAATGCCGGTGACGCGCCGAAGTACCTCGACAGCGACACGACTCCGCTCGTTTTCCGGAACGGTGAACGCGGTCTTGTCGTCGTCGCAAACGTCGCAGCCGGCGTTGTAGCCCTCGATGCGCGCACCGGCTCGCGCGTCTGGACGAATGAGCGTGCACTTGGGGTGAGCCAGCTTGGTCGCTTCGAGGAGCCTTTCCACGCGCCGTCGAAAAAGAAGGAAGAACCGGCGGTTCCGGAACGAAAGATGGTCTTGGCGGCGAGCGGAACGACCGGCCTTTGGGCCTTCGACGTCGCCACCGGAAAGGTGCTCTGGCGGAATACGCTCCCGGCGGGCGGCATCACAGCGCCGGTGGCTGTATCGGGCGCGGTCGCCGTTGGCACGGCGCGGTATGGGCTGTTCTTGCTCTCACCGGTCGACGGGCGCGCTATCGACGGCATCGACCCGGGGACCGGCTTCACACAGGCGCCCACGGCGTTCGCCGATCGGCTTTGGGCCCTCTCGAATGGGGGGGTCCTCTACGGGATCGGCATCGCGTCGCCGCTTGCGCCGGCCCGCCGCAGCGACCCGTATTCGGGCGTCCTTCGGTAGCATCGACGGAATTGCTCGGAAACGCAGGGAAACCTCCGGTTTTGAGCCGCCAAATCTGGGCTCTCGGTCTTCTAGACCGGGGGCCCATTCTTATTTTCCCTGGAAATTCACAATGTGCCCCTTCCCGCTCAGTGACTTCGATTTCGCATAATAAGCATTATGTCAACTTTGGAAGCGGCGCGCGAAATCGGGCACCTTGAGGCTGCGGGCTGCAGTCGCTCGCGCTGTGGACGGACGCGTTCTCCGATCCGGCTCGCCGGGCGGAGACAACAACACTCGCCGATCCGGCTCGCCGGGCGGAGACAACAACACTCGCCGATCCGGGTCGCCGGGCGGAGACAACAACACTCGCCGATCCGGCTCGCCGGGCGGAGACAACAACACTCGCCGATCCGGCTCGCCGGGCGGAG
>DYPH01000002.1:0-35090 GCA_020720045.1 Sorangium cellulosum | reverse complement strand
TCCGGCTCGCCGGGCGGAGACAACAACACTCGCCGATCCGGCTCGCCGGGCGGAGGCAACAACACTCGCCGATCCGGCTCGCCGGGCGGAGGCAACAACACTCACCGATCCGGCTCGCACCGCGGAGACACACCTTCGTCTGGCAAGCGGGAGGCACGGGAGCTCTCGGCAGGACCCATTCGGGTCCGAGGCCCTCCCGTCCGACGCTAACGCCCCTCTATACCCATCGGCCTCCGCGGCCCGGCGAGCTCGAGTTCGTGGGCGAAGCTCGCTCGTCGACTCGCCTTCCACTTCGGCCTCAGTGCATGAGTTATGTCAACTTCGAGAACGAATAGCGCGCCAATGAGAACGGCCTGGAACCCTAAGGTCCCAGGCCGTTCCGGATACAAACACGAGTTGTTTTAACTACTTGGCTGCCTTTGCGCGTCGCTTTTCGTCGACGGCCAGGAGCGCTTTTTGGACGACGGGCGAGGCCGCTTCCGACGAGACGCACCAGAGCTGGTGGGCGGCACGCGTGGCACCGACGTAGAGCGAATGGCGGGCGTTCGGAGCGTCCGGGTAGCTGGAAGCGGTCGTCTCGAGGAGAATAACCTCATCAAATTCAAGACCTTTGGTCTGGCGAACGTCGGTGACGTCAAAGCCCGGCTCCCAGGTGAAGTTCTGCTTGGCGACGCGACGGATGCCGGGCACTTCCGCGCGTTCGAGCCCGTCAAAGTAGACCTGCGCCTGCTGGGGGAAACGCGCGACAAGTGCAACGTTTGCGTACGGTTCCTCGAGGGAGAGCTGCTTGAGGGCGTCGGCGACAAAGGCGACCGCCTCGCCCGGCGACGCGAACTCGAAGAGCTCGACCGGCGGACCGTTTCGTGGGGCGACCGCTTCCTGTTCGTGGGCGAAATCCCCAAGAACTTCGCGCGAAAACGCCGTGATCTCCGCCGTCGAACGGTAGCTGACCTGAAGCGGGTCGATCGCCGTTGCGGGAACACCGAGCTCTTCGAGGAGTGCGTGCCAGGAGAACTCGCCGCGGTCGTCGCCGTCGTCAAGCATCCGCTGGGCGACGTCGCCTGCGAGCGTGACGCACTGTTCCTTGCCGGCAAGGTCCAAAAGTACCCGAAGTTCCACAGGATTCGAATCCTGTACTTCGTCGACAAAGACGTGGCTCAGGCGAATCGGCTTCTCGTCGCCATCGAGGAGCGGCCCACGGAGGAGCTGCCACAGGCGGAGGAGCAGCGCGTGATCTTCGAGGTCGACGCTGGGGACTTCCCCATCGATTTCGCCTTCTGCGCGAAGGCGGATCTGGCGGACGCACCAGTCGTGGATCTGGTTGAGCTGGAACGGGCCAAAGCCGGGCTCGTTGGCGAACCAGGACTCGAGCCCCTCCTTCGACGTGAGGACGTCGTCCCACGCAGAAAGCACGTTGCGGGCAGTCTTGCGAAGGTCGCCGACGAGCGACTCCGCACCGGTACGGGTGACCGGCGGAAGGTCAGAAGCCTTCGAAATTCCCTGAATTTCCTTCTTATTCGCGAGCCACTGGCCGAGCGTCTGCAGGCGAACGTCGAGCGGTTCCGGGACTTCCGGGTTCTTCCCCGCCGTCGCTTTCCAGGCCTGGAGGACCGGCTGGCCATCCGGCCACTTCAACATCGCGGTTTCAAGACGCTTTTCGACGTCGGCGACGAGCTTGGCGACGACGGCATGAACGCCGCGGAGCATCGCGCCGTGCGTCTTTGCGCGGGAGACAATCGCCGGAGTGTCTTCCGAAACCGCCGTCGGCAGTCGGGGGAACAGCGCGACGACCGTACGCGCGGCAAAGCGCTTGAACGTCGTCACGGCCACGCCGTCGACACCGAGTTCAGGGAGCACGCGACCGACGTAGTGAATGAGCGCCTCGTTCGGCACCACCACGAGGATCTTGTCCGGGCGGAACCGCCCCGGCTCCGTCGTCGCGAGGTAAGCGACGCGGTGGAGGCCGACGGTCGTCTTCCCGGAGCCGGCAGAGCCCTGAATCGCAATGATTCCGGCCCCCGGCTTCGTGATCAGATCGTACTGGGCCTTGTCGAGAAGCGCGGCAATCGCCGGAAGGACCTTGTCCTCGCGGAGCTCGCCATCGGCCCCAATGCCGAGCTTTGCAGTGTTTTTGTCGCCGCTCTTTCGGTCGGTTACAAGGCGCGACGCGTTGACCGCGAGTCGCTTCCAGCTGCCGTTTGGCGATTTGACGAAGACGCCCTGGGGGGACGACACCCGGCGCAGCTCCCCTTTGACGATGGCAACGCTTCGGCGGGCGAGAACGTGGCCGTCCACCAATTGGTCGCCGAGGAGTTCTTCGTAGTCGTCCCCCTCCTGGTAGCGATAAAAAATGCGGCTCACGGGGGCGTTACGCCAGTCGACGATGCGAACGCCGGCCGACGCATCCACGTAGCTCTTCGCGCCAATCAAGACGTCACGGCGGCGCGGCTTGCCTTGAAACTGCTCTTCGAGACGCAAGTGTCCGAAATAGGGGCTCTTTCGGTTGATCGCGCCGACGACCCCCTTCCCTCGCTGGGAACGGAGCGCGCCAAGGTTGTGCATCTGTTCGAGGAGCGCCGGCATGTCTTCCGGCTTCGCGATCGCGATTTCTTCGCGCAATTCGAGGAGAAGCGCGTCGTCGCGGGTCTCCTCGGGGACGGCGGCGGCACGCGCAGCAGCTTCCAGCGCCGTCTCGACCGTGGCAAGAAGCTTCAGCTCCTCACGGACAATCGCGATTCCCTCGGCGTCTTCTTCAAGTCCGGGAACTTCAATCTCTTTTCGATTCGCCGCCGCTTGCGTAGCCTGTTGCATCCACCGCTCCGAGTCGAGGGCCTCTTGGCCCGTCGCGCCTGTGACGATCCGCGAAAACGAATCGGCCATGTGTCGACCGAAGTCCAGTTCGCGAAGCGAACGGGCGAATTCGGGCGCCGAAAAGGCTCGAATCGCGCCGGACATGCCGAACGGGACCGAGCCGCTCCCCTCCCCGGCTGCGATTTGCAGTCCCACGGAGGCGGTCAAAAAAGGGGAAGGCGGTATGCGGCAGCAAACGTCAAAGAGCAAGCACAAAGCTACGGGGCGAAAACGGGGACCGTTTTTCGATCGGCGAATGCGACCGAGAACAGGCATGCGACAGACGAAAGAAAGCCCCCCGACTATCGACGGAGGGCTCCTTGATGAGTGCTGGCTACCGCGACGTCAGCGGCGCAGCACAAGAATCACTTCTTTGCGGCCTTCTTCTCTACGACTTCTAGATCGATTTCAATCTTCACGTCGTTACCAACCATGACTTCTTCGGCCCCTTTGCCTAGCGGAACGTTCCACTTCACACCAAAATCTTGGCGGTTAATCGTCGTCGTTGCGTGGGCGCCACGGTGCTTCAACTTGTCCATCGGATTGACGACATCCGGCGAGACGGTGTCGACGAGCACCGACTTCGTGACGCCGTGCATCGTAAAGTCCCCGATAACTTCAAGTTTTCCGTTCTCCGTCGCGCGAACGATCTTGGGTACGAAGGTGATCTTCGGGAATTTAGCGACATCAAAAAAGTCCGGCGACTTTAGGTGACCGTCGCGCTTATCGACGCCGGTGTTGATTGACGTCGCGTCAATCTCAACGACGATCTTGTCGTCTTCGGGGCGCTTGTCATTGATCTCGAGGGTTCCAGAAAATTTGTCGAATTTTCCGTGGACGGTAGAGACCATCGCGTGACGAACTTCGAATCCGACCTGCGAGTGCATCGGATCAATCTCGTAGCTATCGGCAAAGGCGGTCGCAGGCACGAGAAATGCAAGCACGGAAAATAGCGCGACCTTCTTCATTTGTTTTTCCTGTTTGAAGTTTCAGGCAACCTAGTTTGGGAAGAGCGTTCCGCCTAGCCGGACGCGCAACAACGCGAGGGTGCGCGCAGCGGAACGAAGGGCCCGTCCGTTCGTGACCGCCAGCGAAATGGCTGGGAGCGGCGTCGCGAGACGGCGGGCGCCATTCAACAGGGCCCGGCCGTTCGTGACCGCCAGCGAAATGGCTGGGAGCGGCGTCGCGAGAGACGGCGGGCGCCATTCAACAGGGCCCGTCCGGTCGTGACCGCCAGCGAAATGGCTGGGAGCGGCGTCGCGAGAGACGGCGGGCGCCATTCAACAGAGCCCGTCCGGTCGTGACCGCCAGCGAAATGGCTGGGAGCGGCGTCGCCTATCGCAGCGCCGCCGTCTCGTCTTCCCCTCGACGAAACGCTAGGGCCTGTCCCTAAAAATAGGGATCCACATTCGATGCGAGACGTGATCGATAGGCAAGTCGTCATGAATCGCTGCGAATTCGACGATCGACGATGGGCGCGGGTCGAGGCTTTCCTCGCGGCGGACGCGGGACGAGGGAGACCCGGACGCGACGACCGGAACTTCCTTGAGGCGGTATTCTGGTGGGCTCGAACGGGGGTCCCGTGGCGAGATCTGCCCGCCGACTTCGGCTCGTGGAAAACCGTTTTCAATCGGTTTGATCGATGTGCGAAGAGCGGAAAGTTTGAACGGCTTTTTATGGCTATCAAGCTGGATTGCGATGACGAGTGGCACAGCCTAGACAGCACCATCAATCGCGCCCATCAGCACGCGGCGGGAGGAAAAGGGGGGCACAAAGCCACGCCATCGGGCGCTCCCGTGGCGGCCCGTCAACGAAGGTCCACCTCGTCGTCGATGCCCTCGGAATGCCCGTGATTTTCGACATAACGGAGGGCCAGCGCCACGACTCCGTCCCCGCACTGTCACTCATCGAGCGAGTATCTCCGAAGTGTTTGCTGGCAGATAAAGCCTATGACAATAATGCAATTCGGCACGCGCTGAAGGAACGTGGGGCGCAAGCTGTAATTGCGTGCAACCGCATTCGGTCGTCGCGAATTCCGTTGGATAAGGACCTCTACCGCGCGCGCTCCGGCGTCGAATGTGCCTTTAATATGCTTAAGCAAATGCGCAGATTTGCTACCAGGTATGAGAAGACTCTGCGCAACTACAGCGCTGTCGTTACCCTCGCTTGCATCCGCATGTGGATGCGAATTTAGGGACAGGCCCTAGCGAGAGGCGATCCAACGACTCAGTTCAGCGACGGGGAGCGCGCGCGCATAGAGAAATCCCTGCCCAGCCGTGCACCCGAGGGCCCGCAGCGTGGCAGCATGCTCTTCGGTTTCGACCCCCTCGGCGACCGTCTCAAGGGTCATCTGCGCACCAAGTGCGAGGATCGTTTCGACAAGGGAGCGCTGGGCACTTCCATCCAGATCGCGAATAAAGCTGCGGTCGATCTTAAGTACGTCGAACGGGAGTCGACGCAACTGCCCGAGCGACGCGTACCCGGTCCCGAAATCGTCAATCGCAAAACGGACCCCCCTTTCGCGGAGGGTTTGCATCGTTGCGAGGACGATTTCCGGATCATCGAGCGCAACGCTTTCGGTAATTTCCAGTTCCAGATCGCGGCCCTTTAGAGCGTGTCGGAGCAAGGCGGAGCGGACGTCGTCGACGAACTGCTCGCTGCGAAATTGATGGGGGCTGACGTTTACGGAAACGCGCGGAATCGCTTGCCCTTCGCCCCGCAAGGCTGCGAGCGCGGCACAGGAGGCATCGAGGACCCATCGGCCAAGATCCACAATCAATCCCGCTTGTTCAGCGAGCGGGACGAAACGGTCTGGCGTCGCAACAAAGCCACCCTTCCCGTCGGGCCAGCGCAGCAACCCTTCCATGCCCGAAAGGCTCCCGGTCGCAAAGTCAATCTGCGGCTGAAACCACACGGCGAGACGTTCGGCGCCGATGTCATTTCGAAGCCTTCGGAGAAGCGAAAGTCGAGCAAGGGTGCGCTCTTCCAGCTCGGGGGCAAACGTGGCGAAGCCCGTAAGCGGCGGCGCCTCGCGTGTCGCGTAGGGGCTGCTTCCTCGCTTCGCATGGGCAAGCGCCAGGCTTGCTTGACGGAGCGCTGCCTTGCCACCTTCACGGAGAGTCGCGGCAAAACCGATGGCGAATCGGACATTTACGCGCTGATAGGCGACGCTGTCGCAGGGCGCCCCGTCGGAAAGGCCCGCCTCGGCGGCAGTCGACGGAAGGGAAAAGGGCTCAATCAACGTCTGCCGGAGCGCTTCGGGGGCTACAAGCGGCGCCGGACCGACCACCGCGAACAGGTCGTCCCCGACCCGCGCGACGAGACCGCCGCCCAGCACGTGGCTCTCCAGGCGACGGGCGATCGCAGCCAGCAGCGCGCCCCCCGCATCGTGGCCGAGGTGGTGGTTGGTCGCCCCAAAATCGGCGATGTCAATCAGCGCCAGCACCGGCTCTGCACCGTCGGGGTCGGTCCGCCAACGCCCACCCGACGTCGCGAGTGCGTGAAGCAGGCCGGCACGGTTACGGAGCCCCGTAGCGGTGTCGTGGTACGCAAGGTGTTCAAGTTCTTCGAAAAGTGCGACGTTCGCGAAGGCCGCAGCGACGTTCGCAGCAAATACCTCGACGAGCGCTCGATGCGCCCCTTCGACGGGGCGCCCGGTCGCCACATAGACCGCCCCCTCGATCATCGTTCGCCCGACAACGCCACGTGCTGTCCCCTCGGCGGGCGCCGCCGACGAGATGTACAAAACCGCATAGGTATTGGCGAAAATATTGATGCGCTCGCGGACACACGCCAAGATCGAGTCGGCTACGGCGCCGTCGGGAATCGCGGAGAGCGGCGAAGCCACGTAGTTCGCGTGCCCGCCCGTCGCGCCAACGATCGTGAACCGGCTCGATTGCGGCCCGGAATCCTTGTCGGCGGGCGTCGGGCGGTAGGCCGCGACGATGCCTTCCGCAGAAACATCAAGAATAGCAGCAAGTTGTGTAAGTACGCCTTCCGCGAAACTCGCGACGCCGTTGCGGCGAATGAGGTCCCTGGAGGCGCCGACGACCAACTCGAGCCCCGCGCGATGCCGCTCAAGTTGCGAAAGATGGGCGAAAGAGCGGATGGCGGCGGTTACCGCCGTAACCAAACGAACTTGCGTAAGTTCTGACTTCGTTCGGTAGTCATTGATGTCAAACCGTCGAACAACATCCAGCTCGGGCGCATAGCCGGGCTGCCCCGTCCTCAAGATAATTCGGACCCTCGAGTTGTGGAAACGGTCGCGAATCGCGCCGACAAGGCGGAGACCGGCGTCAGACTCTTCCATCCCGACGTCGAGAAGAACGACCGCAATATCCGGATTGCGGGCCAGAATCTCCTCCGCTTCCTTCCGCGAATACGCGTGAAGTAACGATAGTTTGCGACCGGAAATTACCTCGTCGCGAAGAGCAATTCGCGTCGCGATATGGACCTCGTCGTCGTCGTCTACGACGAGGACCGTCCACACCAGCGCGGAACTCGGCGGCAGTGCGTCTTCGTCGTCGAGGAGAAGGAGGTCATCCGCCTCATTCATTGGGTGACCTCCTCGCGCCGCGGCGCGACCTTGTGAAGCCGAATGAGGAACGCCGTTCCGCGGGAGTTACCCGTGCGGTGCTTGCCATCAAATACAATTTCCCCACCAAGAACTCCGCGAACAATGTTTCTAACAATTGCGAGTCCAAGCCCCGAACCGCCAGCACCGAGCTTCGTTGTGTAAAAGGGCTCGAAGGCATGTGCGGCGACGGCATCCGTCATCCCAGAACCGTCGTCAGCGAAGCGAACTTCCACGAAGTCGCCGAGATCGCGCGCGTTGATGCAGATTGTTCCCGTTTCGGCGCGACCGGGATCTGAATAGGCGTGGAGGAGCGAGTTCTGAATCAAATTTGCGAACACTTGTTCCAGCGGACCCGGATAAGAATCGAGAGTCATCTCACTTTCAAGATTAACCTGAATGGCAACATTGGCCGCACGAAGCTGCGGCCGAAAAGGTGCCAACAACTCTTCGAAAATCTCGCCTAGCGTGAAGCTGCGGCGGCGTTCGCTTGTTTGATCGATGGCGACCGACTTGAATTGAGAAATGAGAAGCGACGCCCGCTCGTGACTCCGCGCGAGCAGGTCGGCGGCGTCACGGGCGTCTCGAAGAAAGGCCTGCAACGTCGATCGTTTAAGGCCTGAGGGCTCTGCAAGCGACGCCTCGAACGCGGCGACCCTACTCTGAAGCGTTGTTGCGACGACGCGCGCATTGCCGAGGGGGGTATTCAATTCGTGGGCGACGCCCGCGACGAGGCTCCCCAGAGCAGCAAGTTTTTCCGCCTCGACAAGTTGCCCCATTGCTTGGGAAAGCTGCTCATTCGCTGCGAGCAGTTCAGCGGTGCGTTCCGCTACGCGGCGCTCGAGGTGGGCATTCATTGCTTCAAGTTCGGCGCGAAAGTGTCGGCGCTCACCGATATCCCGCGCGACACCAATGAGTCCGCGTATCGTGCCACTCGCGTCTCGGAGCGGCGTCTTTAACGTCTCAAGGTGGAGCAGTTGGCCGTCGGCGGCAAGCACAGATTCTTCATTGATTCTGCCGGATTCGAGCGCAAGCATCGCTGCATCGTTCGCTTGAAACTCACGCGCTTGTTCCGGAGCGACAAAGTCGAAGTCGGTTTTTCCGACGATGTCGCGTTCCGGGTGGCCAAAAAAACGTTCGAAGGCCTTGTTGCACCCAAGGTAGACGCTTCTTGTGTCTTTGAAAAAGACGAGATCGGGGAGCGAATCAATCAGCGCCCGCAGAAGGTCCGACTGCCGGAAATCGCCATCTACGTCGGTCCGCGGCAGTTCGCGTTGGGGCGCCTCTTGGTCCGAACTCATCGTCCCTCTTATTCCCTGGGTGACCGCGGACCGTTGCATGGGCCCACGAGTGAATCACGACGACTCGAAATCGCAAACGTCGAAATGGACGGCACAAACGCTCGGACCCAAGTTAAGCGTTTGACTCATCTTTTCGCGCGAGGCGAGTCGCGAGTTCTTGGAGCGCAACATGCTCATACACGGCGGTCAGGTACGCGTGACGGTGTTTCGCGTCGGGAATGCGGGCGGCCGCGCCGTCGATTTGTGCGAGCTCGCTGCGGACAACGTCCGTTGCCGCAACGCCGCGGCCACTCGCCGCAAGTACCTCCGCCTCGGCCAGCCGGGAGAGCGACTCATTACGCTCGGATATCGGCCCGTTAGACGGTCGGCGCGTCGCGCCGGTAGAAATCGCGCCGCCCGGGTCTTCGGTGGGCGGCGGCGGTTCGGCGGCCTCGGCACTCAAGAATCCGAGCCGTCGTGCGAGGCGGGATGCTTCGCGCGCGCCCCCCGAGGCGACAACCGCGAGAAGGACGAGGGCGTCGACAGTGCGGCGTGTTGCGCCACCTTCATCGGTAAATCTGCGCCCTTTTCGGGCACATCGAAGCGTATCGACGGCGTCCCCGGCGAACCAACTCGCGCGCGCCCGCAGGCTCCACGCCAGCGCCGCGCCGCCCCGGTTCCCCGAGCTCGCGAACGCGGCCGCTGCATGGTCGATGAGGGAAAGCGCGTGGTCCTTTTTGTCAGTAGTTTCAGCGAGCTGATGAAGAACGACTCCATGAATCAGTGACGCCCAAAGCGCGTGGCCGCGGTCGTTGAGTGCCTTCGCCTCTTCGCGACTTTCGGCAAGCGCGC
This sequence comes from Sorangium cellulosum, assembly GCA_020720045.1. Lineage (GTDB taxonomy): Bacteria > Myxococcota_A > Polyangia > Polyangiales > Polyangiaceae > JAAFHJ01. The sequence goes on along the minus strand of DYPH01000002.1, from coordinate 25,535 downwards.
TTTCCGCCTCGGCGAGGCGCCCACACGACGCGAGCGTCTCTGCACGACGGATTCGAAACTGCATCCCTGCACGGCGGTCGGCGGCGACCGTTGCTGCGGCGATCCCCTCATCGAAGGCGGCGAGCATCGCCACGACGTTCCGCTCGGTTCGCGCCCGTTCCGATCGCGCGCCGACGGCCCGCATTGCAAAACGGAGGCGTCCGTGTGCGTCGTCGGGGGCGCGAACCTCGGCGTGCATTAGGAGAGCGGTTGCATGCGCAGTCCGCCCGAAACGGAACAAAACATCGGACACTTGCAAGAGGGCGTCGAGGCTGGTTGGCGACTCGGCGGCGTCGAAATCGCCGCGGCCGACGGCGACAGCGACCGGATGGAGGCTGACCGGATCGGCACACGAATACGACGCTTCCGACAGCTCGGCGGCGGCGGCGAACCAGGCGTCACTTCGACGCGGGGCGGCCAAAAGGGCGTCCATCGCCCGATCGAGCCGCTCACGCTCTTCGCCGCGGTAAGCAGAAATTTGCGCTGCAAGAACAAGAGCTTCCGCGCGAGCGACGTTCTTTTGAGCACTCGTGACGCGTTCGTCTCCGCCCGGCGAGGCGCCGGATCGGAGAACGCGTGCACCGGGAAGCGGTTCGCCGACGCTGTCTTCGTGCCCCGCGGGCGAACGATCGACGCTTTCGTCAACGACGACGGGGATTTGCTGGAGGGCGGCAGCCACAAATCGTTCCGCGGCATCCGGATCGGCGGCAAAAAGCGCAGACCGCGCTGCGCGGACCCACCAAAGTGCCGCGCGGTCTGGCCTCCCCCCGCGCTCCCAATGGGACGCGATGGTCGCCTCGCCGCCGCGAAAATCGGCCCGACGCTCGGAGGCGCCCGGCGTGCGTGCTTCAAAGACGCGAGCCAAGAACCCGGCGGCAAGGGCATGGGCGAGCTGCCGATCGGCACGAGGGAAGCTCGCATAGGCAGCGTCACGAAGCGTCGCCTGGACGATTCGCAAGGTATCGTCGACGACACGAAGAACGCCGGCGGCGACAAGCCGCGCGACGCGCTCCGCAAAGCCGTCGACGTCATCCCCCGTGAGGACGCGCACTCCAGCCGCCGGAGCGACGCCACCGAACACGCTCGCCGCGCGCAACAGCCTTCGAGCCGGCGGATCAAAGCGCTGAAATCGCGCGGTTACGAAGGCGAGGAGTCGCCCGTTGGCGCCCAAGCTCCGTTCGCCGGGAAGCTCGGAGAGGCGTGCTGGCCTTGGGCCCAGCGTCCCAGGATGCTCAGAACTCGTGCGCGCCTCGCGCCGGCCGACGGCGACCTGCTCGCGAAGAAGTTCTTGCAAAAGCAATGGATTTCCTTCGGATTCTTGGACGGCATCCGCGCGATCCTTCGCCGTGAGCGCCTCTCCACCGAGTTCGGCAGCGAGGCGCTCAAGCGCCTTCGGCGGCAGGGGCCCGAGCGGAATCGGCAGCACGGTCCCGTCGTCCTTGCGCGGGGATCGTGGCCCATCGCCTTCGTCGCGCTCGACGTAAACCAGCAATATCGGAAGGTCGGGCAGGGTCTTTGTGACGTAGGAAAACAGTCCGCGACTCGCGTCGTCGGCCACCCCCTCCAAGACGATCACCGTTGGCGGTATTTCCGCGCCGCGGCGGGTCGCTGCTCCTCCGCGCACGAACGCTTCCCCGTGAGAAGAATTGAGAAAAATGACCAAGGCGTCGCGACATTTTTCGCGAATCGCATCGTTGGCCCAGCCGCCAGCTTCCGGAAACGGAACGCCACAAACGGCGCCGAACGCGGCAGCGACAGGCGCTGCGTCACCGGCGACTTCACCCGTCAGATCGAGGAGCTTTCGCTGGCGAACGTCGGCGCCGTCGGTCGCGACGATTCCCGAAAAAACGGCGACGAGCCGTGCGGCAAGCGAAAGCGGAACGTTGGGGGCGAACGGATCGGCCTCGACCTGGAAGATTCGCGCAAATTCGCCGCTTTTCTCAAGGCCGTTGAGGAACTCGTGGACGAGTCTTGACTTCCCAATTCCGGCAACGCCGTGAACCACAACCGTGCGGGCGACCTGTTCGTCGGCGACTTCTTCGAAGGTCCCCCGAAGCACGGCAAGTTCGCGCTGGCGTCCGACAAAGGGGAGCTCGGCCGGCGGGACTTCGGCGTCGCGTCGCGCCCCTTCGTCGAGGAGATTTGTGGTGAGATCGTCGAGAACTAGCGGTGCACCATCGGCACCGTCTGGCAAAAAAGTGAGCAATCTTGCAGCTTTTTCGATAGCCTCTGGCGCGACCGCGCTCGCGACGGCACCGAGGGGAACCGCCAGAAACGCGGTCGCAACGGCAACCGCCCGGTCACCGCGCGCCCGATGGAGGTCACGCGCAAAGCCAACCGCGTAGCGCACCTGTTCGGTGGGTACTTTTCCGGCGTCGGAAAAGACGAAAACCGCCGACCCATCTGCCAGCGCCGAAAGCTGGGCGCCATAGCGACGCGCAAGGACGGAAATCTCCTCATCGAGCGGGGGAAGTTCGCCGGTTCGCGGCGCGTCGAAGGTAGGCGACACCGGCCCAAGCGCTCGTGAAAACACACAAATCGTCAGACGGCGCTCGGCGTCTCCGATCGGCTGCGTCGACGAGAGCCGTGGGGCATCCGACGTCACCGCCGCAGGCAAATGCGGAAGGACTTCAAGGAGTTCACATGCGTCTTTCGGCCGCTTGGTAGAGTCCTTGGCGAGCAATCGCTCTACCAGGTCGGCGAGGGCCGGCGGGACATCGCCTCGAAGGGAGGAGACCAGCGGCGGCGTGTCGAAGAGAATTTTCGCCAACAGCGCAGGAATGTTCTCGCTTTGAAACGCAGGGCGCCCGGCGAGGCATTCGTAGACAAGGGCGCCGAGGGAAAAGAGATCGGCCGCCGGCGTAAGCTGAGCCTGCCCGCGCGCCTGTTCCGGCGCCATATAGCCCGGCGTCCCAACAAGCGCCCCTGTGCGCGTGTGGCGCGCCCCGCCCTGGAGGTGGGCCACGCCGAGATCGAGCAATTTTACGCGTGCTGCGTCCCCATCTTCGAGAAAGACGTTCGCCGGCTTGACGTCGCGATGGACAATTCCCCGCCGGTGAAGCTCGGCAAGTCCGGCCGCCGTCCCGTGGAGGAGAGCGATGACGTCGGCGATCGGCAGCGGCCCATTTTCCAAGGCACGATCGAGGTCAACGCCGGAGAGCCACTCCATCGCCAAGAACGGGCGTCCAGAATCGTCGACGCCATGGGCGACATGACGAACGACGTTCGGATGGTTCACCTGCGCAAGCAGTTCGGCTTCCTGAAGAAATCGCTGCTGTCGCTGGAGCTCGGCGGCGTCGACCTTGCTCCGAGCAGTCATCGTCTTTACGGCGACAAAGGCACCGGTCGTCCTATCGAAGGCGCGGTGAACTTCGCCCATCCCGCCTTCGCCAATCCGTTCGCGCAGTTCGAAGCGGGCCACCCTTGAGGAACTATCACGATTTGCCGTGGAGGAACGGCGCCATCCGACGGGCAAGCTCTTCAACGGCGAGGCGGGCCGACGTACTGATGCCGACGAGGTTCAAGAAGCCGTGAATAAGGCCCTCAAAGCGATGTAAGATCACACGATTTCCGTCCTCGCGGAGGCGACCTGTGTAGGCCTCCCCCTCGTCGCGAAGCGGATCGAAGCCTGCGGTGATGACGAGCGCCGCGGGGAGATTCCGAAGCGACGGCGCGTAGATGGGAGAGACGCGCGGGTCACGGTCGTCAACCCCCGTTCCGGCGGTATATTGCTCGTGATACCAACCAATTTCTGCGCGCGTGAGCAGGAAGTTCTCGGCAAAAAGATCCAGCGAGCGGTAGTCGTGATTGGCACGATCGACGGCCGGATAAATGAGGATTTGCGAGGCGGGAGGATGCCGATCGCCGGCAGCGAGCTGCGCCACCACCGCGGCGAGATTTCCGCCAGCACTGTCGCCGGCGACGGAGATCCGTGCCGGATCCGCTCCGAGCCGCTCCGCTTCGGCGACCGCCCATTGAAACGCGGCGTAGGCGTCGGTCGCGGCGGCGGGGAACTTCGCATCGGGAGCGAGCCGATACTCGACGGAAAGAACATCGACGTTCGCCGTCGCACAAAAGATGCGGCAGGCGCGATCGTGGGTATCCACGTCCCCGAACACCATGCCACCCCCGTGATAGTACACGAGCAGCGGGCGCGCGTCGGTGGAGGGCGTCGTCTTCGCGGGAATGTAGTGGCGCGCGTTCAGTGAACGCTCCGGATCTTCCAAGCGAATTTGCACATCACGTACGACGCCAACTGGGACTGCAGGCCCCGACGACGCGACAATCTCGTGGCGCATGCGCGCCCGCAACACCGCTGGCGACTGCCGGTGGCTTTCCGCTTTCCGCTTCACGCGATCGCGGAGCGTGAGAACAAGCTGCATATCGAGGTCGAGAGCAGCGCCATCTTTGCGAACTTCCGGCCCCGCAATGCGGCGTTTCCATCGCTTCGGCAAGGAAAGCACCGCGCGCCCGACGTGAAACCCGGCTTTATCGATATCGATCATGCAACACGGAAAATAGAACGATTCGCCCCACGGATGCAAAAGAAACAATTACGTCTCTTTACTACCACAGGCGTGCTCCGGTTGCTGCGTCGCGCAGGTGCAACGTCCCTTCGAAGGGGCGGGGCCGCGCGCTCGCCTCCCGCGTCCCGGTCTCCTCAAGAACCGCGACCTGGGTTCCCGTCGGGTCGTAGGCAAACACCTTCTCCTCCGTCCGGAGCGGAATCGTCGCGCCGGATAGTGTAATTAATGAGAACTTTTGGGTCGAGTCGTCGTCCGCTTCGCCAGCCACGATGTGGGAGCCCCCGCGGCGGAATGGCGCGGCGACAACCGCCCAGGAGTTCACGCCGCCGCACACGGGCACCGTCAGTTGTTTCGGGGGAGTTGGCGTTCCAAAGCCCATGTCGTAGGGGACGCCTGCCAAGTGCGGGTCATCGGTGCACACGATCTTTCCCGAAGGAATCTCGACGATGGCTTCGCCCCCGCAGCCCTCCTTATGAACTCTTTTTCCGGACGGCTCCCAATAGCTGCTGAGCGACGGTCCGTTGTCGCAACCAGCAATGAAATGCTTGAAACGCGCGCGTACTTTGCGCTGAACAACATCGATCAAAACCGCATCGCCATAGTCGCAGCTGAAGAGTACTTGCCGCCCATCGGGACTTGGCGTCGGATCCACGGCGGTACTGCACGGGATCGGAATCGTCATCTCGAGGGCGCCGGTTCGTACATTGTAGCGCTGGTAAGTTCCGTGCTTTCGGCGGTCTGAAAGGCTATCGGGGGTCAGGACGGCGTGGAGATGCTCGCCAACGACGCGCGCCGCCGGCGCCATGTACGCAGGTCCGAGGTTGAAGGGGAGTTTCGCGATTCGGCGACCGGAGGTAATATCTACGATCAGCCCTGCCCCACCCGCGAGGGATACAATGGCGAGAGTCCCGCAATCGGTGCACGGCTCCGAGAGCTGAACGCCCGCAAATTCTTCGCCGGATCCAAGCGTGAGGGTGAAGGATTTTCCGCGGTGAAAAATGCGAACGACGTTTCCCCCTTCGGGAGGAAAGATCGCGAGCGCCTCCACGGGAGTTCCGCCCTGCGTCGTGGCGACGGAGATTCGCGTTACGCCATCACTTTCTGGCATGACCGCCAACGGGACAAACGTCGTCGGGTGAAGAAAACGAACTTGTTTCTTTCCGCGAACGACGACGGTTCCTTCAGTGATGTCGATCGCGCTCGTCTGCTCGTCTTCGAGCAGGCGCGTCATCGCGAGCACATGGCCATTGGACGGATCGATGCGCTGAACAGCGCTCTCTGAGACGGTGTAGAGTCCGGCCGTCGTCCAGGCGATCTCACCCACCTTGTCGCCAGAAAGAGGCTGTTCGAGCGGGGCAGCCGCCGGCGCAACCGCAACCGACGTCACGGCCGCGGGAGCGGAGGTGACACTTGGTGCGGGCGCTCTTGCGACGCACGCATGCGCGAGGGTGGAGCCAAAAAGGAGCGCCGCGACGAGAGGGGTTCGAGGATGCATGCCGGTCTTTCGTCGAGATCGGGGAAAGTGTGACCGACGGGATGTGCCGAAAGGCCACCTCACGTGGGCGGGATGCCATCGCGCGGGAGGTCCGAAAGAGTCCCCAAACTTTTGGCGCCACGTCCACCCATTTGTTCCCCGTCTCCGGTCAACCCCAGTACATTCCGCGCGATGTCGAAGGACCGGCCCACGGGAGCCCCGGCGGACTCATCGCCGCCGTCTACCATCGCCCCGCTTCTGCGCGTCGGGCGGTACGTACTTTTTGACAAAATCGCGTCCGGCGGGATGGCATCCGTGCACTTTGCACGGATGGACGGGAGCGTAGGTTTTTCGAAGACAGTCGCTGTGAAGCGGCTCCACGAAAACTTCGCGAACGATCCCGAATTTCGCGCGATGTTTCTCGACGAAGCGCGTTTGGCGTCGCGCATCCGACATACGAACGTTGTTCAACCGCTCGACATCCTTGCCGTCGAAGGCCAACTTCTTGTCGCACTTGAATATGTCCACGGCGAGTCGCTAAACGGCCTATTGAGCGCTGCTTTTTCCCGCAGAGAGGCACCGCACCCTGCCATCGCGGCGACGATTGTCGCTGGCGCCCTTCACGGCCTTCATGCCGCCCACGAAGCGAAAGACCGAAACGGGGAGCCGCTCGGCCTCGTCCACCGGGACATTTCCCCGCATAATATCTTGGTCGGGGTGTTCCGCGCGTCATTGATTTCGGAATTGCGAAAGCAATCAATCGGGCGCAGACGACGGAAGCCGGGCAGCTCAAAGGCAAAATTGCCTATATGGCGCCCGAACAGCTGTCGACAGAACCGATCTCGCCAGCCGTCGATCAGTGGGCAGCAGGAGTTGTCCTTTGGGAGTTACTGACCTGCAAGCGCCTGCACGAAGGCATTCCAACGGTGGGCATTTACGAGCGCATCATTGGGAACCCTCTCCCCGGTCCGCGCGACGTCAATCGGGCGGTGCCGGCATCCATCGATGCGATTGTTCGACGCGCGCTCGAGAAGAATCCGGCGAATCGGTTCCCCTCCGCGCGGGAAATGGCGCTTGCCCTCGAACGGGCGATCGTTCCCGCGCCCGCGTCCGCGGTGGCCGCTTGGGTCGACCGGCTGGTCGGCGAAAAGCTTGCAGCGCGAGCGGCGATGCTCCTCCAAATTGAGCAAGCCATTCTGGACCCTAGCGACCCCTTCGAAGGCTCGGCGGCAACCGTCGCCGAACCTTTTCGAGCATCGATGCATGCTCCCCCCGGGAATACGCTGGCGGTGCCGCAAGGGCAAACCTCCGACACCGGAACCCAGCCCGAATTTCAGCCGCCGCCAGCAGTCGCTAGCCCGGTCGTGGCTGCACAACCCCAACAAATTTCGCCACCTGCGCCGGTGCCTCCTCCCGTTGCTCCGCCGTCTGCCGACCCGGCCTCGCCACCGGCACCGCCGCCGGGACTTCTCTCGATTCCGCTTCCGACCGTCGAAAGCGAAGCGCCCGCGGCTTCCCCGCTTGACGAGCTGAAGAGGGCTGCACTTCAAGTCGCTGGCGACCGCCCGCTTCTGAAGAAACTCGCGATCGGCGCGGTCCTGCTTATCGTCGTCCCGACAGCGGCCCGGGCGATTTTTCGAGCCCAGGTCGGTGCGGCCATCAATGAGGAATTGACGAATCGGGGGGTCCTCGTCGAAGGGGACCGACAGATCGAGAGTGACCGTATTGTCTGGAAAAACGCGACAATTCTTGTGCGCGGCGCCGGAAACGCCGGTACGACAGATCGCTTCTCGCTCAAAGCAACAACCGTAATTGTGCGCCGGGAAGGAAGGGTCATCACAAGCGTTGCCATCGATGCCCCGGTACTGGAACTCGCGGGCGACCCTGCCGACCGCGTCGGTCGCCTCGAAAGCTGGCGGACACGGTTCGCCGGTGCATGGCTCGGCGATGATGGCCCTGCGATCGACGTGCGCGTCCGAAACGGAAAGTTCGACTTCCGCGACCTCTTTGGACCAGGAAGTGATCTCACAGCGACGTTTGATGGCGCGATCACGGGACGAAAAATTCTATTTGACTTGACCGACATTCGTTTCCACGGAGTCGGTCCGGGCCCTTCCTACGGCCCCCTTCGCGGGACCCTCCACGAGTCAAACGAGGGTGCCGCCCTCGACCTATCGTTGGCCATCCCGCCGGCGAAGCCGGTCGTCGCGGGGCAGAAGACGCCGCCGCCCCATATGGTCCTCGCGTTTGCTGCGAAAAAACCGCCAACACTTGCGCTCGACTTGCCGCCGACTCCCCGAACCGAGTTGGCCGTCCCTCGTGAGTTCTTTGGCGGCATTTCGGATTCGGCGACCTTGGGCGGAACCGCCTTCGTGACCTTTTTCCCGACCGGGCCGCGCGGCCAAGGGCGCTTCTCGCTGACCGGGGTACTTCCGGCCGACGGGCGCGCCTACAATGGCGCAATTACGTTTGGCGTAGGGAGCAACACCGACACGACCGCCGATGGGGCGCTCAATTTCTCATTGCCTGTTGCCGATGGCGAGACGGCGATTCCGCTCCGGGGGGCCCTTTCCGGCAAGAGCGAAAAAACACCGGCATTGACGCTCGCCGGCGAGGCGATCGCCGCTCCGCCAACGGTGAATGCGCCCGCGGAAGAGGATCCGAAAGCGGCCCCTCCCGCCTGCGTACCTCAATCGACGATTCACGCCTCCGTCTCACTTGCCCCGGCGGACGGTCACCTTCGCTTTACAAGCGGGACCCGCTGCGTTGAGCCGACGGTGCTTCCGCTGCCCGAAAAAGCGCCGAAAAACTGAAGTGCTTGGCATTTTTCCGTCACTCAGGAAGCCTCGACGAGCGCCTTCAAGGTAGCGAGACCTCGCTGGAAGTCACCGGCGACCAGTTTATGCATGTCGACAAACAGCCCCATCATCTTACTGAAGAAGGGGTTCTTCCCGCGCATCGACCACGTTACCTTCGTCCCTCCGACGTTGCCTCAAACAGGAATTCGGCGACGTTGTTCGCCTTGAAAGGGCGATCGAAGGCGAGAGCAATCTCCACGCGAGATGGAGCGTCAAGCGTGTTGATCCGCATCGTCCCGGCACCGACTTTTCCGTTCCCTTCCCACGCGTAGCCAGAACCGAGGGCGCCGTCCTCCCCCGAGTACGACTTCTTCATGGCCCGATCGTATTCCTCGTATGGGGACCAATCGGTCCACGCGCGGAAGTTCGCGACCCGTCCGAAAACGCGCTCTGGCGGGGCAGAAATGACGATCGAACGCGAATAGTGGAAAGCATCGGGTCGCCGCGACGCGACGGCAACAATTGCGGAAACGGAGGCGGCGACGGCGACCAGCGGAAGGAGCATTGCTCGACCTTAGCCGTCGGCAGATGCCTGGGGCAACTTGCTCGACGCTACTCGGAAAGGACATCGACGCGCCCATCGCCGACGAGCGAAATCGTCCCAACGACATGGCACTTTACCAAGTGAATACGAGATTTTCCACCTGCCGTCACCGCTGGAAAAATCCCTCGTCCGCGAATCGTCGCGCCTTCCAAGGTGACCTCGCAGGCATCGTCTCCAGAAACGGCGGGGCTCGTCGGGCCGGCGATGTAGGTGCCTCCGCGAATGCGACCAAGGGGTGTACGGCACTCGAGCGTCACCGAATCGGCAGGCGCATTGGACGTTCTCCAATTCGCAAAGAATGTGCGTAGTTCGATCCCGACGAACGTGCCTGCGATCGGGACAAGAAGTAGGAAAGGTACGGCTAGCCAACGCGCGGGGAAACCGGCGGACCTAGGGACTGGTCGCGGCGCCGGAATGCGCGAATCGTCCTCGGGGAATCGCTCGGCGAGTTCGGCGGTGTCGCCGTCGGGGACGTGTGAGAAGAGCTGCGACTGGCCGAGGAGCGCCGCGAAGAGCTCGCGACAGTCGGCGCACTCATCTAAGTGGGCGGTGAGTTCGGCCCGCTCCGCGACGCTCCCCGCCCCTTCGACGAACGCGAGCGTTCGCGTTTCCGACGGACAATTCACAGGCCCCCCATTAGCGTTGATCGGAGCGCGAGCGATGGGGAACCAACGGAAATGAAGTAAGGTCGCCACCAATGGGCGCAACGACTCCCCCGAATTTCGACGCCGCCGCGCTGCTGGCGCCTCTCCTCGCGCCGCTCTGGCCCGGTGCGCCCCACGAGAGCGTGCTGGCGACGGTCCGCGAAGCGCTCGGCGGGGCGAGTGCGACCGCCGATCAAGTCGAAGCGTTTGCGCTTCATGTACTTGGTATTACGCATGAAAATCCCGGCAACCCTGCTTCTGCCGCTTCGACGGCGGTCGCTTCCGCAGCGCCGCTTCGCCTTGGAGATCTGTGGCTCGCCTTCCGCGCGGCCCACCGAGACCGCGCGGCGATGGAGACCCTCGATGCGCAGGTCCTTCGCCCTGCCCTCGCCCACCTCGCGAAGGGGGACGCCGATGCCGAGGACGCGATTCAACGCGTTCGGATGGTACTCTTTCTTGGCACGAATGACGCCCCGCCGCGCCTTCTCGCCTACGCGGGGCGCGGCGACCTCCGCAAGTGGGTCCGGGTCGCGGCAACCCGGGCATGGCTCAACGGGAAGCGCAGCGTGCGCCGAGAAGTTCTCGACGAAGACGAAGCACTTGGCGAACAAACGACCTTCGATCCCGAAGTAGCCATGCTGAAGACCGCCTACCGGGCCGTCTTTCGGGAAGCATTTCGGAGTGCGCTCGGCGAGCTCACACCACGGCAGCGCACGCTATTTCGCCAGCACTACATCGACGGCATGACGATGGAACAAATGGGACTGTTGTACCAGGTGCATCGCCTTACCGTCTTCCGCTGGATCGAAGCTGCGCGCGGCGAAATTTCCGAGATTACGCGCAAACACATGGCGGAAAAGCTCACTGCGAAGGACGCTGAAGTGGCCAGCGTACTTCGCATGATTCAGAGCCAGCTCGACTTCAGTTTACGCCTCGAACTCGGGTCAAGTTCGCCCTCGAGCGATGCGCTCAAATGACGTGAAAGATGCCGTAGAGCACCGAGACGACCACGGCAAGACCGCCAAGCGGAACCTGAAAAACAACAAGCTTTTCGCGCAGTTGATTTCCGCGCTCGATGGCTACGGCGTTTCCTCGGAACGCATAAGTTGAGATGAGTCCGAAACCGAGCAACAGGCCGACGCTGAAGTCGGCGACGCCGGAGAGAAGTCCAAAGATCCATGCGAGCGGAGCGCTTGAAAGCGCGCCGATCGACAGTACGGAACTGAGAAGTTCCCAGACCCCCCAACCAAACATTACAAGGCCGATCCACCCCTGGTAGGCGGCGAGCTTCGCCATTTGTTCTTTCGCGTTCGGAGCGCGCTTTGCGATGAGTGAGGACATCGCCAAGAGTCCGCCCGCGATACCGATGAGGGTGCTCAAGATCCACATACGAATTCTCCAAGATTCCGGACCAACGCGCCCTGCGCGGAACTGCGCGGGGCTGCGAGGCGGTCGGTTCAGTGGAGAGACACCGGCTCTGGCGACGAGTAACACCCCGACGCGCATTTTCTTTTCAGAGAGCGTCGAGCGCCTCGAGGCCGATCGCCGGCGCCCACGGGAGCAACTCGTATTGTGCGGCCCCTGCCCGCGTGAACGGATCACCGTCACGAATGGCGTCGAGGGTCGCGGCAACCGCCTCGTCGGGGACCCGGAGGAGTAACGCGCCTCCGTTTCGCGGCACGCAAGGCCCGGAAGCTAGAAGAAGTCCGCGCGCTTGCAACTCACGAAGGTAGGCGCGGTGCTCGTCTACGAGCGGCAAGATTTCCTCGAGGGGCTTCCGGTAGCGGAGAATGGCAATGGCGTACATTGCCCCTTCGTTAGCCGAGTCGGAAGCGCCGCGAAAGAAAACGGCGCCCCCGTCTCACGCTTTCACCACCACTTCGAGACCGTCTTTCCTTTGCGGGAAATGCTCGAAAGGTGTTGAAGCTCAAAGGCCCAGGACTCCGACTTTTTAACGTAGGGCTTCGTATCGACGAGCGTCTTCGCGACGTGGGCTTGGACCGTCGCAAATCCCTCAATCCGATCGCCCACGGCGAGCGTAACGCCCGCCGGCAGGTCGGCTCCGACGACGATTTTGACCGCGAGATCGCTTACTTCCTTCCCCTGTTTGCAGATCGAACGATATACGGCGCGGCCGTTTCCGTCCCAATGGTCGAACTTGTTCGTCTCGACGCAATCGTAGGAATAGGCCCCTTCCGAGTGCTCGGCGATCTCAAGAACTTGTTTGCCATTCTCCGTCGAAATCTTCTTGATTTCGCCATAGTTTGGCATGTGGGCGAGCTTGGGATGCCCGGAGATCTCCGCCTTTCCGTCGAACACCGCGTTCGCCCACGCGTCGTTGAACTTCCCAGGAACGAACGCCTTCTCGGCTGCGATTGCCTGCTCGTCGGCAAGCTTCGCAAGCTTCTCGCGTTGATCCTGCGTAAAAATAGGGCGGACGAATTTGGCGCCGCGCTCCGTGTAGGAATCGCCCCCGGCGAAGGACGGGAGCGCCGGCGTCTTTGGGGTGCCGCTGCTCATCGCACGGAAGCAATAGAGATCACGCTCGATTTCGGCGCTTAGGCGGGGACGAACGCGCCCAAGGCGCGGCGGCGCCTGGATCGCGTAGAGGTAGTCGCGGCCGGTCGAGTCGTAGGCACCCTTGAGCGCCCCGTTGAGGGTATTCGCGTACCCGACGTCCGTCCTCATGTGATCAATGAGCGATTGTGCCTTGTGGGCCTCCTCGATCGCCGTCGTCATGAGGGCGCGTACGGCGGTAATGTGCTCGTACGGCTCAGAAATTTTTACCGCGGAATCGATATCCTTGTTCCACTTGGCGTCGTTCGCGCGCCACTCGCTATCGAGGGCCGCAAAGTCCGCGTAACAGCGCGCCTGCCACGTGCGACGACCGGCGGCAACTAGAAGTGCCTGGTAGGTTTCGTCGGCGGTGTTCAGATGTTCATCTTCGGAAATCTTGTCCCACTCGGTAAGCCACGCGGGGTCCGGATTCTTGAGCGTTCGTCGCGGGTTGTACTCGTAGACGTAGGTCCCCGCGTCCCGGTACTCGGTCACGCCGATCTTCTTCTTAAAGGCGCCGACGCATTTGTAGGACTCCTCGCAGCTCTCGAAGGTCCATGCATTGAACGTCGCGATCGTTGCTTTCTCCAAGGCGCCCTGATCGTAGTTCCCGGTGAGCGCCGAAAGGGGATTTCCACCGCCCCCCCGCTGCTTCCGCCGCCACTTCCGCCGGGCATATTGACCTTGATGATCCCGCAGCCGGCAAGTTGCGAAATGGCGAAGATGGCGGAAAGACCTTTGGCGAACGTAGCGAGATGATTCTTCACGGCGTAACTCCTGTTGGCATCGCGTGCTACCCGAAAGGTCGGCAGTGATGGAATCAAATGGCATCAAAGGTGGTCGCTGGAGCCATCGCATAGACGCAAGCAGCCTAACCGGTTAATCTTGCTGAATGTCTGATGATGAATACAATCCCTATGCCCCGCCGACCGCCGTCCCGTACCTGCCATCGCCGCCGGCCCATCCCGATCCGCTAACCAACGCGATCACGGGCATCCGTTTGCGACGCACCCTCATGACGGGAATCGCGTGGGCATGTTTGGCGCTCGGAGCGTTTGAGAGCCTGTTCCTCCTGTTCGCACTGGGCGGGGACGAAGAATCGGGGCGAGGAGCTCTCGGCATCGCGCAGCTATTCGGACTCCTCGGGAAGCTTGGTTGGGTGCTTTGGCTCTACGCAACTGCCGAACTCATCTACCCGCTCCGCGAAAGCACCTATGCGAAGCCGAGGCATCCCCTCTTTTGGCACCACGTAATCCCGCTCGCGAGCATTTACCTTTGCTTCAAGGATATCGACGACCTGTGGAACTGTTCGACGATTCCTCAGGAAGAGCGTGACGGGCTCTCCTTCGAGACAAAGTGGACGTTGGTTCGGGTTTATTGGGTTGTGAAGTTCATTGGACTCTGGATCACGATTTCGCCGAGCATCCCGATTGTCGTTTTTGTGAAACTCGTTGAGACGGTATTGAGCATCCGCGTAATTTATATGCTTACGATGCGAGCGACCGATTTCGCCAATCAGCGCATCCAGCGGGGCGGAATGGTCTACGACGGCAACCTTCACGGCTATTAGTCGACGTTTCTAAGCGATAGTCCCCCGGAAAACACAAAGCCCCCCCATCTGATGTGGGAGGGCTTTCTCGCTTCGGAAATGCCTGTCAGCCGATGTAGGCACGCAATTTGTCAGCGACCTGCGGCGCGGTGAGCCCAAACTTTTCGGCGAGAACCTTGTCGGGGGCGCTCGCGCCAAAGTGGTCGACGCCAATGACAAGACCGTCGCGTCCGACAATGGCTCGCCAGGGGGCCGTCCGCCCCGCTTCAAAGGCAGCAAGTTTGACACCATGCGGGAGGATACTCTCCTTGTAGTCGGCGTCTTGCTCCTCGAAAACCTCCAGGCAAAGCGCCGAAACCACTCGCACTTGCTTGCCTTCTGCCGCGAGCGTCTTTGCCACTTCCACGGCCACCCCGACTTCGCTGCCGGTCGCAACGAGGATGACGTCTGGATGTGCGGGGAAGCTTGGGAGCGTCATGCGCTCTTCGGAACTCGGCTCGTAGACGACATAAGCGCCTTTGAGCATATCGGTCGGGACGAACCCGGACGGGCGAACGAGATTCGGAACTTTCTGGCGGGAAAGGGCGAATGCGGTCGGACCATGCTTCCGCTGAATGGCCATTGTCCAAGCGGCTGCCGTCTCCAGGGCGTCGGCGGGGCGAACGACGTGGAGGTTCGGAATCAACCGGAGCGCCCACAGATGCTCGATCGGCTGGTGGGTCGGGCCGTCTTCGCCCAGCCAAACGGAATCGTGGGTATAAATCCAGAGCGTCTGAAGGCCCATGACTGCGGAAAGACGAATCGATCCGCGCATGTAGTCGGAGAACACCAAGAACGTCGAACCGAAGGGGATGAAGCCGCCCGCGAGGGCGAGGCCGTTCACGATGGCGCCCATCCCGTGCTCGCGGATGCCAAAAAAGAGGTTCCGCCCCTCGTAGCTCCCCGCGCCGATCGCCCCGCCGTTCTTGATGAGCGTCTTCGTCGACGGGCCGAGGTCGGCAGACCCACCGATCAAGCTCGGCAGCAGTGCCGCAACCTTTTGCTCAATGGCGTTCGAGAGGTTGCGCGTTGCGTCCTCTTTCGCCGGGATCGCCTCAATCAATTGGGAGAGCAGGTCGTCCGGAACGACTTTTCCAAGCAACGAATCGAGGGCAGCCGCCTTCGCGTTGTCGCCTGCGCGCCAAACGGCGTAGTTCGCGTCCCAGGCCTGGCGCTCGCTGTGGAGTTCCGCAACGCGAGCGGCGACGGCGGTCCGCACGACTTCCGGGACGTAGAAATCGAGAGCCGGGTCGACGCCAAGGGCCGTCTTCGTCGCGGCGATTTCCGCCTTCCCAAGAGGGGCGCCGTGCGCTTCTGACGTGTCGTGGGCGTGCGGCGCACCGTTTGCGATATGGGTCCGCGCGACGACGAACGTCGGACGACCTTTCGTACGATTCGCCTTGTCGAGCGCCTTCGCGATCTCGCCGCGATTGTGCCCATCAATGCGTACAACGGACCACCCCTGCGCTTCGTAGCGCGCGCCGACATCTTCGCTCGTCGCGAGGTCGGTCGTCCCCTCGATGGTGATGCGATTGTCGTCCCAAATGACCGTCAGGTTGTCGAGCCCCCAGTGGCCGGCGAGGCTTGCCGCCTCCGCCGAAATCCCCTCTTGGACATCGCCGTCGGAGCAAATGACATAGACATGATTGTGGGCGAAGGGAGCTCCGAAGCGCGCCTCCTTCATCTTCTCGGCGAGGGCGAAACCGACGGCGCTGGAGACGCCAGATCCGAGCGGACCGGTAGTAATTTCAACACCTGCCGTGTGGAAGACCTCCGGGTGCCCCGGCGTCTTCGACCCCCACTGGCGGAAGTTCTTGAGATCGTCAATGCTCAGACCGTAGTCGAACATATGAAGCAGCGAGTAGATGAGCATCGACGCGTGTCCGCACGAGAGGACAAAGCGATCGCGACCGATCCACGTCGGATCTTTCGGGTCGTGACGAAGGTGATTCGCCCACAACTCAAACGCAATATCGGCGAGCCCCATCGGCGTCCCGGGGTGGCCACTGTTCGCTTTCTCAACGCCGTCCATCGACAGTGTCTTGATCGTGGTGACGGCAGCTTCAAACGCGGTTTGATCGAACGTACGGGTCATGAGCTCTCTCGGGGGTGGCGTCGGACAGGGCGGGCGAAGACCCGCTTTGCGTCAGAGAATGGTCGGGCGGTTCAGTTCGAGTTTTGGAACGTGAGACGGGAGGCCATTGACCCGGCTCCACGAAGGGCGGCATCACCGTCGGAAATGAGGAACACGGGAACTTCGCCGAGGAGCGGCGCCATGGGATGGGGCTCGTCGAAGCGCGCTTCGAGGGCGGCCTCGAGGAGCGGCGCGAGCGAAGTTACAATAGATCCGCCAATATAGACACCGGAGCGCGCGATTCCGAGGACAGCGAGATCGCGTAACGCGACAGCGACGGTATCGACGTAGAGGAGCACCGCGGCGAGGGCCGCTTCGTCGCCGTCGTCGAGGGCCCGGCGGACGACGGCGCGATTCGGATCCTCCGCAGGTTCCGTCGGGACTTCGCGTTTTGCAAAGAACGCGTACCCATCGGAGAGGGCGCGTCCGCGGGCGACATGCTCAACGGTAATCAGAGGAAAATCGAGGCGCTTCGCGAGGAACTTATGAAAGTGCGCCGCCTGGTCGTCGAAGGCCGGCGCGAGGACGTGGCCGGCTTCTGACGGGAAAAGGACCGGAGGGTGGCCCGCATGATTCGCGGCGAAGGTCGCGCCGAGGCCCGTTCCGGTTGCGACGACCACGCCGCGCGTGCCGGTTCGCGGACGATCTCGAAGCACGAGCGGCAGTGCGCTTGCTTGAAACGCGGGCGGCGCGAAGACGCCTTCCGCAAGAATTTCCAGGTCATTCGCGAGAACAACTGGTGCGCCGAGCCGTTGCGCAATCGCGTTGGCGTCGACGGTCCAGGCGCGATTGGTGAGCGTCGCAACCCGGCCGGCAATCGGCGCCGCGACTCCGATTGCCGCCGCCCGAAGCATCCTTGCGTCCTCCGCTTCTTGGGCCAAAAACGAAGACAAGGCCGCATCAAAAGACGCGACCTCGTCATTGGCAACCTGGGACCGACGCCGGAGCGTGCCGTCTTCGGAAAAGAGCGCAAAGCGCGTGTTCGTTCCACCCACATCGGCCGCGAGAAGCACGTCGCTCCTCTACTACGCCTGAGGCCGGCCGCGGAGCCGATTCGCGATCAGGCGACGTAGCGCTTCGAGGAATCGGGCGCCGAGACGCCCTGCACCTCGCTCGTCGGTGCGGCTGGACGGTTCGCCTTGAAGGCGTGCTCGGCGGCGGGGAATGCGCCAGAGCGAACTTCGTCGACGTAGCTCTGGAATGCGGCGACGGCAACGTCGGCGACATTCGCGAAATATTTGACAAATTTCGGCGAATGCCCGCGCCCCATTCCGAGGAGGTCGGTGCAGACAAGCACCTGCCCGTCGCAATGGACGCCGGCTCCGATGCCGACCGTCGGAATCGTGAGCGCCTCCGTGATGGCGGCGGCGACATCCGGCGGGACCGCCTCGAGAACGATGCAGAATGCACCGGCCGCTTCGAGGGCGAGGGCATCGGCGAGGAGGCGCTTACCTGCTTCGTCGCCGCGCCCCTGCATTTTGAAACCGCCAAGCGCGTGAACGCTTTGCGGGGTGAGGCCGATGTGGCCGACAACCGGAATTCCTGCACGAACAAGAAGCTTTACGTGGGGAGCGTACTCGGCGCCCCCCTCGAGCTTCACGCTCTCGCAGAACCCCTCCTTCATCAGACGGCCGGCGCTCTCGAGGGCCTTTTCTGGGGAGGCTTGGTAGGAAAGAAACGGCAAATCGCCGACGAGGTGGGCGCGCGCAAGTCCGCGGGCGACGGCGCGGCAGTGGTAGACCATGTCGTCCATCGTGACGGGGAGCGTATTCGCCTGCCCTTGAACGACCATTCCGAGCGAGTCGCCGACGAGGACCATTTCGGCCCCCCCCTCTTCCACGAGGCGCGCCATCGTGAAATCGTAGGCGGTGATCATCGCGATCCGCGCCTGCCCTTGGGCGGCTTTGCGGTTGCGGAGCTCGGGGACCGTGATCTTCTTCGGCGCGACGGCGCCCGCTGCGGTCGGTGTGTACATGGAACCTCCGGTCGCGGCCCCATCGGTTGAGGTCCACGCCGAGGAAGATTCATAGGCAACCGGGGAGGAAAAAGAAACCCATCTGCCGCCCATTTCGGTAGCTTTACGTTCCATGTCCTACGTCCGCTTCGCCGCTCGCTTTCTCCGAATCGCCGCCCTCGCTGCCGCGCTCGTCGCCTGTGCAGCCGATGAGGGGAGTCCCGACGAAACCACCGAAGACGACCTCAAGTCGAACTGCACGGCGACCTACCGAACCCTCCAAAAGGACGCGTACAAGGACCTCAGCGGACGAACGACGTCGATGTGGCCGCCGCACACGACGACCGACCTCTCGGTGACGTGCGGGACGACCCAAGTCGGCTACGGCTTTCAGGCGAACTACGGCTCGAAGCCCGGCGAGAAAGACAAAAACGGCCGCGACCTCCTCGATGTCGTCAAGACCGAGACGCGCAAGGGGACCAAAGCAGAGCTCCTAGCGCTTCTGGCCGAGTATGAAGGGTGCGGGTGTGACCCCTCGAAATTCCTCGGACTTTCGACCATCCAAAAGGGGCCTGCCGCCGATCTTCTTGGTCAGCTCATTCCGATCGTCGAACGGGACGTCACCTGCGCCGGCGGCGTGAAGGGGCTCGTCGATGCGCTGAAGGCTCAGGACATTGAAGCAGCGACAAAGCTCGTCCCGACCTGCAAATTTACCGGCAACGACCTCAAGTCGGCCCTCGACGAGGCGATGGCGGCGGTCGCGAAATCGGCCAATTCAACGCTCGGCGAGTACCACGTCTGCAACAACAACGCATCGCTGCAAGCGGAGCTATTTCGCGGCTATTCTTCAAAGAATTCAGCCGGTTTCTGCACCACCTCTAGTGCGCTTTGCAAGGGGCCGCGCTGGTACTACACGCCGTGAAGAACTCAGCCGTAAGCTGCTGAAATCGCCCCGATGTTCCGCTGTGGACATCGGGGTTTCGCTTTCCTCGGTCATCGCCGTTGAGACTTCGGCGCCCGTCGACTATCGACCCGCCATGCGCTCGTCCCCGCCCTCCCGTTCGACCTCTGCGCTGTTCGTTGCCATCGTCGTCGCTGGGCTTGTGGCGTGCGATCGCGCCCCGTCGGCGGCCGGTTTGCCCGAGTGGAACGCCGCCGATCACGATCGCGCCGAGGAAAAAGCGCGGGAAGCGCAGGGGCAGAAGGTCGTCGACCCCGCAAATCGACCGGCCAACGGCGCACGCAAAGGGGACGAAGAGGCGCGCCTCGCCGACCTTGCGTGGAACAAGCAATGCGTCACCTGCCACGGCGAACTCGGCCGCGGCGACGGCCCCACCGGACCGATGGTCCAAGCGACGAACCTGAGCGACCCGGCATGGCAGGACAAGATCAAGGACGAGGAAATCGTGGCGGTTCTGAAGAACGGCAAGGGGAAGATGCCGAAGTTCGACCTGCCCGAGAAGGCGATCGCGGGCCTCGTGATCAAGATTCGGACGCTCCGCCAGAAGTAACCGATCTTCCAAAAGAAACATCGCGAGCCAGCGCCTCCAAGCGCCTTGGCTTCTTGGTGCTGGGCCTCGGCCTGGCGGCTACTCTTTACTACGCCCCCAAGGGGCCGGAGGAGCGAGCGGTGCGCGTCCGCTTCCCGGACGCCGTTACCCTCTCGGCGGCGGCAGAAATCGAAGTCGCGTTTCGCCGTGCCGACGACCCCGAGCTCCTCACCATGGTGCGTGTGTCCGGGGCGAAGCCTGCCGCGCCTCACGAGTTTGCCCTTCGCGCCAAGTTGCCGAACGGGCCCCTCCAAGTAACGGCAAGCGTCTCGACGCCGGGCGACCTTCGGACCTTCGCCGGAAAAGTCACCGTCGACGGCCCAGAAATGAGCGTCCGCGTCCACGAATGAACGGCAAGAACGCCACACCCTGTTGCTCCGTGACCACGGTTCGATCGTCTCGGACTGGTCCTGAGACGCTTTAGAGACAGGCGATGTGCGACACGGGAGCCTTGTCAAGAATTCGGGGCGTTTTTCCCCGATCGGCCCATGACATGCGTGCCAGAGGGGAGTCACTTGTCCAGCCCTGACCATGGAAGGGCTTGCAGGCGACCGGTTCCGCTGGGTAGAAGTTGGCCAGTTCCGAGAGCTGTCGTAGGTTATCCCACATGTGGGACACGCCCACCGCCTCTCAGAACCGGATCGCTCCTCCCGACGCTCGCGTTTGAAGAAGCATCCTCTGCGAACGGCGCCTCCCCTCCCGTTTGCAGCACCCGGCCACCGTTCCGCCGCTTTCCTGCGCCGCCGCCGGCCCCCCCGGAGAAAAGACCTCATGAAGATTACCCCCTGGTGCCTGGCCGCTCTCGCCCCCCTCGCCGTCGCTGGCTATTCGGGCGCATTCTTCGGTCAAGTCGCGGTTTTTGCCGTGACCCTCGGCATCTTCGTCGGTACGCTCAACCTCGGCCGTTCTTCCGCGCCGAAACTGCCGGCAACGTCGCCGGTCGTTCAGGTCGACCAGGCGTGATCGTCGGGTCGGCTCGCCGCTAACGTCGCGCCCCCACCTCCATGCGCCATTCGCCGAAACGTCTCGAAGATTTCTCCGTCACCGACTTGGAAGCGGTGCGGATTCTCCTCCGCGGCGATTCGGTCATCGACTGGCACCGCCTCAATTTCGTCGACCCTGCGGAAGTTCGGGCGTTCCTCGTAGCGAATGCGTTCGATCCGGAAAACACGAGTGATCGTGCACGGATGGACGCAATCAAGGCCGAGGCGATCGCTTTCCTCCGCCGCCATCTTGAGTATTCGATTCCGCGCCCGGTGGAAGAAGCCTCCGTCGAGGAGCTCTTTCTCATCGCCTCCGGCAAGGGGCACCGGCAGACGTGCGCCTGCACCATCCTCAAGTGCATGCACATCATCCATCACTTGGATGGGCGCGAGCTGCTGTTCATGCTGCCGCTCTCCCACCAGGAGCTCTTTCACCTGGTCGAGGCGAAAGTCTATCGAACCATTGGCGAAATGCTCGTCGGTGGCTATCCGATCGTCGAGTTTGTCGGTGGTCGGAAGCACAAGGATAGCCTCTATACAAAGCTGCTTTCAAAGCAGGAAACGATCGCCGCGCAGGTCTACGACAAACTGCGTTTCCGGATCGTGACGGAGAGCGAAGACGACATGTTCCCCGTGATGGAACATCTCACGAAGACGCTTTTTCCGTTCAATTACATCATCCCCGGGCAGAGCATCAACTCGGTCTTCGGCTTCAAGCAGCACTGCGAAGCAGTGCCTCATCTAGCCGAAATGCTTCCCAAAATGCAGGCGGGGAAGGATCTCGACTTCACGCCCAGCGACAATGTGTTCTCGGCGGCGAGCTACCGAATCATCCACTTCGTCGTCGATATGCCGGTGCGCCTTCCGCACGCGGTCCTTGAGAAGGCGCCCGCAGCGGCCTGGTCCCTAGGACCCGTGACGTTCGTCGTGTGCGAATTCCAGATCATCGACCGCGTGACCGAAGCGACCAACGAAAAAGGGGACGCGTCTCACGCCCAGTACAAAGAGCGTCAGAAGCGGGCCGTCATGCGTCGGCTTCAGCTTGGAAAGCAGTCGGAAAGCGGGCCCGACTCGCCGCCGCGGACGCCGGGGAGCGTTGCGCCGAGTTCGCAAGCGACGCCGCCCCCCGCCGAAGTGCGCCCCTCCGATGGGTTTCCTGCGGTTTCCCTTGCAAATCCGACGCTTCGGTCCTCCACGGCCACGTCCGTCCGTTCTTCCGGGGACGCCGCGCAGTTTGCAATGGACGCGTCCGCCGGCGAAGCGGGAGACGGCGCGGAGTTCCCTGGAAACGCATCCCCCGCAACCAAGCCGTCGAGCCCGGAAGGCTGACTGATTACGGGTGTTGCTTTCCGCCAGCTCGGAGCCACTCCCCCACGAAAGAAGGATTGTCGTGCGACTCCAATCTGCGAAGGTTCAGCCGATCTCGAAGGAATGTGTCAAGGCGCTCATCGCTGCGGGGGACATCGAGACCGATGCTCCGGGCGAGGTCGAAAAAGACATTGTCGCGGTGCTCAACGCCTTCCTCACCGAGGAGCGAAAGATCAACGAAAAGGCGAAGGATCTCCTCGCGCAGACCGGTCGCGGCATGGATCAGTACGGTCGCGTTCGTGAGCAGATCGCGGAGAGTCACGGCATCAAGGTCGGTGACGAGGCGCTTGATTACGTCCTCGATCAAATCGTGATGACGTTCCACAACTCGCCGAGCGTCGACGAAATCTTTGTTGAAGATGTCGAGCTTCGGCGGGCGATGGCGCGTGTCTTTAAGAAGCACCTGGCAGACGCGAGTGAAGTCGAACTTGAGATCCGCGCCCAGCTGAAGCACGTCCAGGAAGGTACGCAGCTCTGGGACGTGGAATACGCCCGCGTTTCCGAGCAGTTCCGCAAGCGCCGCGGAAGCTGAAGATGCCGCTTCGGAGCATGACCGGGTTTGGGACCGCTGCGCAGACCACGACGGACGGTACCCGCGTAAGCGTTGAAATTCGGACGGTAAATCACCGGCACCGCGAGGTCCGCGTCCGGCCACCGAAGGGCTACGCGGACCTCGGTCCTCTCCTCGAAGGTCGCGCCGCTGCGTCTACCGGGCGAGGGCGTTTTGACGTCTCTCTTGCGGTCGATGCGGCCGTTTCTGGTGAGAAATCAAAGATTTCGCTCGAGCGGGTAGCCAAGGCCTGGGCCGACCTCCAGGCCCTTCGCGATGCGCTTGCGCCGGGTGATCCCCTACCCTTCGTTGCTGTCTTGCAGGTCCCCGGCCTTTTCGCGAGCGATGCCGGCGAGCGAGAAGACCCCGAACTTTGCGCCGCTGCCGAGCGAGCCTTCGAAGGGGCGATGGCCGATCTCGACGCGATGCGCGTGCGCGAAGGCGTGAATCTTGTTCGAGATTTGCGGGAGCGCCTCGCCCTCCTCACGAAGCTTCACGCCGACCTGGCGCAACGTACCGCGGCGCTCGCCACGGAGCACTTCGATCGCCTCCGCGGGCGCATCGCGAAGCTCCTCGACGGGACTGGGGTCGTGGTGCCAAGCGACCGCATCGTCCAGGAGGCGGCGTTGCTGGCCGATCGTGGGGACGTTGCGGAAGAACTAACCCGATTCGCAAGTCATCTTCAGCAGTTCGACGAAGCACTCGCGAACGACAAAGAGCCCCAGGGGAAGCGCCTCGATTTTCTTCTCCAGGAATTCGCGCGCGAAGTGAACACGACCGCGTCCAAGGCCCAGGACTCGACCGTCGCCCACGTCGTGGTTGCGATGAAGGTCGAAATTGAGCGCCTTCGCGAACAGGTCCAAAACCTAGAATAGCGCGCCAATTCGCCGCCGATTCACCCGGAAATCGAGTAGACGGGCTCCACTTCGGGCAACCGTTCCTTGCGGCATCGGGTTCAGCGCTTTTGCTTGCCGATGACCTCGAACGGCCCCCTCGGGCACTATGGTCAACCGCTCGGATTTCCTCCTCCTCATTCTCTCGTCGCCGAGCGGTGCCGGGAAGACGACCCTCACCCGCAAGCTTCTCGCGCGATTTCCAGGCCTTCGCTTCTCCGTGTCCCACACGACCCGAGCGCCGCGATCGACCGAGAAGGACGGCTTCGACTACCATTTCGTCAACCGGTCGACGTTCCTGGAGATGGTCGCCGAAGACCAGTTCATCGAATGGGCCGAAGTCCACGGAAACCTCTACGGGACGGCGCGCAGCGAGATTGCGCGATCTTCCGAAGACCCGGAATGCACCGGAATCATCTTTGATATCGACTACCAGGGCGCGCGACAGATTCGCGCAAAGGTCCCTGATGTTACCGGAATCTTTATCCTTCCCCCCTCGATGGAAGAGCTGAAACGGCGCCTTCGCGGCCGTGCAACCGACGCCGAAGATGTGATTCTTCGTCGCTTCGCCGCCTCCAAGAAGGAGATCGAGCACTACGCGCTCTTCGACTACGTCATCGTGAATGATGCGCTCGAACATGCGTTTGCCCAGCTCGAAGGAATCATCTATGCGGAGCGCGCAAAGCGCGTCCGGCGTGCGGGCCTCGCAGAAGAGCTTCTCCGCCACGGAAAGCTCGAAGGGGTGCGTGACGAGATTCGGTCCTCCTAGCGACTTCTGTGCGCCCAAACTTACCTGCTCGCCACCTTCGCGACGTTTGATTTCGAAAGGGATACTTCCGTGACGCAAGAGAATTCAGTCCTGGTCGTCGGTTCCGTTGCCTACGACGATCTCGAGATGCCGACCGGCACCTTCGCGGACGTCGTCGGCGGCGCTGCGACGTATGCATCGATTTCTGCATCGAATTTCGCCAAGGTGAACCTCGTCGGCGTCGTCGGCGATGACTTCGACAAGGGCTTCTTGGAGAAGCTTGCAGGGCGCGGCATCGACCTCGCCGGCGTCGAGCACGTCGCAGGCGGGAAGACGTTTCACTGGTCGGGGCGCTACTCGGCCGACCTTTCGAGCCGCGAGACGCTCGACACTCAATTGAATGTCTTCGCGACGTTTCAGCCGAAGATCCTCCCGGCGTACAAGGCGTCGCCGATCGTTCTGCTCGGCAACATTCACCCTGCCCTCCAGCTCGACGTCTTGAACCAGGTTGAGTCGCCCAAGCTCGTCGTGTGCGACACGATGAACCTCTGGATCGACATCGAGCGCGCGACGCTCGGCAAGGTGATGGAGAAGGTCGATCTCCTCGTGATCAATGACGAAGAAGCCCGGCAGCTCTCCGGAATCCACAACATCACGAAGGCGGCCGCAGACATTCGCAAGCAGGGGCCGAAGCGCCTCATCATCAAGCGCGGCGAGCATGGCGCCCTCTATTTCGACGACGCCGGCGTTTTCTTCTCCCCCGCCTTCCCGCTTGAAACGGTGCTCGACCCGACCGGCGCCGGCGACTCCTTCGCGGGCGGCCTCATCGGCTGGCTCGCGAAGAATGGCCTCTCGGATGCGAGCTTCCGCCAAGCGATGATCGTCGCGTCGACGATGGGCTCCTTCTGCGTGGAGGCGATCGGCACCGAACGGCTCCTCTCGGCCAACAAGGCCGCTATCGCCGCCCGCCTCGACGCCTTCCAGACGATGTGCGATTTCGGCGGGAAGATCCCCTTCCACGCCTGAGCCGACGAGCCGACCGACCGGTTTCCAAGGACCGATGACGAACGCTGCCCTAGGTAGCTGCTCGGAATTGCAATTTACACGGGATGTGATCAAAGCAATG
>DYPH01000146.1 GCA_020720045.1 Sorangium cellulosum | reverse complement strand
ACATTGCTTTGATCACATCCCGTGTAAATTGCAATTCCGAGCAGCTACCTAGCGGGCGAGGACGAAGTTGTTCCTCGATCCGCCCTAGCGGGCGAGGACGAAGTTGTTGATTTGCCACAAAGGATTGCCCCATGCGCCTGTTTGCTCGAGCGTCGCTCGCCGTTGCCGTTGCCGCCCCCCTTGTCGCCGCCGCGTGCGGACAACCGGCGCCGCCGGCGAAACTCGAGGACGGGAACGATAGCGGGGTCCCCGTGGTGGACGCCGCCGCGAACCCCGGGATCATCATCCCCGACGGCGGTTCGACGTCCCCGGAAGGGGGCGTCGTCCGCTGCCTGGCCGAGCCAATCGGGACGCGCCCGCTGCCCGGCTACCTGGAGGTCGTTGTCGATGGCTCAGCCGCCATGGACGGCGCGAAGTGGGCCGCCGTTTCGAGCGCCGTGAAGCAGGTCGCCGCCGCCTGGCAGGCGGAGAACAACGCCACCTTCGGTGCCGGCCTCAGCCTGTTCTCCGACTCCCTCGACGGCTCCAAGGGGCTCGGCCCCTACCCGACCGCCGCCGACGTCCCCCTCCGCGTCGTCGACGCTGCTCAGGTCGCAAACTTCGGTGCTCGCGTCGCCGGGACCCCGGCCCTTGGGGCCGTCTCGCTTGCGGCGCTCCGCGGAAACTACAGCACGATCGATGGCTTGGACGTGGCTGCCGCCGGACTCCCGACCGGGGGCGACAAGATCGTCGTCTTCGTGACCGGCGCCCCGCCGGCCGACGACACCGCCGGAACCGCGTCGGAGGCAGCGACGCTCGCCAAGACCTATCGCGCAAAGGGGATCACCACCTTTGCGGTGCTCCTCGCCGACGGCGCGACGACGCCAGCCCTCCGCGCCTTCGTTGGCGGGATCGCGGCAAACGGCGGCGGTTTTGCCCACAAAACCTGCGACGCCGCTGCAAGTGACGCCGCCAACGCCTGCCACTTTGAGGTCGACACCACCGCCGCACCGGCCACGGCCGCCCAGCAGCTCACCGCCGCCCTCCAGCAGGCGCGCGCCAGCGACCCGTGCACCCGCGTCATTGACGACCCACTCGGTCAGCACCCCGGCCTCCGCCCGACCGACGTCGAAGCGGTGAGCATCACCAACAGCGCCGGCTCTCGGAAGTTTGTCCCGAGCGATGCCGTCGACGGATGGACCTTGGACGCCACCAAAAACGCGCAACGAATTCAGCTCCACGGCGTGAGCTGCACCGCCTTCAAGAGCGCGCAAGGCGCGACCGTCGACGTGTTCGAACCCTGCCCGGTCCTCGTCCCTTAGCGACGTAGAATTGCGCCCGACGAAGTTGTTCCTCGATCCGCCCTAGCGGGCGAGGACGAAGTTGTTCCTCGATCCGCCCGAGCGGGCGAGGACGAAGTGGGTTGCCTCGTCCCGGCGAAGCGCCGGATCCGAGAACGTGTTGATTTGCCACAAAGGATTGCCCCATGCGCCTGTTTGCTCGAGCGTCGCTCGCCGCCCTCGCCTTCCCCGTCGCAGCCGCCGCGTGCAGCCAGCCGGCGCCGTCGAGCAACTTCACAGACATCAAGGATGGCGGGGCCATCGTCGTCGACGCGCAAATTCTCGGGCCGATCACCGTTTTCGATAGCGGGTCGGCAACCGCGGAAGCGGGGTTCATCGACTGCACGCCGGGGAAATTCGCGACGCGCCCGCTGCCCGACGACCCGTGCACCCGCGTCATCGAGGTGCCGGCCGGCCAGAGCTTTGACCCGATGTCCGCCAACGTCGTCGTCACCGACGGCGCCGGGAACAAGACCCCAGTCGTCGCCGACGCAACCGACGGCTGGACCTTCGACACCCCCCAAAACCCGCAAAAGATCGTGCTCCACGGCGCGAGCTGCGCCGCCTTCAAGACGGCCGAGATCGAGATCATCACCGCCTGCCCACCGGTGCCCTGAAGCGACACTGCTACTGGCTGCCCGCTCGCGACTCACGCTGGGCGACGCGCACGCGGACGCCGTCGGCATCCTGCGCGTACAGGTAGACCCCGCGGTCCTTTTCGCTGCAGGTGAAGACGGCGAGCACATGCGAGAGCGGATCGTCCCACCACCAGTTGCGCCGGTAGGGGCCGGGGAGGTCATCGGTGCGCGGCTTCCCCTCCAAGCAGGCATCCGAGAGCGGCGCATCGCGCGTGTTCGTCGGCGGTCCGAAGCGTCGTTCGAAGAAAATCCCGAAGAACTTCGCCAGGAGAATCGTATGGTTCACTTGGCCGTCGGTGCGGGGCGGTTGGCCGGTGGTGGTCCTCCACGCGGAGACGTCGCAGAGGCGGTCGGTCCCCTTGCAAAAGTGGAGTCCGACGAGCATCGGCAGCGACATGATCCGGGGCCCGATGCACAGGCGCGTCGTTGCCCAAAGCGGGTCCTCGGGCTGGTCTGTCGAGAGGTGGGCAACCTCCCGGCATTTCGCCTCGGCCTCCGCGACGGTCATCCCGAAGAGGAAGTCGCCGAGCCCGTTCGGCGCTTTCTTGTAGTCGTTCGGCGCCTTGGGCAACTGGGCGGCGGCGGCAGGATCGAGGAGGGCGACCTCGTAGCCGTCCGGCACGCCCTCGGGGACCTTTGCAACGGGCTGGCGCGCGGCGACCGGCGGTGGGAGGGCCGGCGCGCAGCCGGCGAGGAGCAGAAACGGCAAGAAAAACAGAGCTCGCATCGCCTGCTTCTACCCGATGTTGCGCTGGAAGTGGGCCCGCCCCGACGGACGGGCCCGCCAGCTCCGGAAACTCACCCGTTCTGGGCGGAGCCGACGAGCTCGTCCCGGGACTGGGAGAGGGTCGGGTCGACGACCAGCGCCGGGCGACCGACGAGGAGCGGGTCGACGGGGCCGATCGAAACGGGGTCTTTTGCCGTGTAGGGGAGGCGGTGGAGCACGTAGCGGAGCGCATTGAGGCGCGCGCGCTTCTTGCAATCGCTCTTGATGATCATCCACGGCGCATCGGAGGTGTCGCAATTCAGGAACATCGCCTCCTTCGCCGCCGTGTAGGCGTCCCACTTGTCGAGCGACGCGAGGTCGATGGGGCTCAGCTTCCACTGTTTGAGGGGGTGCACTTTGCGCTCCTCAAAACGGCGACGCTGCTCGGCGCGGCTCACCGAAAACCAGAACTTGAACAGGTGGAGCCCCGAGCGGACGAGGTGGCGCTCGAACTCGGGCGCCTGCCGCATGAACTCCTCGTATTCGTTGTCGGAACAGAAGCCCATCACGCGCTCGACGCCGGAGCGGTTGTACCAGCTTCTGTCGAAGAGGACGATCTCGCCGCGCGTCGGCAGGTGGGAGACGTAACGCTGAAAGTACCACTGGCCCCGCTCCGATTCACTCGGCTTCTCGAGGGCGACGACGCGCGCACCACGCGGATTCAAGTGCTCCATGAACCGCTTAATCGCCCCCCCTTTCCCGGCGGCGTCACGCCCTTCAAACAGGACGACGACGCGGGCGCCGGTCTCCTTCACCCAGGCTTGCAGCTTCAAGAGCTCGACTTGCAAACGGTATTTCTGGGCCTCGTAGGCCTTCCGCGAAAGCCGGTACCGGTAGGGGTATCCCCCTTCCCGCCAGCCCTTCGCGAGCTCGATGTCGGCGCCGCTCGGCACGACGTCGTCGCGGACGCGGGCTTTTAGCGCCCGGAGGAGGTTCCTGCGCTCATCCGGCGAGGCGCCGGCAAGGAGCGGCGCGACCACCTCGAGAGCGGTCGGCCCCGGCGGGAGGTCGCCGCGGACGTCGGTCGCGACAAGGGCGTCGACGGTGTTGCGCGCGGCGACGCGGGTATCGATGTGGCTGATGCCGATCGGGTCTTTGGAGGGGGTGGCAGCGGGACGGCGGCGGCGGGGCGTGGCGGTCATAGGGACTCGCGCATGCATCGGCCGCACCAAAACGGTAGCGCTGCAATTTTCGAGATTCCCGCGCATTTCGCGCAAGAGTCCCCCACCGGGCCGGCGCAACGTCTGCGCGCACCCGCGCGGGACCTGCGTGACGGTCAGCGACCGACCTGGAACCCCCAAAGGGCCGGGCCGCTGACGACCAAATAGCCGCTGTTCGCCGGTCGCTCGGGCGGCGCATAGGCGCGCACGCGGAGCCCTTCCGGCGGCGCATCGACGACGAGGCTCACGGCAACCGGCACATCGAGCGCTTCGTTCTGGACGTGCACGTGGCCGCCCGCGCCGTCGGAGACCGGCTCCCCGCCGACCAGGATCACCTTGGCGATCCGAAACGGCGCCGCCGTGAGCGCGTCGCGAAGGGGCACTATCCCCAGAGAATCGCGAAGGAAAACCGAATGCACCGCCGGCGTCGTCGCCCGAAGTTTCTGGACGACTGCCGCAACGAGCGCCTCCGCGGAGGCAACCTTCGCCAGCGGCGGATCGGGCGGGAGCGGCGCCTCTGGGGAAAGCGAGATGATCATGGGAGGCGGGCCTGCGGGCGGCGCCGAAGGGGGCGAAGACGGCGCGCCGCAGCCAATAAGGGCAGGAAGGGCAAGCGCGATGAAAGCAACGGCCTGAACGACGAACGGGCGCGACATAGGCATCAGTTTTGGGCGAAACGACTGCGCCAAGGGGGGTCTCCGGTCACCGGAGGCGGGCGACGCAGATGTGGTCCACAAACGCGGCATCGGCGAGCGCAGCAAGTCAAAGTTTGTGGAGGTCGGAAAGCAACAGGAGATGGCGCCGCAGCACTCTTTAATGCCGCGTCCGGCGACGGTCGAAACTGCGCGCAAGTGTCGAGAACCGAGAAAAAACCTCGACAAAAGCAGGGAGATTCGATAGACTACGACCAGATGAATGCCACCCTCCCGTTGAGCCATTTTGTGACCAAGCTTCCGACTAAGAATGCAACCCTTACCGTCGGCGACATTCGCTTTGATAGGTGTGCGGGTATTAATGCAGTTGAGTTATTCATAGGAAAACAAGGGAAGCCAACTAGTGGACTCGGCAACCCACGAACATTGCCGAGTGGAATTATATCGGAGAGGTTGACGTAGTGGTGCGGTTCTGCGCATCGCCACTTGCGGAGCGACCGACCTCGTTCATCGGTCGGCGTCGTCAAACTCGCCGTGAAATGCGAGTTGGATGCGGGCCGGAGCGCCCCGTTTGGGGAACTTCCAACGACGGAGCGCCCCCTTCACGCAGGCTGCGACGCTCGGGGTCGCCGCGGTGACGAACGCGTCGACGACGGCGCCCGAGGGCGCGACTTCCAAGGTCGCGACGGTCGACGTCGCCGCATCCCCCGAGAAACAGGCGCGTTGCAGCGCGGGATCGTTCTTTTTCGCGACCGCGACCGCTTCGTCGTCGGTGAGCAACGGTCCGGTTCCGAAGGTCGAAACGCCGACGCGGGGGGTCGGTAGCGCCATCCCGCCGCAGGTCGTCCCGCGGACGTGACCCACCGTCGGTGCGCCGACTTCCCCCGCGGAACTCGCTCGAACTTGGGAATTCGCAGCGCTCGGCCCCGAAAGAGCCGGCGGTGGAGCCCCCGCCGACGTGGACGCAAGAGGCCCGGAAGTGACCGGAGGCCGACTCTCCTCGGCGCCGGAGGCGATCGCGAGTCCCGCGGCGACAACGACCGCCACGCCTGCGCCGGCGTTGAGCCATGGAATACGCCTGTTCATGCGTCTTGCTCCGGTTCCGCCGCCGCCTCGTCGGCTTCGATCTGCGCCTTGAGGTGGAGGAAAAGGCTCTGCACGACGGAGAGCGTCGGCACGGCGAGGAGCGCCCCCACGCCGCCGAACCAGTGCTCGCCGGCCAGGAGCGCGAAGACGACAAGGACCGGGTGGATCTTCGCGGAATCGCCGAGGATCTTCGGGTTCAAGAAGTTCGCCTCGAGCTGGTGGATCCCCAAGATCCAGACGAGCACGAAGGCCGCTTTGCCGGGGCTCTGGGTGAGCGCGAGGGCGACGGCGGGGACCGAGCTCACGATGGCGCCGAAGATCGGAATGAGCGAGCCGACCGTCGCCACCAGCGCCATCACCGGCCAGTATTTCAGCCCGCAGAGGCCGAAGCCGAGCGCCGAGAGGGCGCCGTTCACGAGGCAAATCACAAGCTGCCCACGCACGACGCCGGAGAGGCCGCTGTCGACGCGGTCGAGGAAGGCGCGGAAGGAAGCGTGGGCGTCCGGCGGCGCAAGCGACTGGAAAAACGAGAGAATACGCTCGCGCGTGAGCATCACATAGGCGGCGAGCATCAGCGTGATGCTGAAGATGAAGATGCCGCGGGACACCCCGGCGACGACCTCGCGCCCGAGCTTCACGAGCTCGAGGGTGTTCGTCTTTGCGTACTCAAGGGTCTTCTGGACGGCGGTCACCACGAGCTTGTTCGGGTCGAAGGCCTCCCGCGCCGCCTGTTTCGTCGGCTCGACGACGAAGGTCCCGTGGTCCTGTTTGACGACGACGCCCGACTTCACCTCGACCGAGTAGGAGCCGTCGGCGCCGGGCCGGAGCACGAAGGCCGGCTCGTCCCGCTTCAGCTGTTCGTCGTCGCCTTCATGCTCCTCGCGGGCCGGCGTGAGCCCGGCGTGGGCAAGTTCCCCTTGGAGCATCGGCACCCAACTCGTCTTCACCGTCCGCACGATCTCCGGCCACTCGTGGCGGAGCGCGCCGATCTCGCGCCCGACGCGCGGAACCGCCAGCCGGAAGAAGCCGCCGAGCGTCCCAAGGACGACGAAATAGACGAGCAAAATCGCAGCGCCCCGCGGCACCTTGCGCGCCTCCGCCCAGGAAACGAGCGGCGTAAGCACGTAGGCGACGACGAGCGCGAGCACGAACGGCAGCAGGATCGCCCGCGCCGAAAGGAGGATGCCGACCGCAGTAACCGCCGATGCGGCCACGAAGATCAGGCGCGCCGAAGAGCGCGAAGGAGAGCGCGACGGCGCGGCGGAGGCGGGCTGCGGTTCGGGGGCTTCGCTCATCGGCGCGGCACGCTAGCGAAGTTTGCGAGGGGGCGTCAGGCGCAATGCGGGGCGAGCCGCGCGGGCGCCCAAGTCACGATGGTGAAAGGCCCCGGCGAATCATTGCGCGTTTGGGGGTGATGCCTGAACGCCGGTAGGTCCCAGTTTTTGCTGCACCTCCGGCACGTTGGCGCTCGTCGGCAGCCAGGTCATCTGTCGCGTCGAAGGCGCCGGCCCCCAGACGACGCAATCGACGGACGCGATCTGCACCGGCCTCCCCCCCGGCATTCTCAAATCGCGGAATCCCGACGCGATTTACGCCGTGCACGGTCAGTGTTTCCGAGCGACCATCTCCTGCAACGGGAACGAACTCGCCCAGGGGCCGTTGTCCACGCCCGCGTGCCCGGCCGGCCAGGTGTGCAGCGAGTGGCAGGTCGACCCGCAGCAAGGTCCCAACGACCGCCTCAGACGCGTGATGTGCGTTCGAACGGCGAGCGCTGCCGGTTTCGTAGCGCCGGTCGCCAAGTAAGAACGACGCCGAAGGGTCGCGAACCCCAGTTCGTTCACCGCTGCGCAACGATCCAGGGTCGCGAACCCCATTTCGTTCACTCGCGTGCAACGATTCAGGGTCGCGAACCTCATTTCGTCCACTCCCGTGCAACGATTCAGGATCGCGAACCTCATTTCGTTCACCGCCGTGCAACGATCCAGGGTCGCGAGCCTTGGATCCTCGGGAATTCTCGAAGGGTGCGCTAGGTTTTCCAAGAAACCGGATGGAAACGTCGCTGCACCTCGGCTGGCTTCGCGCATCGTCGGGTCTCGTGGAGTGGCGCGTCGGCCGGACGCGCGAGAACGACGCAACGGTCGCGCGCATCTTCCTCGTTCCGGCGCGCGCGAGTGACCTCCCGCCGTCGCTGGCGGCCGCTTGGGGGGCGCTCGGGTCCGTCGGTTCTGTGGACGCTTCCGTCGCCGCCGCGCTTATCGAAGTCCTTACGAAAACGCGGGGCGTCCTCGGCACGCAGCCGCTCGCGCCGGCCGCTCCGGGCCCACTCCCGACTTTTCCGTCGCGGCGGGCGACGGCGGCCCACCCACGCGGCTTCCGCGGAACGAAATACCAGCCGCCGAAAGCGCCCGGCGCGACGCCAAACAGGCTCCGCGACCTGCGCCCCTATCTGCGGCACCCGCGCGACCTTCTTGAGGTTTCCCGACTCTTCTCCCCGCCGCTCCCGCTCCCCGAGGCCCCATTTGTGGATCCGGAAGTCGGCGAAGCGCCCTTCGGAACCGACCCAACCCTCAATGCCGCCTACGCCTGGATCGCCGGGACCGATGGCGTCCCGGCAGCGACGGCCGTCTTTCGCCTTCTCAAACCGGCTTTCGTGAGCGCCCTCGGCGCGCAGCCGGACGGCGAAGAGACCCCCGAAGCGGCCTGGCAGAACCTGCTTGAAGCGCTGATTGCGACGACCGGCGGCGCCGACGCATTTGTGCATGACAAGTCGGTAGGTTCTCTCCTCGCAAGCCTCCCCGCGACGCAGGAACGACCCTGGCGCCAAGAGGCGCTCCGTGCGCTCCGCGCCGGGATCCCGGTGGTCCATCTGGAAGCAGTGGTTGGCCTCGCGCACCGCTACCGAGCGCCAAGATTTTCGTTGACCGAATGCGCGTGGCATCAAAGGCCCGTCGTGGAAACGGCGGAGGAGCTGATGACCCGCGTGGAAACGCTCCTTCTGCCGGCATTGCCCGCCGTCGAAAAGGATGGCGGCATGGCTGTCTGGGCTCCTTACCTTGCCGAATGTTTGGTCACGGCGGCCGTCGGCGAACCGGAAGTACTCGGAAAAACGGGGGTGTTACCCGAGACGGGTCTATTTGAAGTGCTCGAAGGTGCCCGCTTTCAAGCCATCGCGGAACCGGAGGTGCGCTTTCTCGTTCTTCGAAGTGTTTGCGGGCGTTGGGGTCTACAGGGGCTCCTGCCGCCAGCAACTCTCGCCGTCCTCCTCGACGATCTCGGTCCGAGCGCGGCTGCCGTCGAAATCACCCTTTCTCTTGCCGTGACGATCGCCGACGAAGCCCCACTGAACGCCCCCGCAGCGACGCGCGCCGCTGTCGCCTCGAAGCTCCTGGATGCGCTTCGGAAGACGCGCCCCCTTCGTGACCGTCTTGCCGAGGCGGTCCCCTCCCTGGGGCGCCACGAAACCCTCCATCTTTTCCTGCGCGCACTCGCCCGCGCGCCAGCGTCTGAGCCACTGATTGCCACACTGGCCTCTGCGCCACTTTCGGCGCTTCGTAGGTTTGTACAGGCAACGAACCGCGTCGATTGGACCTATTCTCGGGCGACGACGTCGTTCCTTCGCAGCGCGCCGTCGCTCCTCGAAAGCGCGTTTGTCGCCTGCCCGCTCCTTCTCGCAAAGGCGCTCACCGAACTCGGTCACCTCCCCCACCCAACGCGAGAAGCGCTCTTACGGCAGGTCGTCGCGACCGAATTTCCCCAAGATCTTTCGGCTTTGTGTGCCTTCATCGACGACGCCCAGGGTGGCTTCGCGGGGAATGCCCCGCCACGAAACTCGCTCGTCCCGCGCGCAGTGCGGGAGCGGCTCGCCGCGTCCGCGAACACGACCTCGCACCGCCGGATCGTGGAACGCCTCCTCCGGCGGGAGACCGAAATCCGGATGCACCTCCTGATCGGCAAGGCCCAGCAGGCGGCCATCGCCCTCCTGGACGTGCCTTCCCCGGCGGACTTCGACCAAGAAGACCTCGTGTATGCGGCTGGAATCACGCGGGATTCCGAGAGGAACCGTCGCGCGCTTCGCCGACTCCTCACGGCCACGTTGGCGAGCGACCGACCCGACCGCGCCACCCGTGCCCGCGCCTACGTGATCGAACATCCGGTCACCCAGCGTTGGCTCCGCGCCGATCCCGAACGGCGAGGCGCCTTTGTTGCGACGTGGCCGCGAGAACAGCTCGCGCTTCCAAACGGCGATCTCGTCGAACTGAGCGCGGAAGACGATCCGCTCGAAATCTTGCGCATCGGCGACTACGGAGCGAGCTGCCTGCGTCGTGGTGGCGCGTTTGCCTATTCGGCGGCGGCGCTCGTCCTGGACGCGCATCGACGCGTCATCTACGCGCGAAGAATCGGCAAAGACGGCGTCGTGGAGCGGCGCCCGGTCGCGCGACAGATCGTCGCCCTCGCATCGGGCGAACGAACAACGGCCGGCACGGACGACCGCATCGTCCGCTTCCCGATTTATACCGGCGAGGGCTCCATCGATGAATCGGAAGAGGCTGGCGCCCACTGGGTCATGACGTTCCGACGCTACGTCGACAAACGCGCCGCAGCACTGGGGATCCCCCTCTTCTGCGAGGGCGACTCCGACGACGAATGGAGCGTGCAGCCCCTGCTTTCCCAGGACGTCTACGAAGACAGGTGGGAGGTCCCCTAAATCCTCCCACTCTTTGGAGAAGCGACTCGCCGCTCCATCTAGCTGCGCGTCTGCGCGGAGCGCTCCTCGGAGCCGTCCGGTGGATCTTCTTCTCCGGAGAACACGCTCCACTCAAACGTGGCAGCGTCCCCCACATATTCTTGGCATCTAGCGATAAGGCGGAGGGCCTCTGGAATCGGAGGAACCCGAAATACAACACTCACAACAACAGGTTTTCCTGCCGCAAGCGGATATGCATTTACGAGATCGTCTGACGAGAACGTATCGATGTAAAAAAAGAGCTTCTCGTAGAGAAGTCTCAAGTGCTCGTCCTTCTCCTCCGACCAGTCTCTAAAGTCTGCGATCGTGAGAACCACCTCACTGGCATTGTTGCGCAAAGACACAACGTCCAAGACATCGAGCTGTTCGATCCCCATCCTTCACCGGTGTTCGCGCTCGCCCCTCGAAATCTTGTCGCGGCGGCATGTTTGCGCATTCGGCAGCGGCGCTTGTCCTCAACGCCCATCGAAGAACACGAAGACCGCTGGGAATACCCCTCAGAACGTCGCGAAGAAGTCCCAGGTCGCCTTCGGGGCGGGCGCCCAGAGGCCGTGCCCTTGGCCGGGGACCTTGCACTGGGTCACCGCGCGCGCGCAGCCATCAAAGGTCACGCAGGGGCTCGGCGAGACCGCTTTCGACGTCGATTTGCAGGAGTTCCACGGCTTCCAGTGGGCGAGCGCGTCTTTTTCGGCGCCGTCGATGATGTACTTGGCGTCTTTGTCGCCGTACATGATCAGCGCGCCGACTGCCGGGACAACCACTTTAAGATCGCCAGTTTGCGAATCGAAATCCGAGGGGCCGATGCCGTAGGGGGCGCCCCCCGCCCAGACGCCGACGGCGCGAATCACGTTCCCGCCGAGCCAGTAGGCGGCCTGGTTCGAGAAGTAGGCGCCGCGGCTCTCGCCAGCGAGGAACACCCGCGACTTGTCGACGCAGAACGTCCCCTGGAGGCTGTCGTTCAGGGCGCTGAGGAAGGCGAGGTCGCCGTTGGTCGCCTTTGCGGTCCCGTCGGCCCAGGTCTTGTTCGTGCCGTCGGGGAAGGCGACGATCGCGTTCTCGCCGACGATCGTATCGTATTTCCAGGAGTTACGGATCCCGTCGCCGGTACCGCCGTCCCCGTGGAGGAGCATGACGAGCGGGTAGGCCTTGCTCGGGTTGTAGCCGGGCGGCAGGTAGAGGTTGTAGGTCCGCGCCTTTCCGGTGACCTGCAGGCTCAAGCCCTTCTGATAGCCGGTCGCTGCCGCCGGGGCGCCGCAGCCTTTGGTCGGTGTGCCGCCACCACCGCCGCCGCCAGCATCGGTCCCAGCGCCGCCGTCGGTTTCGGTGGCTCCGCCGTCGAGAATCGCGCCGTTGAAGGTCCCATCGCCGCCGGCGCAGGCGAAGACGGGGGCGAGAGCGAGCGAGGCAACCGCGAGAGCGAGCCGATTGACGCGAAAAGTCATGGGTGTCGACTCTACGCGAAATGGGGATTGAGGCTGCACAAAAGAAGAAGGGCGATCCCCTCACGGGGACCGCCTTTCCTTGCGGCGATTCACAGGTGCCTCGCGGGAGTTCCGCGAGACACCTAGGAAATCACTCTTCCTTCTTGTCGA
This sequence comes from Sorangium cellulosum, assembly GCA_020720045.1. Taxonomy (GTDB): domain Bacteria; phylum Myxococcota_A; class Polyangia; order Polyangiales; family Polyangiaceae; genus JAAFHJ01. The sequence continues at coordinate 2,068 of DYPH01000146.1, read as the reverse complement.
GGGAGAGCTTGCCGAGCTTCGCCTTGATGAGGTCGCCGATGCTGTTCGCAACCGGCTCGCCCGCAGACGTGCTACCACCCTTCGGGGCCTTGGAGGTGCGCTTCGTGCCGCCGCCCGTGGTGACGGCCGCTGCGGCCGCTTCCGCGGCGCCGGTGCCGAGACGCATCGAGAGGGTCAGGCGACGCTCCTGGGAATCGATGTTCGCGATCTCCGCCTGGAGTGCATCACCGATCTTGTAGGGGACGTTCGCGCCGGCTTCGTCCTTCGGCTCGACGATCTCATTCTGCGGAATGAGGCCTTCGATGCCGGGGCGGACGCGGACGAACATGCCGTAGTCGACGAGGCTGACGACGCTGACGTCGCACACCTTGCCGGGGGGCAGGTCGGTGAAGATCGTGGGCCACGGATCTTCGAAGAGCTGCTTGATGCCGAGGGAGACCTTCTTCTCGTCGTGGTTGATCGAGAGGATGATCGCGTCGACGTCGTCGCCCTTGTGGAACATGTCGGCCGGGTTGTTGACCTTGGCCGTCCACGAGAGGTCGCTCTTGTGAACCATTCCGTCGACGCCTTCTTCGATGCCGATGAAGACACCGTAGTCGGTGATCGAGCGGACCTTGCCGCCGATGCGATCGCCCGGCTTGTACTTCTCGGTGAAGATCGACCACGGATCGGGCTCAAGCTGCTTGAGACCGAGCGAGATGCGCTTCGACTTCGCGTCGACTTCGAGGACCTGGCACTCGATTTCCTGGCCAACTTCCAGGATCTTCGAGGGGTGCTTGACCTTCTTGGTCCAGGACATCTCGCTGACGTGGATGAGGCCTTCGACGCCCGGCTCGAGCTCGACGAACGCACCGTAGTCGGTGATCGACATGACCTTGCCGCGAACCTTCTTCCCCTGGGGGAAGGCTTCTTCGGCGTGGTTCCACGGATCTTCCTGGGTCTGCTTGAGACCGAGGGAAACGCGCTCGGATTCAGCGTTGTACTTGAGGACCTTGACGGTGACCTCGTCGCCAACCTTGAAGAGCTCGTCCGGGTGGTTGACCCGGCCCCAGGACATATCCGTGATGTGGAGGAGGCCGTCGATACCGCCGAGGTCGACGAAGGCGCCGTACTCGGTGATATTCTTGATCGTGCCCTTGACGATCTTGCCTTCCTCGAGGTTGAGGAGGGTTTGGCTCTTGAGCTGGTCGCGCTCCTTCTCGAGGAGGACGCGGCGCGAGAGAACGATGTTCCCGCGGCGCTCGTTGAACTTGATGAACTTGAACTGATAGGTCTGGCCGATCAGCTTGTCCAAGTTCCGGATCGGGCGGAGGTCGACCTGCGAGCCGGGGAGGAACGCCTTCACGCCGCCGCGGATGGTGACCGAGAGGCCGCCCTTGACGCGCTGGGTGATGGTGCCTTCGACGAGTTCGTCGTCGCGGTAGGCCTGAACCAGCTCCTGCCAAACCTTCTGCTTGTCGGCCTTCTCCTTGGAGAGAAGAACGAGGCCGTCTTCGTTCTCACGGCTCTCAATGAAGACCTCGGTCTTGTCACCGGGCTTCACGTTGATCACGCCGGCTGCATCCGCGAACTCGGAGAGCGGGATGACACCCTCGCTCTTGCCGCCGATGTCGACGATCACATTGTCGCGCTGGATAGCGACGACGGTTCCGGTGACGATGTCACCTTCTTTGCCGAGAGCGTTGAGGCTCTGCTCGAAAAGCGCCGCGAAGGAATCGTCGGCGGAGAAGGTCTGGTTGTCGGTGGTCGTGGTCATTCCTACTGCTTCTAACCTGGTGTTCGCCCCCGCCTCAGCGAGGGCGCCTTTCTCCCACGAACACGAGGACTTGGACCGGCCTACAAATGTAGGAACACTCGCCCTAAAGCCCACTGCGTACGGGGACCGCCGCAATACCTCAGGAAGCGGAGTGATGCAACGCACGAAGGTGTAGGTTCCCGTAATTTTCTTGACCGCCGGGAATAGTTCGCTCAGCGCGACCGAAAACCCCGAATTCGTTGACACCTAGCTCGATGCCACCACGCCGACGGGAAGGTCCTCTCGATCACCTACGGCGATCTGGCGGCGACT
>DYPH01000268.1 GCA_020720045.1 Sorangium cellulosum | reverse complement strand
ACATTGCTTTGATCACATCCCGTGTAAATTGCAATTCCGAGCAGCTACCTAGCGCATCTCACCGCCGGGGGGGTGGCACGGGCCAGGCCAAACGGCGCGGGGCCAGGGGGGATCTCGATGAAAAATGCACATTTTCCAGGGAATTTGAATTGGCCCGGATGCTGCGGAGCAAGCGCCCATGAACACCAGCCCACGCCTCACCCCGGTCCCTCCCTACGCTTCGCTCCCGTCGGCCCTCGCCGCGATCGCCTGGGCCGACGGTTTCCTCGATCTCCCGCGCGTCGCCGCCCTGCTTGCGGTCGCCCGCGAGTATGGCGCGAAGCTCCCCGCCCTCACCTTCACGGTCCCCCCTGCCCCGCTGGATCCGATGGAAATTCCTTGGGAAGAGCACGCGTTGGTCATCGAAGCGACGAGTGCCCTCGCGGGAGCCGTCGGCTCGCCGACCGTCCGCGAAACCGCCGCCGAACTCCGCGAACTCCTAGAGACCCGGTTGCACTGAAGCTCACGGCGTCGGTCTTCCGCGAGGATGAACGGTCATTCCTGAAAAGAACGGTACGCCATCTCGCCCTTTGTCTCGGAGGGGGTGCTGTCTTTGCGCAGGCACCCCTCAGAACCAAGTCCTCGTCGGACTCTTCGGAGGCGCAAAAGAAACGGCTGATACAATCAATAGTATCGTCGACAAGTCACTGCGAAACGTGAGGGATATAGAGACGATGGCCGTGCATTTTTTGCCGCCGTCTTCGGAGAATTTTCATCGGTAGCAATCCCGTTTTCCACGGAAGAGGCCGAAGCAGGCCTTGTGAATCCAGAGCTTTGCGTGGCATTCGCGATCGAGCGGGTCGTACAGGAACCGTGCGCAGTCTCAAATATTCCGCTGTAGGCTCGTTCGGCAAATCCGTGCCGGATGCACCCCAAAATAGGCGAATGAGTCACCGCCAGCTGGATGCACCCCAAAATTGGCGAATGAGTCACCGCCATTTGCGTCCTCACAGGCAGACATTGTCACCAACAACGATCCCTTCGTGATTACTTGACCAGTGGCGTACTCACGCGTTCGCTCCGGCGGCAGCCGAGCGGCGTAGAATCGAGGGGGCAGTAGAAGGTTAATGCGCGGATTTTCGCATTTGTTGTGGGGCGTTTTGCCGAGCCATCGCCCTTGTTCGGCACCGTTACCGTGACGTCCACGGTGAGGGCCTCCTCGGATACCGACGCCGTGGAAGATCGGCGCGAAGGACGCGCGCGGTGCCGTTGGGCAGTTCGAGATCGACGAGCGCGACGGTCGTGGGAGGCGTCTTCGGAGCCTCGTTTGCGTCTAATTTTCGAGACTTGCCCGGCCCCCTTCGCTGCCACCGTGCTTGGGCCCGACACGCACCAGGGCTTTTCGGGCAGCGGCCCCTTGGAGTTCTCAGGGATGGGCGAGAGGGCCGCCTCGAACTCGTCGGAAGCGCGCTGCAGGGCGGGCTCAACCGCCTCCTCGTACGCGATGCAGGGGTTCTCCAAACCGATGTTGCGCGCAAGGTGGCCTACGAAACCGTCGAAGGCACCGGGCGGACGTTCGGGCAGAGGCGCGAGAGCGCCAACCGTCACGCGGGGTGGCTCGGGGGCCTTCCAGCGCGTGCCGAGGTGACCGAGGACGGCGAACTCGGAGAGGGCAAGTGGCAGCAGGCCCCGGCGACCCGGCGTTCCGCCTTGGTTGCCGTCGGTTTCGACGACGAGCACGGAAAACCCGAGCGGGCCCTCCTCTTCACGATGGGCCGGCACCGGAAATGGAAAGTGTTGGGGCGTTCGGAGCGTTGGGAACGTCGTGCCGGGGAGCGCCGTGATACGGACCTTCCGGACGCGGGAATGGCTTGAAAAGAGGTCCTTTCTGGCAGGTGACGTGCCATCGAAGCCGGCGGTCAGCACAAGCTCGGTGATCGCCGTTCCCGACGGAACGATGAACGAGATCGCCGCAGCAGGATCACCGACGGCCGCTTCCCAGGCGGTCGCTGCGACGCCGTCGACAAGCGCGGACGGACGCCCGCCGTTGGCGTTGGACGAGACGGCGACGCTCGACGGCCCGCCCCACAGCACGTTGACCGGTTCCCCGCGCGGTTCCGCCGGTTCCTCCTCGGCGGGTAGCTCCAACGCCGTCACGGAAGCGGCGGGCGGACCGGTGCGCGGCACTACTGGCAACGAACGGCCCGGCGAGCAGGCGACAGCAACGAGGCAGAAAAGTACGGCGGCGCGAGACATCACCGCAACGGTAGCGCAGCCCAAGTCCCTGATCTTCCTCCACGACCCGCGACGTCCGCCTCTGCCCATTCCGCCGCGCTGCCCCCCTGGCCCGGGCCAGGCAAATTGGGTCGGGGCCACCCCCTACCCGGTCGTGA
>DYPH01000145.1:11351-14027 GCA_020720045.1 Sorangium cellulosum | reverse complement strand
TGAAGGTTGTCGCCGAGCCAGAGCACCGAATAGACGGGGTGCAACGTCGTGTAGCTGTCGCCGCTGGTGAGCTGGTTTAGTAGAGAAATCGAGAGGTTGTGCCGGGGAGCATCCGCGTCTGCATCTCGATGTCGACGACGCCATGGCCGGCCATCGCGACGCGAACATCGAGAACAACGCTCTTGTCGTCCATTTACAGTCGTGCGCGCCGTTTCCTCACCGCCTTCGGCGGTTCCGGGCGGACGCGCAGCTGTTCCTTCGGCAGTTCCGGGTTCAAGACCTGCAGGCTCGTGATCGGCCCTGGGAGCGTGAGCACCGCTTCAATCATGGCGCGGAGCAGCGGCTCGTTGCGCAGGAGCAACATCTTGAAAACGACATCTAGTTTGGGGTCGAGGGTCTCCATGGCGCCCCCGGTCGGCCAGGCCGCGGCGTTTGTTGCGTGGAAAACGGTCGGACCGGCACGGACGCTTCAACGCTCGCCGTCTCAAAGGTCGCGCCGCGAGCAAGATCGCTCCGTCCTTGGTTGCGGCAAGAAGCTCAGACAAGACGAGGCCAATGAGAAACCCCACGCAGGTAGTGTTGCGTGGGGTTCGGCGACGTAGATGGCGACCGTCAGGTGGGTCGAAACGAAGGCGGATTCAATTTTCCGGTGAACACCACGTCCTTGGCGAGCTGTTCATCGGTGCGTTCATCACCGGCCGGAACGGTCCCATCCACGATAACCTTGTCTGCCTTTGTGTATCGAACATGTCGCCTTTCGTCGTCGGTCCGCTGAATGTCTACTTCGCCGACAGGCTCATCTTTCTCCAGGCTATATTCGCCCCAAACGGCCCCGGTGTCTGTTTCAACCATTTTTCGAACGTTGTTCATATGTTTGCCTTTCGTGCCAAACTGAATGAATCGCCATCGGCCGATTCAGTTGCAAGGACTTGTAAGCCCGCTTCGGCGGTCACAATAAACCACTAGACTTTCCGCATTGGTCCAACTCGAGCAACCTTTATCGGTCACAGCAAAAGGGTAGCATTTGGAGAATACGATGACAGATGCAGACTCTGACACGACGGCGCCGAATCCATTCCGCGCCTCGAAGTCGAAACGGAAGGTTTGCTCAATCGAGCCTTCATCCATGCGTACGGTGTGTGCTTCGGCCAATATGTTGAGGCTCTTCGGAACAGTCAAATGGTGGTTAGCGAATTCGAGGAAAATGTCGCGAGCGACTTTTTCTCGGGACTTCACGCCCCACGCGACGATCTGTGCCGCCTTCGACGAGGCCCCCGAGTCATTGTACAGTTCGGGGTACGTTCTCTCCATTGTTACCCACATCAAGGCGTACCCAAGGTGACGCAACGTGAAGGGGGAGACAGCTCGAGCGATTTCACCTTTTAGCGGGTCTCTAATTTTAACTTCGGTGCGATTCTCAAATTGCGCTTTCTGTTCCAGTCCGTGAGCCCTCTTGGCAATCTCTGGAGAGTCAATTCTTGCGTCCTTCAACACACTCTTTCCGTCGACAAGTACGGTCAACCGCGAACTATACTGGACAGCCGCGTCGGAAATCTCAATTAAGTATTCGCCATTCTTGTCGGTCTGGCCGCTGAACTTTTCTGGGCCGAGAGCTCCGGTCAGCAATGCCCCACCCGCGGGCCTAGCTCCGCACTCCTTCCAAGGCGTAACAGTGACAGCCGGCGCGATCTGCTTCTTCGTTCGTGTGGTTCCACCGCGAGTCTGGTTGTAGATTTCGAGAGCCAGAGGAATAATCGCGAATGATGCGACGACACCTCCCCCCGTGGCGCGGTCTGAATTCACCTTTGACGAGCACGGGTCTTTGCCATCGGGGCCGCAATTGTTCATTGGAAGCGCGACAAGTCCACCAAGTAAAGCGATCGAGAACGCCACACCAAGGTTGCCTGCAAGGTGTCCCGAATCTCCGAGGTGTGTCGTTTCCGTGACCTCCTCGATCTGCGGCGTCGTCACCTGCGTGGCGCAGCGCTTCGGTAGGGTGGCCCGCAGCCTGAGAGTTTGACCGTCGGTTGAATACTCGACCGAAGGCGCCCCAAATTCCACACGAGGCTCACGCTCCGCTTCGCGCTTTGGGTCGGCGCGTGGGCCGCTTCTCTCCGTTCGCACTTGAAGTGCGGGGACACAACCCGACGCGAGCAACGCAACCACCGTTCCCGCCACCAGGCATTCCCGACGAACCCGCGCCCCAAAACAGCCATAACGTTTCATAGGTGCACAACTCCTTGACCGGCTACGCACGCGCTTGCGTACGGAAGGGGTCAAGATGCCGAAAAAAAAAAAAAAAACAATCGGGATCGGTGCGCGTCACGTGCAGATTGGTCGGACCGGAGGACGGGGCGCAAATTCGACCTTCGGACCGGCGGACGGGACGCAAATTCGACCTTCGGACCGGCGGTCGGGCCCCAAATTCGACCTTCGGACCGGCGGTCGGGACGCAAATTCGACCTTCGGACCGGCGGACGGGACGCAAATTCGACCTTCGGACCGGCGGACGGGACGCAAATTCCACCCTCGGACCGGCGGTCGGGCCCCGGTGGCGTCACGGGCTGTCGGTAGCACGCTCCGGGGGGCTGAAATCGGTCCATTGGAAGGGCTTTTCGCGGAGGTCGACGTGGACCATCTTCGCGACCGGGTAGTCGCCGAGGCCCCGTGCGCCGA
>DYPH01000145.1:0-11251 GCA_020720045.1 Sorangium cellulosum | reverse complement strand
AGGTCGACGTGGACCATCTTCGCGACCGGGTAGTCGCCGAGGCCCCGTGCGCCGAGGCTCTTCGCGAGCAGTCGGAGCTCTTCCGTCTCCAAACCGTCGACGCGGATGTCGGCCGCTTCGCCGCGCGTGTGGAAGTTCGACTCGCCCGCGTAGCTCGGCGCCCGGTAGGCCGACACAAGCTCGATCGGCTTTCCGGTCTTCTGGGCGATCCTGCCGAGCAGGGCGATGAGGCGAGCGTCGATCGGGATTTCGCCGGGCGGCGTCAGCGACCGAAAGAGATGGGCGACGCGGCTGGCCGCCTCCGGAGTGGGGGCCCCCTCGCCGTCGAGGTCGACGTCGAGCACCTCGCCGGTGTTGATCGCGACGATGCGAAAGCTCGGGTAGCGCCCCTGCTCGTGGAAGGCCGTCTGCGCGGTCATCTCAGCGCCCCGATCTTCCACGACTTCCCGGTCGCCCCAGCCGAGGTGGGCCGCCTCCGGCAGCGGCGTGCCCGAAAGGCAGGCGACGGCGGCGATGGCCATGTAGCGGCGGCGGGGCAGGCGCACGGCGGCGAACCTAGCAGCCTCGCCGGCAAAGGCAGAACGGTCGCGTTCCTTCTGGCATCGCAGGCGCCGTGAAGACGCTCGTCTGGTTTCGTGGGAAAGATCTTCGGGTTTCCGATCACGCCCCGCTCACCGAGGCGCTCCGGGGCAACGCCGGCGGTCGTGACGAAGGCTCCGTGCTCCCCGTCTTCGTCCTCGATCCCTATTTCTTCGCCCCCGAGGCGGCCCGCGAGCTCCCCCACCGGATCCAATTCCTCCTCGACGCCCTTGCGGCGCTCGCGAAGAACCTCGGCCATCTGGGGTCGCGGCTGATCGTCGTCGCCGGGAAGAGCACCCGCGTGATCCCCGAGCTCGCCGCCCGGTGGAAGGTCGATCGGGTCGTCGCCCACCGGTGGACGGAGCCCTTCGGCCGCAAACGGGACACGATCATCGCCGACCGCCTGCGCGCCGCCGGCAGCCGCCTGGAGCTCTTCGAAGGGGAGACGCTCCGCCCGCCGGGGGCGCTCCGCACGAAAACAGGGACGCCGTTCGCCGTCTACACGCCGTTTTCCCGCGCCTTTCGCGCCGCCACCCCTCTTGAGGCGCCGCTGCCGGCCCCGAAAACGCTCCCCGCCGTCCCCACCGATCTCGGGGTGACCGAGGTCCCGATCCCGACCCTGGAAGCGCTCGGCCTCACGCGGAACGACCAGCTCCAGATCGGCGGCGAACGGGCCGCCCGCGAGCGCCTCGATCACTTCCGCGCCGAGCGCCTCCGCGGCTATGAGGACGCCCGCGATCGCATGGACCTCGCCGGCACCTCGCGGCTCTCCGCAGACCTGAAATTCGGAACGATTTCCGCACGAACCGTCTGGCACGCTGCCGAGAGCGTCGCCGCCGCCGCCAGCGACGAAGCGCTCCGCACCGATCGGGACAAGTTCACCAACGAGCTCCTCTGGCGCGAGTTCACCCACGCGCTCCTCTGGGAGCGCCCCGAGCTGCTGGAGAGCCCCTTTCGCAAGGATTTCGTCGGGTTCCCCTGGCGAAACGACGACGACGCCTGGCACGCCTGGACGACCGGCACCACCGGCTACCCGATCGTCGACGCGTCGGCGCGCCAGCTCCTCGCCGAGGGGTACGTCCACAACCGGGCGCGCATGATCTCCGCGAGCTTCTTCACGAAACACCTCCTCGGCGACTACCGGCGCGCCGAGGCCCACTACATGAAGTGGCTGACCGACGGCGACTGGGCCCAGAACAACGCCGGCTGGCAGTGGTCGGCCGGCTGCGGCGCCGATGCCCAGCCCTACTTCCGCATTTTCAATCCGAAAACCCAGGGGAAAAAGTTCGATCCCGAAGGCGTCTACGTCAAGCGGTGGGTCCCCGAGCTCCGCAGCCTCGACGCCAAGTTCATCCACGCCCCCTACGACGCGCCGGCCCTCGTGCTCCGCGCCGCCGGCATCACCCTCGGCCGCGATTACCCGCTCCCGATCGTCGTCCACGAGGCGGCCCGCGCCCGTTTCCTGGAGACCGCCGCCGGCCATCTCAAGAAGAAGCACGTCGTCCTCGCCCGCTAGCGCGGATCGAGGAACAAAACCCCGATCGAAAGCCCCTAACGCCCTTGCATGGGAGGGGTTCGCCGCGCTTAGGTCGCCGCCATGCGTAAGGGCTCTTTTGGCGTCACGATCCCGCTCTTTTCCCTCCGTCGCGACGGGGACCACGGCATCGGCGATCTCGCCGGACTTGCAAGCTTTGCCGCCCTCGCCCAGGAGGCCGGCGCCGCCTTCCTGCAGGTGCTCCCGCCCCACGTGCTGCTCGGCGGCGAAACGAGCCCCTACGGCGCCGTGAGCGCGTTCGCCCTCGACCCGGTCTACATCGCCCTCGATCGCGTCCCCGAGCTCGCCGGAAAGCGCTTCCCCGCCGAACCCGGGACGTCGCATTCAGTAAACTACACGCAGGTGCGCGCCCTCAAGGGGGCCGCCCTCGCGGAAGCGGCCGCCACCTTCGCCGCCCTCGCGCCGAACGACCCGCGAAATCAGGAGTTTCAGCGCTTCCTCGCCGCCGAAGACGCCACCTGGCTCGACGACTACGCCCTCTACGTCGTCGCCCGCGACGTCCACGCCGTCTGGCGCTTCACCGACTTCCCCGCCCCGCTCCGCGACCGCGATCCGGGCGCCATCGCCGCCTTCCGCGCGGAGCACACGACGGCGATCGACGCCGCCAAGTACATCCAATTCCTCGCCTTTGAGCAGTGGGCCGCCGCCCGCGCGGAGCTTGCCCAGCTCCCCGGTGGGCCGGTCCGCCTCTTTGGGGACCTCCCGTTTATGGTCGCCCGCGACGGCGCCGACGTCTGGGCAGACCCGGCGACCTTCACCATGGAAGGCTCCCTCGGCGTCCCCCCCGATGCGTTCTCCGCGGAGGGGCAGGATTGGCAGCTCCCGACCTGGAACATCGAGACGCTCCGCCGCAGCAACTACGCGTTTTTCCAGAAGCGAATCGCCCACTCGCGGAAGCTCTACGACGGCTTCCGCCTCGACCACGTCCTCGGTTATTTCCGCCAGTGGCGCTGGTTTTCGAAGCCGGTCGCCGGGAGCGCGGCGATCCGCCAGAAGGACGGGAGCGCCCTCCACGGCGTCTTCACGCCGGCCGACGAACCGTCGCAAAACGCCCTCGGCCGCGAGCTGCTCGGCGTCCTCCAGAAGCTCGCCGGCGACGGGGTGATCCTCGCGGAAGATCTCGGAACGGTTCCCGATTTCGTCCCCCCGGCCCTCGATGCCCTCGGCCTCCCCGGCTACAAAGTCCTCCCGTGGACCCGCGAGAAGAACGGCACGATCACCGACCCGGCCGCCTACCCGGAGAACGCCGTCGCCACCTTCTCGACCCACGACACGGCGCCCCTCGAAGGCTTCTACGCGGAGTTCGCCGAGGTCGACAAACACCGCCTCGCGCATCTGATCGGCCGCTACCGGCTGAACGCCTGGGAATCGGCAACCACCCGAAGAGACGGCGTTTTCGCCCTCTTCGCCGATAGCCCCGCCCGCTGGGTCCTCGCCCTCGCCCAGGAGCTCCTCGGCGTTCGCGACCGGATCAACGTCCCCGGTGTCGTCGGTGACGGCAACTGGAGCTGGCGCCTCCCGGCGACCGCCGACGCCCTCCGCGCCGACCCGACGATCGCCGAGGCGCTCGCCACCGTGCGCGCGTGGATGGAGGCGGCAGGCCGCGCATGAACGCAAGGCGTTCGGGCAGTTACCGCGCCGCCGCGCTGGTGGGACGGACCGAGCCCCTCGAAGTCGGCATCTACGGCGCCCACTTCGACGAGGCGGCGAACGGCACGCGGTTTGTCGTCCCGGTCTCCGAGCGGGCGAGCCACGTGGAAGTCGCTCTTCTTGATGGCGTTTCCGGCGAGGAACGGCGCGTCCCGATGGCGCCGGTCCGCGGCTCCCCCTGGCGCCACGAGGTCTTCGTACCGGGCGTCGGCCCCGGGACCGCCTACGGCTACCGGGTCGCCGGCCCCTGGAACCCGAGCCACGGCGACCGATTCAACAACGCGAAACTGCTGATCGATCCCTGGGCAAGGCGCCTCAGCCGGTCCCCCGAGCTCCCGCCCGGCAGCGCCCCGGCGATCTTCCTCCACCAGCACGCCGACGGCAGCCCGAACTCGGCGCGCGCCCCCCACTCGCTCCGCGCCGGCCACCACCCCTGCGGCGACAACGACGCCGCCCTCAAGCCGTGCAGCCTCGTCACATCCCCGTGGAAAACGCGCGCCGCGGCGCTCGGGACCCGTCCGCCACGACCGGCGGTCCCCGCCCACCGAACGGTCGTCTACGAGGCCCACGTCAAGGGGCTCACCATGCGCCACCCGGCGGTCCCCGAGGCGCTGCGGGGCCGCTACGGGGCGCTCGGTCACCCGGCGATCGTTGAGCATCTTCAAGCGCTTGGCATCACGACCCTCGAGCTGCTCCCCGTCCACCGGATGGAGACCGAGTGGTGGCTCAAGGACCGCGGCTTCACGAACTACTGGGGCTACTCGCCGCTCGGCTTCCTGTGTGTCGACGACCGCTTCGCCACCGACGGCGGCGACCCCGCCCTCGAGCTCGCCGGCGCCGTCGACGCCCTCCACCGGGCCGGCATCGAGGTGATCCTCGACGTCGTCTACAACCACACCTGCGAGGGGGGCACCCTCGGGCCGACCTTCGGCTTCCGCGGCTTCGGCGACGCCCTCTGGTACCGAAAGCGGGGCAGCGAATACACGAACGAGAGCGGCTGCGGGAACACCCTCGACGCGACAAGCCCGATCGTCCAGGCGCTCGTGGTCGATTCGCTCCGCTTTTTGTATGAAGAAATCGGCGTCGACGGCTTCCGCTTCGACCTCGCCCCGATCCTCGGCCGTGGCCACGACGGCCGCTTCGATCCGCGCGCCCGCCTGATGGCCGCCATCGCGGAAGACCCCGCGCTCGCCGGCGCCAAGCTCATTTCTGAGCCCTGGGACCTCACCGGCGCCCTCGCAGGCTCCTTCCCGCCCCCCTGGCACGACTGGAACGACCACTTCCGCGACGACCTTCGCCGGTTTTTCCGCGGCGAAGCGATCATCCGCAGCCGCTTCGCGACCCGCATCGGCGGCTCCAGCGACCTCTTCCGCAGCCGGGGCCCCCTCGCCTCCGTCAACTTCGTCACCGCCCACGACGGCTTCACGCTCCGCGATCTCGTCTCCTACGATCGCAAGCACAACCAGGCAAACGGCGAAGAAAATCGAGATGGTAGCGACGACAACCGCTCCTGGAACGGCGGCGCCGAGGGGGAGACCGACGACCCCGCCATCCGCGAAAACCGGCTCCGGCGCGCGAAGAGCCTGTTCCTGACGCTCGCCCTCGCGAAGGGGATCCCGATGATCGTCGCCGGCGACGAGCGTTGGCGGAGCCAAGGCGGCAACAACAACCCCTACTGCCGCGACGAAGCCTGGGTCTACGTCGACTGGGAAGACGCCGGAGTTCCCCACGAATTCCAGCATTTCGCCAGCGCCTGCCTCGGCTTTCGCCGGGAGTTTTTCGACGCCGCCGAAAGCGCCGCGACCTTTTACACGGAGCGCGACATCCATTGGCTGCGCGCCGATGGCCTTCCGATTTCGAACGCCGACTGGGAATCGCCGGACGCCGCCACGCTCGCCTTCGCCGTCACCGTCCCCGGAAAAGAGGCGATTTACGTCGCCTGCAACGGCAGCCGCGACGCCGTCCGCTTTCGGGTCCCTTTCCTCGCAGCGCTCCGAATTTCCTCGGTCACTCCCGAACCGCGCATCGCCGACGGCTTCGTCGTGATCCCGGCCGGCGGCGTCGCGGTGTTCACGGGGCGCGCCGAATAAGCGGGCGAAACGAGAAACGCCGCCTTCCATCGAGGAGGCGGCGTTTTGAGGGGTCGGCGGTCACCGTGTTTGTCGGTCAGGGGAACCGGGCGGTCGCTTTCGGCGCCGGCGTGTTCGGCGAGCGGCGGAAGATCATGAGCTTGCCGCGGGTGATCACCGGTTCATAGCGGGGCGGGAGCTGGCGGAGCACGTCTTCCGAGGCGCCCCAGAGGAGGAGCGTGTCGTAGCGGGCGGTCGCGTCTGCCCAGAAGTCGGCCCAGAACTTCTCAAAGTGGGCCTCGCACTCGCCGCCAAGTCCGTGGGTTTCCTTGCAGAACACCGCCTTCGACCGCGCGACACGCATGGTGTCTTCAAGGACGAGGTGGTTGAACCGAGCCGGGGGCGCCTCCCGATAGGTCAGCGGGAACGACTTCGAGTGGGCGAACAGGAGCGGCGCCGCCGTCTTCTTCGCGACGACGTAGTAGCCCCACTGATGGAGCATGTTCCGCGTATTCTCTGAAGTTCCGCGCGGATCGAAGATCAGCGGGAGGAGCGTCGCGTTCTCGGGGACGGAGTCGATGCCGGCGAGGAAGGCCTGGCGGTCCCCTTCGAGGCGCTTGTAGTCGACGGCGAGGCCGACGAAGTAGGTCGCCGCGGCAAACGCGAGCGCCGGGGCGGCGAAGCGCGGGAGCTTCGTCGGCACGCGGACGAGGAGCGCGAACCAGAGGAACGGGATCATGCGCGAGTCGACGTGGAACCAGTTGGTCGCCACGTAGGGCATGAAGATGTACATCGCGCCAAGGACGGCGAGCGCAACCGGCGAGAAAAACGCGACTTTTTGGTTGGCGTTGCGGAGGCCAAGCAGCCCGCCGGCAACGACCGCAAAGCTCGCGATCGAGAGCCAGGTGTAGCCGTAACACCACTCGGCCCAGAAATTATAGACGATTTGCCAGGGCGGGAGGAACAGGTTGAAGTCGTAGTTCCCGGTCATCTCGCCGCGCGGCTCGAGCGCGTGGAGCGCGACCGAGTAGGCGGCAAGGAGCGCGGCGGGCACGAGCGGCAGCAGCAGCGGGAGCCCGCGCGCCACGACCCCGCGCATCGGCGAGACGCTCGCGCGGCGGAATTCTCCAGCCGGATGAAGCACATACAGCACGACGATCAGGCCGGCGACGAGGAGCGCGAACACGTGGGCGTACCAGGTCGCCAGCGCGAGGACCGCCATCGCGACGCCACGGAGCGGTCGCGGTTGGGCCGCCTGCGCCTTCGCGAGGACCAAAAAGCCCAAGGCGAGCGGGACGGCGAGCGCGTAATCGAGCATCCCCATCGAGACGAACCAGTTGTGGATCATCGGGAAGAGGAAGAGGCTGCCGACGAGCATCCGGCGGCGGGCATCGGCGCGACCGGCCGGGGTGTCGTCCCCGCCAAACGCAAGGAGCACGCGCGGAAACACGAACGAATTCGCCGCGAGGACCAGCGCCGCGAACAGCTTCGCCGCGATGATGAAGCCGAACCGGCTCCCGACGATGTCGAGGAACGCGAACAGTGCCGCGTTCGTCTTGAGGTAGCCGTTCGCGACAAACTCGGGCCAGTGGCCGGGGTCGCTCTGGATCGTCATCGCCGCGAGGTGGTTCGGCAGGTCCTGGAAGGGGGGGACCGGCGTCAGGAGCAGCGGCGTCGCAGAAGCGATGAAGAATACGACCGAAATCGCCGTTGCAAGCGCGTCGTCCGAAGAACGAGCGGCAAGCCCGGCGAGGCGGGTGCGAAGTCCTGCGAGCGCTCGCCACGCTCCGGTGAAACCAGAAGCGGCGGGGGACGTAGGGGAAGTGAGCGTTTCTGCGGACACAGGGGGAAGGGCGGAACCGGGTAAAGCCGAAGCTCGGGTCAAGCGCGCCGACCGAGGCAAGGGGCGCGCCAAGTGGAGAAAACCGACGAAAGCGCCCCATTTGGCGCGCAGCGTCAGCGTAGTCGGAACCCTACACCGAGGGCAACCGACTCGCGCTCTGGCATTTGTGTCATAGCGCCCCGATTGTGTCCGAACTGCACAGCCGGGCGGCACACTCGCCGTGTTCGATCTACTTCTGTTCGATCCCGTCGAGATTTACGCGAAGCGGCGGTAGCGCCCCCGAGGCGGCCGGCCGCGGGGAGCTTTCCACGCGAGGGGCGGCGGAGGGCCCCGGGCGAGCGGCGTGCGTGGTCCGATCCGGCGTCGCGACCGGCGGGTTTGCGACCGGCGGGTTTGCGACCGTGACAGCGGCCGGTGTCGGTTCGGCGCTCGCGGTGGCTGGCGGCGTGGGGGCGACGACCGCGGGGGGTGCCGACACGGCGGCCGGCGCGGGGGTGGTGGAGGTCGCCGCGGACGGGGCGGTGGGGACGGCCACCCTTCGTAGAACCAGGTAGCCGACGCCGGTGATCACGAGCGCGATGAGCGCCGCGAGGGCGATGCCAAGCCGGCGACGGTTGCCGTCGTTTGCCTCGAGGCGCGTCGCTCCCGGCTCGGTGACTGGGTCGGGCAACAGCCGGTCGCCGCTGAGCGTATTTCGGCCTCGGCGACCGATGCCGTCTAAGATGTCGCGATCGGAGGGGCCGAGGCCGGGGTCGGTCGTTGCGTGAAGTTGGACGGACGGTTCGTGGGGGCTGCGCTGGCGCATGGCGTGACACTACCCGCCCGGTTGGGCGCCTGTCCATCCGTTCGGACATCTTGCTTGCCGTGTAGGATGCGTTGGTGATAGTCTCGCAGCGTATCCGTTGGTGCAAATCGAGACAAATGCAATGAAACGAACACTTTTCAGCGCGGTTGCGCTCTCTTCGGCGCTGTTGGCTTCGACGGCAGCGGCGCAGCCGACGCCGCGACAACACGCGGACGCCCAGAAGCTTGTGGCGGAGGGGGTGAAGCTCTGGGAGGCGCAAAGTCTCGAGATCGCGCTCGCGAAGTGGGAAGAGGCGTTCACGCTGGAGAACTCGCCGAACACGCTCTTCTATATTGCCCGAGCGAAGCAGGTCCAAAAGCGCTTCCTGGAGGCGGTTGCCGCCTACCGAAAGTACCGCGATCTCGGGTTTAATCCGAAGCTCGGAGAGCGCGACAAAGACGAGGCGCGCCTCCGCGAGACGGACTGCCTGAAGAACCTCTTCCAAGTGAAGGTCCGCGGCCCGAAGGGGGCTGTGCTGAAGGTCGACGGGAAAGAAGTCGCCTGGAGCGCGGACGATACGGTGGTGCTCGCGCCGGGGAGCTACCAATTTAGCTTGGAAGTTTCGGGTGCTCCGGTATCGCGCCGCCTGGCCGGCGCCGGCGGAGAGACCGTCG
The DNA here is from genome assembly GCA_020720045.1 of Sorangium cellulosum. Lineage (GTDB taxonomy): Bacteria > Myxococcota_A > Polyangia > Polyangiales > Polyangiaceae > JAAFHJ01. Next base: position 2,097 of record DYPH01000145.1, on the reverse strand, counting down.
AGTTCGGCGACGGCGTAGCCGCCTCAAACGGGGGAACCGCGCCCACCGGCACCGGGAACGATGCAGGGACCGGCGCTGCCAACGGCAACGGCAACGGCACGAAGACGCCGGTGCCCGAGGAGAAGAGCTCGTCGACCGGCTACATTGTCGGCGGATCGCTCGTCGGAGTCGGCGCCCTCGGGCTGGTCGGCGGCGTGATTTTCGCGAGTTCGAGCAATGGGAAGCTTGATGATGCGAAGGGCTTCGCCACGGCCCGTTGCGGTCGCGGATGCGGCAACTTTGACAGCGCCTACGACGACGCAAAGAGCGCGAAAACCCTCTCCACGGTGAGCTACATCGCCGGCGGGGTCTTCGTCGCGGGCGGCGCTGCCGCGATTCTCTTTTGGCCGAAGTCGACGACGTCTCACGTCGCGATTGTGCCCAGTTTTAATGGAGCTTCCCTCGTCGGGAAGTTCTGATTTCTTCTCTTTTTGAATCGAACCTGTTCGAGGATACTATGCGCATTCTTTCCTCCGCCGCCCTTGCAGTCGTGATTGCCTCTATCGCGGGGGCATGCGCTTCGGTTTCCGGAGATCCCTGCGCCGACGTGCCCGGTGCCTGCGGCGCCGCCGACGGATCGGTCACCGATAGTGGTGGCGACGGCGGCGTTCGCCCCGACGGAGGCCCGTGTGGGGCCGACAAAACGCCCTTTGAGACCAACTGCACGCCGACGGACGGGACCTTCGTGAAGCCGGGCGCCACCGGAGGAGACGGAACCCTCGGGAAGCCGCTCGGTTCCCTAGCGACAGCGCTCGCGAAGGGCGGAAACATCTACGTTTGTGCAGGGACGCTTTCGGAGAAGATCGCGGTCTCTTCGACACAGGTCGCTGCGAAGGTCTACGGCGGTCTCGACTGCGCCACGTGGCGGTTTGCCGATGGCGCGGCGACGAAAGTGGTGGTCGCCAACGGCCCCGCGCTCGCCGTGACCGATGCTGCCGCGGCGCTGGTGTTTTCGGATGTGACCTTTGAAGCGCAAGCCGGCGACGGCTCCTCGGCTGGTCAATCACGGATCGCCGCGACGGCCAGCAACACGAAAGCATTGAGCTTTGTGCGAAGCACCTTCGTCGCCGAACCGGGAGAACCCGGAGCCGACGGAGCCGACGGCACCCCGAACGGGTGGACGGGCGCCGCGAATGGGGACGGGAACCCTGGAACTAAGGTTCCCGACCCCGCCGGTGGCGCAGAGAAGACCTGCGATTGCACCGACGGGACGTCGTCGACGGGTGGTAAGGGCGGAGCTTTGAACGCTGGCGGAGCAGGTGGAAGTTCCTCACCCACGGTGTTCGATGAAGCAGGCACCTATCGCGGTATTGGCGGTGCGACCGCCGCGGACACGTGCACGAGCGCGACGGTAATCGGCGGCAAGAACGGCAAGGCGGGCGCGTCTGGCGCTGCCGCCTCGACGCTCGGCGCTCTCTCGGCGTCCGGCTGGGTTTCGACGGACGGCACGTCTGCGGCAGCGAGCAACCCTGGTGGCGGCGGCGGCGGCGGCGGCGGTGGTGACGCGGTTTCCGGCGGCGGCGGCGGCGGTGGGTGCGGCGGCTGCGCGGGCGGGTTTGGCTCCGGCGGCAAAGGCGGTGGCGCGAGCATCGGCTTCGCCTCCATCGGCGCGACGGTGAGCTTCACGAGCTGTAGCTTCGTGGTCGGCGCGGGCGGCAAAGGTGGCAAGGGGCTTGCCGGTGGTGGTGGTGGTGGTGGTGGTGGTGGTGGTGGCACCAGCGGCGCCTGTTCCGGTGGCGCGGGCGGCAACGGCGCGGGTGGCTCCGGCGGTGGTGGCGGAACAGGTGGAATTTCCGCAGGAATTGCGTACACGGGGGCAAAGCCGACCGTCGACACAGCGACCAAATACACCAAGCCGGCGAGCGCCGCGAAGGGCGGAGCCGGCGGAGCTGCGGGCGACAAAGCCAGCACGGGCGCCCACCAAGGCAATCCGGGGCTCGTGGGCGCCGCCGGCAAAGATGGCGAAGTGGCCGATGTGTTTGAAGTGAAGTGAATCGCCGCAATTCGACGGTCCATAGCGACCGAAATGCCGGGGGCGCGGCATGGGCATGCGAGGGA
>DYPH01000267.1 GCA_020720045.1 Sorangium cellulosum | reverse complement strand
CCTACCGCTCTTCCGCAAGGGATACCCGGGGCACCTACCGCTCTTCCGCAAGGGATTTCCGGTGCTCCTACCGCTTTCCGCAAGGGATTTCCGGTGCTCCTACCGCTTTCCGCAAGGGATTTCCGGTGCACCTACCGCTGTCCGCAAGGGATTTCCGGTGCTCCTACCGCTTTCCGCAAGGGATTACCGGGGCCGCCACTCGTTCGTTGCCGTCGAACCCAGGATCTGCCACGGTCGCGGCGTGTCCCCTTCGCGCCGCCCTTTCGCCTTTCTTTCGTTGTCCCGGTCCCGGTCGCTCGTTTTCGCCGCTCTCGCCTTCGCGCTCCCCGCGACCGCGACCGTCGTCGGCTGCAACAACGACGGGCGCCGCCTCATCGGCGCCGAAGCCGACTGCAGCACCTACTGCGACTACGTGACGTCGGTCTGCGGCGTCGCCGAATGCTCCCAGGCGGCGTGCGAGAGTTCGCCGGCGGAGCTCAAGGATTGCCTCATCAATACGGGTGGATCCACCTGCGACGCCCTCGACTACGAGGTCGCGACCTGCAAGCGTGGCGGGCTCACGGCGCCGACGGCGACCGTCCCGAACGGCGGCCCCTGCGCGACGAGCAACGACTGCCAGAGCGGCGTCTGCAACCCGTCGGGCGTCTGCGGCTTCCTCCCCGCCGGGACCGCCTGCGCGAAGGACGGCGACTGCCGATCGGGCGTCTGCAACTCCAAGAAAGTCTGCGGCGCCGCCCCCGACGGGAACGCCTGCGTCGAAAACCGCGACTGCTCGACCGGCCTCTGCAACGCCAGCACGACGTGCGGCCCCGAGCCGGTCCGCTGCACGAGCGGCGAAGCCTGCGCCGACGGCGTCTGCACGTCCAACGGCACCTGCGGCGCCAAGAAGGACGGCCAGGGCTGCGGCGTTGACACCGACTGCAAGACCGGCTTCTGCAACTCATCGAAAACGTGCGGCAAATCGGCGAACGGCCTCCCGTGCACCCAGCCGGCCGACTGCAGCGGCAACGTCTGCAACAGCGTCGGCACCTGCGGGAAGAACGCCGACGGCAAGCCGTGCAAGGCGGCCGCCGACTGCACCTCGGCGATCTGCAACGCCGCGGGGACCTGCGGAAAGCTCGCGGTCGGCCAGCCCTGCACGACCGCCGATCAGTGCGCCTCCAACTACTGCCGCGGCACCACCTGCGGGAACAACATCCTCCAGCTCGCCGCCGGCGGGGACCACAGCTGCGCCGTCGAGGGCTCGGGCCGCGTCTTTTGCTGGGGGCGGAACGACGACGGCCAAGCGGGGCCCGGCTGCACCACGAGCCTCTGCACCTCGGCGATGCGCATGCCGGGCTTTTCCCAGGTCACCGTCGTCGCTGCCGGGAACGCCCACACCTGCGCGCTCCGCGCCGGCGCGAACTCCGTGTATTGCTGGGGCAAAAACGACAAGGGCCAGCTCGGCGACGGCTCCGGAGTCACCCAGCGGGAGCCGGTCAAAGTGGCGCTCCCGAGCGCTGCCGTCCTTCTCACCGCCGGCGAAGACCACGCCTGTGCGGCCCTCGTCGACGGCGAAGTCTACTGCTGGGGACGCAACGATTTCGGTCAGTTGGGCGACGGCACCCAGACGAACCGCCCGAAGCCGGTCCGCGTCCTCGGCGCCCCCACCGGCCTCGTCACGTGGAAGCAGATCGCGAGCCGCGCGAACCACACGTGCATCGTCCAGGAAGTCACGAACGCCCTCTACTGCTGGGGCGACAACCGCACCGGCCAAGTCGGCGCCGGCGGGGCGGCGGTCACGCGGGCGACCCAAATCCCGCTGACGACCGGGCCGAACACCACCTACTTGACGGCGAGCGCCGTCGCCCCCGGCCTCGACCACACCTGCGCCGAGTCGAACGGCGTCCAGTGCTGGGGGTCGAACACCGCCCTCCAGCTCGGCCGCGGCGTCCTCAAGGACCCGGAAACGATGCAGGTCCTGACGCAGGCGCCACCCGGCTACACGACGCCGCGCATCACCTCCTCGAAGCTCCGCGCCGGGAACCAGTTCACCTGCGCGCAGGTTGGAGGCGCCCTCCAGTGCTGGGGCGTGAACGGCGTAGGCCAGCTCGAAGACGGCACGACGGTGGCGAAGGGCGTCCCGACGGCGGCCACTTCTGTCGGTACTTTCAGCGACTTGACCCTCGGCCGCGCCCACGGCTGCGCCCTCCGCCCCGCCGACCCGGTCCTCTGCTGGGGGGACGCGGCGAGCGGCCAGCTCGGAGACGGCCGGAGCGGCGCCGGCCTCAGCGCAACGAAGGGCGTCCCCGTCCAGGGGCTCTGAGCGGCGAAACCCGAAGGCTAGACCGCCCGTGGGTTGCATCGATCCGCCGCGTTGACGGCGGATCCAACTT
>DYPH01000144.1 GCA_020720045.1 Sorangium cellulosum | reverse complement strand
GCGCAGGTGCAGTTCTGCGCGCCGTTTCCTCACCGCCTTTGGCGGTTCCGGGCGGACGCGCAGGTGCAGTTCTGCGCGCCGTTTCCTCACCGCCTTTGGCGGTTCCGGGCGGACGCGCAGGTGCAGTTCTGCGCGCCGTTTCCTCACCGCCTTTGGCGGTTCCGGGCGGACGCGCAGGTGCGAACCGTGGGAGAGCCTTTCCCATGGGTGATCTCCGCGCACCGCTCCGCATGCTCGATCAGCTCCTCTGGATGCTGCGTCGTCGCGGGCTTGTCGTTTCTACCGCCCAAGCGCTCGCGGCCTTCGAAGCGGCCCGGCTCGTCGGATTTGGTGAGCGGGAGACGCTCCGAGAGGCGCTCGCCGCAACCATCCTCGTCCACGCTCGGGACCGAACGCGTTTCGACGAAACGTTCGACGACTTTTTTTCGCGCCGCCCAACGCCGCGAACGCTCGCCGATCGTCTGGCAAAATATGGGATTGAAGCTGCCGAAATTTTGGAAATTGAGTCGCTCCTTCAGGCCCATTTGAAAGGGGACGGATTCGACCTCGCCATCTTGGACGGCGAGGCAGGTCTGGAACACCGCCTCTCGCAGGCCGACGCCCGCCGCGCGCTCGACGGAATGGCCGGCGAGCGAACGCTTGGCTTCTACACGCATCGAGCGATGCGAACGCTCGGGTTTCCGGCGGCGCGCCGCGGAATGCGCCAGCTGGGGCGCGCCCTTACGGAACTCCTTGGCGACGACGGAGCGTCGACACGCGCGCTTGCGGCTTTGGAAGAGGCGCTCCAGCAGGCGGAAGATGCCGCGCGAGACCGGATCCGTCAGCGGGCGAAAGGGGCCGAAATTAATGTACAATCTGGGGCGCTAGGTACTGCCTTTGCCGCCTTGTCCGAGGAGGAACGTGCCGCCGCTCGACGGGCGGTAGCTCTGCTTGCCGCCCGCCTCCAAGCGGCGCAGCGTGCACGGAGCCGCCGAAAAAAGCGGGTGCATCTTGCACGTACAATACGGGTCGCGCTTGCAACGGGTGGGGTCCCGTTCCGCCTCCTCCGCCGCGCCAAGCGCCCACGGACGACCTCACTCGTCCTTCTCTGTGACATCTCCGATTCGGTCCGTGCCGCCTCCCGCTTCCTCTTGGAGTTCTGCCTGGCCGCCCGCGAACTCTTTGCCGGTGCACGCCTATTTGTCTTTGTAGGAAATGTGGCCGAGGTCACCGATCTCTTTGCCAAAAATGATCCATCGGTTGCTCTTGCTCAATTGGCTTCGGGGGGCGTCGTGCCGATCGTAGCCAACTCGAACTATGGCAAGGTCTTTGAGCGCTTCGCCGCAACGGTCGCGCCGACCCTCGACCGCCGAAGCACCGTTGTGATCCTCGGCGACGGCCGCACCAACTACCTCCCCGACGGCGCTGCCGCGCTCGGTCGCATCGCTGCGCGCGTAAAGCGCGTCTGGTGGCTCTGTCCGGAGCCGCGCGCCCGGTGGGGGACCTCCGATTCGGCGATGGCTCGCTACGAAGGGCTAGTTTCTCGCGTATTTCCAGCGGTTACGCCGGCCGATCTCGAACTCGCCGCGCGGAGCTTCGTCAGCGAGCGGGTGTGAGCGTGAGCAGTCCGCGGAGGCGTTCCGAAACGTGAATGGCGCCCGCTGCGTCGACGATCACCGCGCCCGCCCCCGGAGTCGCTTCCACGAGGGCGAGCCCCTTCTCCGGGCCGAGTACGAAGACCGCATCGTCGAGGCCGTCGGCTTCAAAGGCGGTTTCCGTCCAGACGGTAACGCTCTGACAGGCGTTCGCCGGGGACCCGGTCCGCGGATCGAGGATGTGATGGTAGCGCCGCCCGTCACGGACGAAGCTCCGCGCGTAATCGCCCGCGGTGCTGAACGCATGCTTATTCAAAGGGAGTTGCCCGAGCGTTCTTTCGGGATTTCTGGGGTCTGCAACGGCTGCGCTGAAGGGCGATCCATCGGGTTTTTCGCCGGTCGCGTAGAGATCGCCCCCTGCCTGAATCAGGAAGGTTTTTAGACCGAAACTGGCAAAGATGGCTGCGGCCCGATCGACGGCGTACCCCTTCGCAATTCCCCCGAAAGAGAGCTGGGGGCGCCGGTCGTCGCGCGCGAGGGTACCGGCGACGCGATCGTAGGTGAGGTGCCCTGCGCCAACTGCCGGCAGGAACCCACCAATTTCATCCTTTGTCGGAATGTGGAAATTACGATCTTCGTCGAATTTCCAGAGCGGCGAGAGCGTTGCAAAGGTGACATCAAAAGCCCCCTCCGAACGCCGATTCCAGGAAAGAGATGCCTCAAGAACCTCGCGCGTTTCTTGATGGAGGAGGAGCGATTCACCGGGGCGGAGGCGGGCGAATTGCCAGGGCTCGCCGGAGGGCTTCCACGTCGTGAGGAGGGCGTCGAGGCGCTGAAACTCCGCTTCCGCTTCTGCAAAGGCCTGGCCGGTCTTCGCGCGGGGGTCGTACGCGCGAAACAGGAGCAACGTCCCCATCGCATGGCCGCGATGTTCGCTGAGAACTTCGCGTACTTCTTGGCGTTCTGCGGGGGCTTTCTCGGTTCCGCAGGCCTGGAGAAGGCCGGTGAACGCGAGGATGCGGAGCCGTGCTGGCGTCATCGTCGCGCGTCGCGGCGGAGCTTCGGAAGGGCGGTGACCTCCCGACGGCGCTCCCGAGCGATCGCGACGAGGCGGCCGACGAGGGCGCGCCCGTCGGCGACGTCCGGCAGACGCTCAAAGTCGCCATTCCAAAGCTCGAGGAGCGCGCTCTCCTCGGTCACGACGAGGCGATCGATCTGCACCCAATCAAAGCGACGAATGCGCGGGATCCCGAGCCCAACAATCGAACGAACCATCACCGTCTCGTCGTCGATCGTCACGCCCTGAAGGCTCGTCCGGACGACCGTCGCCAGGGCGCAGGCGCTCACAAAGAGGGCGACCTTCAGCGACGAGAAGGCGCGGAAGCGGTCCCCCTCGACGATGAACTCAAAGAGGGGACCGTCGACGGTGCAATAGTTTGCGTACAAACTAATTGCCACGAGACCGAGGGAAAAGACCAGGAAGAGCGCCGAAGGGAGACGCGCAGGGAAGGGGAGCCCAAAGTGGCGCGCGCCCGGTGTCGCCTCGACGACCATGTCGAAACGGGCGACCGTCCCGTGGACTTCGGTGATCGTGATCGGCTCGTCGTCGTCGTAGGCGAGGGGCGTGAGCGGTGTGGCGACTCGGAGTGCGTGCGGCTTTTCGGCGATCGACATGCGTAGAGGACCCTTACCCAGCCGCCGACGGAACGCTTGGACCGGCGGCGAAAAAAGTTCTGCTTAGTCGAGGGCCTTCGCGCGGCGTTTTGCACGCAACCGCGCGATTTCGCTCTTCGAAGGGTTAAGGACGAGGAGCCCGTGGGTCGCGTCGACGAGGCAGACGTCCCCCTCGGTGGCCCAGCGGAAGAGGCCACCAATGTTGCCGATCGCCGGGACGCCGAGCAGGGCGAGGAGCGTCGCGCTCATCGGATCTTCCGCGACGTCCGAAAGGGCGACTCCGACCGGAGATGAGCGGGCGCTTACGAGTAAATCAAATACGGTAAGTGCGTCGGCGACGAGCACCGCTTTGGAGGGGAGTTCGGCTCGCTTGTCGGTGCGAGCCAACATCACGAGCGCATCGCAGAGGTCTTCGATGGCCTTTGCGCGTCGCTCCGAGAAGGCATCCTGAAGAAAACCGTGGGCGGTTCGTGCAGCAAGTCCCGCTACTTCCCCGAGGGCAGGGCCGATCCCTTTCCCCTTCGAGACCAGGGAGAGCGCTCGCTCGCGAAAACGTGCATCTTGCAGGATTTGCGCGTAGTCGTCGAGGAAGCGGGCCTCTTCGCCGAGAGAAAGTTCCTTTGAACGTTCTCGAAGTGCGTCGATGTCTTTCGTCGCGTGCTCGAAGGCGCGCGCGAGGGCGCGTGCCGCCGCGAGTGGGTCGGGGGCCCCCGGCGGGACGGTTCGTTGGGAGGGGCGTCGGGGGGCAGCAACGGCGCCGAGGGCGACCCCTTCCACAATCGGTTGGCCGGGTAGGATGACCTTTCGGGTGCCTCCGCCAGCGGCGCGGGCGCTCTCCGGGCGGCGGTTGGCGCGCTCTTCGCGGCGCGCGTCGAGGAGTTCGGCGCGCTGGATACCGCTCGCCACGAGGGCTCCGAGGGAAAAGAGGAGTTCGACGTCGGCCGGTGCGAAGGGGACCGAGCGTCGCTGAACGACGAGCGCCCCGAGGGGGGCGCCGCGCGCGAGGAGCGGAACGGCGAGAAACACCGGGAAGCGCGCCTCAGCGAGCGCCTCGAAAGATCGGAATTTACGCTGATTTTCCGCAGCCACTGTTGCGATCGGCTGCAAACGTGCGACGGCGTCGCCGGTGAGCCCTTCGCCGACGGCGAGTCGCACCCGCCCCAGCGCGGAGGCCGGGAAGCCGACATTTCCGCGCATAACGAGGGTCGTCCCGTCGCCTTCAAGGACGTAAATGCTGGCAACATCTGCGGAAAAGATGCGCGCAATGCGGGTCGGCGCTTCGTCGAGGAGCGTGAGAAGCGGCCACAGCTTGCCGGCCCAGTTGAGGAAATCGGAGAGCGCTTCGATCCGGGAAGCGGTCGGTGGCGGCAGGGACCGGGAAACCATGACGCGCGACTATAGCGCGAAGCGTCGTAGCCGTCTGGTCTACCGATTTACGAGAATTTCGAAGACTTTCCCGAGCCCCGCGTCCTCTTCGTGGAGGAACATCACGCCGGCGGCGTCGCGGGACGTCCACGCGACCCGAGCCGTGAGGACGAGCGGCTCCCAGAATTCGGGCACGGTGACGGTGAGGACGACGCGATCGCCGACGAAGACATTCGTGCGCGGCTCGATGCGTGCGCCACCCAAACCGATGTCGACGACGCGCACTTTGGAATCGCTGCTGTCCTGCGCGGAGGCGAGGGAGGCAACAAATCCAACTTTTCGTCGTGCTTGGGCGCGGAAATGGCTCGGCGGCTCGGCCATGGGACTCGAACGCTAGCCGCCCCTTCCGCACGCGGGGAAGAATTCGGGCTGACAATTTCCTTGGGGAGCGGCGCCAACTGGCCCTGGGAAGAATGGTTGCACTATTTCCCACCCGGTTTTTCGCGTTTCCAACGCCCGCTCGACTAAGCTCCCGCCGCCATGTCCGACGAACCGCGCAAGAGCCCTCGCGAGAAATTCCTCGGCCTTAACGTCCGCTACAAGAGCGCGTCCGTTGATGACTTTATCGAAAACCACGCGGTCGACATCGGCCGTGGGGGCTTTTTCGTAAAGACGCCGAAGCCCTTTGCTCTGGGAACTCTTGTAAAATTCGAGATCAAGATCGCCTCCGACGAATCAGTGCTGAGCGGCGTCGGCTGCGTCGTCTGGCGGCGTGAGCTCGAACCGGGGGCGGTCGCCATCCCTGGCAAGGCGGCCGGCATGGGGGTGAAGTTCCTCAAGCTCGAACCGGGGGCGCGGTCGGTGCTGGAGCGCCTCCTCGCGACGAAGGCAAATGCTGGAAAGTCTTACGAATCTGAGCCGGAAGGGGCGCTGCCCGCCGGGATCGCCGTTGATGCTTCCCTGAACGCGTCGGCGCCGACGGCGAAGGCACCGACCGCGCCGTCGGTCGTTCCCCAGGCGCCGTCGGTTGTTCCCCAGGCGCCGTCCGTCGTCCCTGCGAGCCCGTCCAAAGTTGTGCCATCTGGCACCGCGAAGGAGCGGCCGCTCCCGCCGATTCCGCGATCGCCTTCTGTTCCTCTTTTTCCGGAAGATCGGCCACTTGCCGAGGCGGCCCCGCCGTCGGTGGCGCGCCCTGCGACGAGCGCGACGGCGGCGCTGCGGGATGCTCGTTTGGGCGATCCTCGCCGTCGGACGGAAGAAAGCGTCGCCGGCCCGCGCCCCGCCGCCCCGGGAAGCGGCTCGATCGCCCCGAAGCCGGCGATCCCCGCACTTGCCCCGAAATTTTCTGGCGCCGGCCTCGCCGCCGTCGATCCTTCGGCGCCGCGCGCGACCTTTGCCGCCCGTCGTGGGTCCCTCGGCGCAACGCCGCCTCCGCCCGGCGTGGTCGGAATGACGAGTCGGGCCGCCGCCGTCGACCCGCTCACGAAGACCGCCGAGTCGCCGCAGGCGGTCGACGAAGCGCTTCGTGCCGATGCACAAAGTGCGGAGTTCTTTGAGAAAACGGCTGCGCCAGTGAGTGCGCGACCGACGCCTGTTGTCGGTACGCCGGCCGCGAGTTCGAGCGCGAGTTCCAGCGCGACGAGCATGTTCTTTCCGGCTTCCAGCGGCCCCTCGGAGCCGGTCGTCGAGCCGACGATGATGAAGCAGGCCTCCGAGCTCCTCGAAGAGGCGCTGAAGGAGGCCGGTGGCGATCTCGCTGAAATCGCGAACAATCCGCTCGCCGCCGTCCGGACCGTCGACACCGTTCCACCGGTCCCCCCCCGCGCCCCTTCGTTGCCGCAAATCGCCGACGTCGCACCGCCCCTCGTTGGCAGCGCGACCGTCCCGACCCGCCCGGAGGCGCCCTATCAGCCGGTTCCGACGGTCTCCGTGCGCGCCGTCACCGTGCCCGACGAACCGTCGAACACCGTTCGAAACATTGTGATTTTCGTCGCGGTCGCCGCCGTTGTTGCCGCGATCGCCTTCATCGTCCTTCGCAACGAGCGCCCGCCGGTGGCCGCGGTCGTTCCGCCGGCCGGCTCGGCGCTGCCTTCGGCGAGTGCGCCCAATGATGTCTTGAAGCTCGCGCCTCCGACCGGCGGTTCCGCGCAAGCGGCGCCGAGCGGAGACCCGGCGAAACCGGCGCCACCGATCGATCTCGACGCGCCAAAACCGGCCGAATCGGCTCCGAAAACGGGGATTGTGCCGACTTTTGCCAAGCCGCCCGCCGTCGCTCCGCTCCCCGAGTTCCCCGCGAAGCCGGTCGAACCGAATCCGGCGACGGTGAAGCCGGTTGAGCCAAAACCGGTCGAACCGAAGCCGGTCGAAACCGCGAAGCCGACGAACCTTGCCCCGGGCGACATGGACCTAAAGTGAGCGGTCGTCTGGTCCCAAATCGCTGACAAGGGCGACGAAGTGGCGCCCGATCGCAAAGGTGGCGCCCCAAAGGAAATCTTCGCCGACCGGGTAGCCGATGCGGGGGAAGGTGCCGCTCGCCGCTTGTGCGAACGTCCGGAGCGAAACGGCATGGACGCGTTCGACCTCGGCGGGGTTCGGGCGCGGTACGAAGTCGTGGGGAAGAAAACCGACGACCGGCGTAATGACAAAACCGGTCCCTGTGACGAGATCGTCCAAAGAACCGGCAATGTTTACGTCCTGGCGCGGTAGACCGATCTCTTCTTCTGCCTCACGAAGGGCCGTCTCGAAAGGGCTTTGATCGTCGGCGTCTCGCTTTCCACCGGGGAAAGCGAGCTGGCCGCCATGCTTACGCATGCCTTCCGGGCGCTTCACGACCCAGAGATGAAGATCGCCGTCGCGTTCGAAAAGTGGAAGAAGCACAGAGGCTTCCACAACCCCTTCCGGCGTCGGAAGGGCGCGACGGCTCCGCTTCGCGAGCGCCGCTCCGAGCTTCGCCTCAAGGGAGGCGCGGGTGAGGGGCGCCGGGAGCTTCACGCGAGAAAGCGGTTCCCCGTGCGTTCTTCCGCGATGGTGGTGCGTGCGCTGTGGCCGGGGACGACGATCGCGTCCCCTTCCAGCACAAACAATTTTTCGCGAATACTCTTGAGCAAGAGCGGCCCGTCGCCGCCCCACAGATCGCTGCGACCGATGCCACGACGAAACAGGGTATCTCCGGAGAACAAATGCTGTTCCTGGCCGGTTCCGACGAGAAAGCAGCAGCTCCCGGGCGTGTGCCCCGGCGTGTGGAGGACGGCGAGTTCCAAGGGGCCGGCGGTGAACGTCGCGCCGTCGACAAGGGCGCCATCCATGTCGGCGCGGGCCGGCTCGGGGAGGCGAAGCATGGCGCTCTGGACCGCCAGGATGTCGTAGAGGAAGCGGTCCTCTTCGTGGATCGAGGCGGGGGCGCCGGTGGCCGTCTGCAGTTCGGCGGTGGCGCCGACGTGATCGACGTGGGTGTGCGTGTGGACGATGCGCGCGACTTTGGCACCGAGCGCATCTAACCGCGCGCGAATCTTGGCGAAATCGCCGCCAGGATCGACGACGAACGCCGCCCCGCTCGACGGATCGACGATGAGCGAGCAGTTGCAGCCGAGGGGGCCGACCGGGAAGGTCTCAATATGCACGCTCCCGAGTAAGCAGGCACCCCCTCGGAATGCAATGGTCAGCAGGCGGGCGGTCGCAAGCTCTCCAAAAGCTCTGCGATTTCGCTCACATCGACCACCGGATACTCGCTCCCCCGGCCCGGGCGGAGGCTCACGCTCACCGGCCGGACGCTCCCCGGTCGCACGCTCGTGAAGAACTCCGCGCCGTCTCCCGCTTCGCGGACGGGCGCGCCGACTGGCTTCATCGGTCGCACGCTGACCGGCGGGAGCACATGCACGCTCGTGTCGGGGCCGAAGTGGTCGAGAAAACTCTCGACCTCGCCGAGCAGAAATGCCCGAAATGCCAGGATTTCTTCCCAGGAGAGCGGCAGCCCTTGCTCGCCCGCGATCGCGCCCGCCTCTACGGAGAAGCGATCGACCTCGGAGACAAATGCGTCGACGGCGGGCGTCATTCGGCGTCGCGCATTGCGGGGCGGGAGCAGTGCCGGGAGCGGCGGCGGAAGCAGTCGAGGGGCAGCCGGCGGCGGGCGCAGGCTCGGGGCGACGTGGGAACCTGAGGGCTTTCGTGAAGGATTTCGGACACTTTTTGGCGATTCGCTGACCGTCGTTCGCTTGCCGCCGCTCCGGATCGATTTGGGCGGCTCGGTCGCGATCGCCTCAAGACCCTTGGCGGGGGTCCGCAGGCTCTTGGGCGGCTCGGTGGCGATTTTCTGCGAGCTTTTCGGCGGGTTTCGCAGGCTTTTCGGAGGCTCGGTGGCGACCTTTTCCGCCGACTTCAGCGGGTTTCGCAGGCTCTTCGGGGGCTCGGTGCCGACGGTCTGGGAGCTCTTTGGCGGAGTTCGCAGGCTCTTGGGCGGCTCGGTGGCGATTTTCTGCGAGCTTTTCGGCGGGTTTCGCAGGCTTTTCGGAGGCTCGGTCGCGACCTTCTCGGTACCGCGTGCAGGCGTGCGCAAACTCTTTGGCGCTTCTGTGGCGATCTTCTCGGTGCTCTTTGGCGGATTCCGCAGGCTCTTGGGCGGCTCAGTCGCGATTTTTTCGACGCTCTTTGGCGCCGCTGCCGCGAGCGATGCGCTGCTTCGTCGGCGCCCTTTGCCCTCCTTGCCGTCGGAAGGCGGTGGCTCTTTCCCCTTCGAAGGGGTCCCCTTCGAGTCGTGCTTTCGGTCTTGGGACATGGAACTCCCGCATGCGAGCGAAGCAGGAGCTATCCCCCCGGACGCCCTTGCCTGCCTCCTCGGCACGCGCCCGACCAACCTACCGCCGATCCCCGACGGCGACCACCGTTCCGCGGCCCGCTTTTGAGCGGCTTAGGTTGCGAAAAAGTTAGCTTGGCCTCTTTTTGAAAGAAGTTCCAGGGCTTTTCCTTCAAGGCGATACGTGTACCATTCACTCAGTTGCGTTGCGCCGAGCGCCTCGTAGAAGTCGATCGACGGCCGGTTCCAGTCGAGGACCCTCCACTCAAAGCGCCGGTAGCCGTGCGCCGTGCAGTGGGCAGCGAGGCGCGCCAAGAGCCCGATGCCGAGCCCGCGACCGCGGTGCTCGGGGACGACGTAGAGGTCCTCGAGGAACATGCCGGGGCGCCCCAACCAAGTGGAGAACGTCGGGAACCAGAGGGCGAAGCCGACGGCGGTCCCCCGGGTATCTTCGACGAGAAGTGCCGATGACCCCTGGGACAAAGCACGATTGAAGTCCTCCGCGGTAGCGACGACTTCTTTCTCAGCCTTTTCGTAGATCGCGAGTTCGGTGACCAGATGAAGGATCGTCGCGCCGTCTTCGGGGGTGGCGGCTCGGTAGGTGTATGCGTTCATGAGTTACGGCTGCCTGCGGTCGAGGCCATCACGGCGCTCGCGGACGTCGCGACGAAGCCAGCGCGTCTGCGCGCACTTGCTGCCCCAACCGTCCAGAAATGCACCAAGAAATGCGAGCGGTGCCCGCGCGTGCGGCGGCGGCTGCTCAAGGTCGCTCGTCGTCGCAAGGGCGGTGTTGCGTACTTCGGTGTCGTGGACCGCCCCCCCTTCCTCGCCCCAAAACATGTGGGCGGGGGCGTTGACCCCGAAGAAGGTGATGGCGCCGCCGGCGTCGAGCGATTCGTGGCGGAGGCCAGGCGGGGCGCGGAAGGCGGGGCGCGTCGTTTGCGCACCGAGCGTGTGCCACCGCCAGGGGGCCTCGAGGGTAACCATTGGACGCGTCCCCGCGAGAAGGGCGAGAACGATCGTCGGAATATCTGCGTTTGAAAGGCCACGGCTCAGCGCAAGGCTTTGGAGCTCCGTGAGCGCAGCAGTCGCCTCTTCCGGATGCGGGGCTGCGGCGAGCGTTGCCTCGGGGACCCTCAAAATCATGGGGATTCGAGAAAGAGATCCTGCGCGGTCTTTGGTGTCCCAAACGAAGTTGTCATTGGTCGAATGGTCCGCACTCAATAGGAGCAAGGTGCGGTCGGCGGCCGGGGATGCCTCGATGCGCGTGACAAACGCTGCGAGCGTTTCGTCGGCGTAGGCGAGCGTCTTGATGCGGTGACAGTCGTCAATGCCGAGCTCCTTCGGCGCGTGGCAAGCCGCTTCGACCTTCTTGTCGAGGGCCTGCGGCATGTCCTGGGGGAGGTCGAAGGGCATGTGGGAGGCGAGGGTCGCGACGAAATTGTACTGGGGGCCGCCCCGCTTGGCGGCGTCGTCGAAGGCGTGCCCGTAGAGGGGGGCGTCGGTGATCGCCCCCCAGGCGCCGTGAGGCAAGTCTTGAGGAAGATGATTCTTTTCGACGAGCGCGACGCCGTGGAAGCGGAAGAAGGTCCCCTCGTTGTCGAAGGCGAAATCGTGGCCGTAGTAGGCGGTCGGCGCGAAGCCGGCATCGACGAGGACGTCCGGCAGGCAGCGAAGGGGGACGTTCCCGAGGTCGCGGACGAGGGCCATGTTGAAGGGGAGGTACCCAAACCCGCACATCAGGGCCGAGTGGGCCTGGGCGGTACGAACGCCCGTTTGATGGACGTGTCGAAAGGCGACGGTTGCAGCCCGATCTTTGGGCTCTTCAGCCTCTTTCTTCGGGTCTTTCTTCCGAGGAGGATCGCCGTACCAGCGGTTCGTATGGGGAGTGATCACCGCCGGCGCTGCAGGATTGAGGGCGTGGATATCTTCGGCGCGAAAGCTCTCGACGCCGACCTGCCAGAAGACCGGGTCGACGGCGCGCCCGTCAAAAAGCGCCCGCGAGAGGCGCGCTGCAGCAAGCAAGAGCGGGTCTTCTGTCGGTTTATCGAGCGGTTCCGCGAGCGGGTGCAGGCTGCACGTGCTTGTGTCGGCGAGGAGGTCGTCAGCGGCTGCGTCGGAGAACCCGTAGGCGTGCGCGCCGGCATGGACCTCGTCCGGGCTGCCTCGGTAGGAGCCGATCAATGGACGAATCTTATCTGGCGTCACCGTCGATCCGCGCGCGACCAAATCGTGAAGGACGTCTGGGAGCGGAGAGGCAATTTCCCGCGAATGATTCAGGGCAGGGAGCCATTTTTCCGCGCGCGCCGAGGCGGTCCAGGCGCTCGCGACGAGGGCGAGGGTCACCGCGGTCGCGCCGGCGAGGTGGAGGCGTCGCTCAGCCAGAAAACGTAGCAAACGCGGGAGCATGACGATGCCAGCGAGGGCGATCGCGGCGGCGATGAGCGAGGGGACGAGGTAGCGCGGGGAGGTGAGGACGGGGAGCGCGCCGACGACGCCGTCGCTCGACGTCATCGCCGCCCGCATCTCCGAGAGGACCGGGTAGGCGCCCCGCTGCAGACGGAACTCGGTGACGCCGAGCGCGAAGACGTAGGCGAACAGGATCTCCAGCCCGATCGCCGCCGCGGCAACCTTCGGAAACCAGGCGTGCCGAAGCCGACGAAGGTGCTTCCCGTTTCGTGGCGAGGTACCGGGGGGATCGCAGGCCGGTGGGCGCCCGACGACGAGGGCACCTGCTGAAATTAAAAGAAGAATCGGCAGCGCGTAGGCGGCGACGTCGCCAAGGATCCCGCCGGTGAAATACTGCCAAGCGACCGCGTCGGCGCTCGCTTGCGAGAGCGCGAGGACGCGCCGCGACGGGTAGCAGGCGAGGAACGAGAGGGCCGTCGGGACGGTGCCGACGAGCGCGATGCGAAGCGCGGCGAAACCGGCCCGTTTCGCAAGCCGGAACCGCCGACCGCGCGTTCTCCGATCCGGCGTCTCGCCGGGCGGAGACAAACGCGCTCCGCCCTCCGGGGACTCGTGCGGCGCTGTCACGACAGCTGGGAGGCGTCCGTTGCGGGGTGGGTCACGGCGAAGGGGGCGAGCACCCGCAAGAGCGCCTCGGCCTTGGGGACGCCGACAAAGCGTACGTACAAATCACCAAGAACTTCCAGGATTTCTGCCTGGGTCTCTTCGATGCCGGTGCCGCTCAGGTCTTCGTTCACGAAGGCGACCAGCGCCTGGGCGGCCGGCAGCGTCGCCGAGTGGATGCAGGCTGCACCCTTTTCGTCTTCGAAGAGCGTCTCGATCACCCAGCCGACGGCGAAGTCGCGTTCGTCATCGTCCTTTGAACGGAGGCTTTCGAGGGCGTCCGGGACGTCATCGGCGGCACCGGCGGCATGGCGGAGAGCTTCCCAGGCGATGGCGGGCATGATCGCCCTCGGATAGCACGCAGTCGCGCCGACGCACCAACTTGCGGCGAGCACCGGAGCAGGGGGGAGCGTCGAACTCCGCGCCGTCCCCCGCTGCGCGGACGCTAGCCGGCCCGGTGAAGGGCGGCGTGGTGATGACGCAGGTGGTCTTCGACGAAGGTTTCGATGAAGTAGTAGGAATGATCGTAGCCAGCCTGGCGGCGCAGGTTCAAGGATTGACTGGCGCGTGCACAGGCTGCTTCGAAGCGCTCTGGCTGCAGTTCCCGCGTAAGAAACTGATCGGCTTCCCCTTGGTCGATCAAAATCGTACCCGGGAAGATGCGCTGGGAGACGAGCTCCGTTGCGTCGTACTTCGCCCAAGTGGTGCGATCGGACCCGAGGTAATTCGTGAATGCTTTCTCGCCCCAAGGGACAGCACTCGGCGCGACGATCGGCGCAAACGCGGAGACGCTCTTGTAGAGGTTCTCCTCGCGGAGGGCGAGAGTCAGTGCCCCATGGCCCCCCATCGAATGGCCGAAGATGCCGCGGGCGCCGGCACGGATCGGGAAATTACTTTCGACGAGGGTGCGAAGCTCCTCGGCGACGTAGGTCGCCATCTTATACGCGGAAGACCAGGGGGCTTCCGTCGCGTCGAGGTAGAAGCCGGCGCCGCGGCCGAAGTCCCATTTCTCGTCGTCGCCGGGGAAGCGCGCCTCCCTGGGGGAGGTGTCGCAGGTGACGATCGCGAGGCCGAGCTCGGCGGCGACGCGACGCGCCCCCGCCTTCAGCACGAAGGTCTCTTCCGTGCAGGTGAGGCCGGCCAGGTAGTAGACGACCGGGACCGGCGCCGCCGCCGAAGCGCCCGGCGGCAGAAACACGGCGAAATTCATCGCTCCGCCGACGGCCGTCGACGCATGCGTGTAGAATCCCTGGGTCCCGCCGAAGGAGCGCTGCTCGGACTTGGTGGTAAACGTCACGGCCCCGCTCACGAGAACTCGACGACGGTGCGGATCGATTCCCCAGAGTGCATCAAATCGAAGGCTTCGTTGATGCGGTCGAGGGGGAGCTTGTGGGTGACGAGGGAGTCGATGTCGATCTTCCCCTCCATGTACCAATCGACGATCTTCGGGACGTCGGTGCGGCCACGGGCGCCGCCAAACGCGGAACCCTTCCAGACGCGACCGGTCACCAATTGGAAGGGGCGCGTGGAGATCTCTTGGCCTGAAGTTCCCCGGTCTCCTTGACACCCTCGGAGACGACCTTGAATCGATACACG
>DYPH01000001.1:21748-110527 GCA_020720045.1 Sorangium cellulosum | reverse complement strand
TTTCGCGAGGACGTGTCGCACTCCGAAAAGGAGATTCCGAGCAGCTACCTAGCGGGGGTTGGTCGTCGGTGCAGCATCGGTGCGCGCCGTTTCCTCACCGCCTTCGGCGGTTCCGGGCGGCGTAAACAGGGGGAGGGACGCTTTCGGGCTCCCCCCCTTTTTTGCATTTGATGCTTTCGGAGGTTTCTCCTCCTTCCCGGCACGCAGAAAGCAGTTCTCGGGGAGCGCCGTTGCTGCACGCGCCGCCGCCGTCGCCGCCACGAAGCGCTTGGTCACCGGGTCGTGGTAGCCGCTCGGCGCAGCGAGGATCGTCGGGTCGACGGCGGTCGCGTCTGCCAAATGATACAGCGCGATCGTCCGCATCATGCGATCGCGGAGGTACTTGCCGACGAGCGACGCGAGGCCGACAAGGGGCGCCGTCGCGTCGGCATCGCGCAGAAACGAGACGGTCCCGAGGGGACGACTTCCGGGAGCTGCCTTCGAAAGTGCGCCGAATTCATAGCGACTTTCTTCCCGCTTCTCAAACAGAGTTGTTCTCGGAATCTTCGCCAGGTGGTGGAACTGGGGCTCGTATTTCTCGTAGCCTCCGACTTTCCCGCAAATGGCCGAGATCGGCCCGCCATTCGTCCCGTGAAAGTCGAGGAGGAGGAGCTCCATGGCGCGCAGGTCGGCGGAAAAACGGGAGACGCCGCTTCGGAAGGCGTCGTTGAGCATGGCGACGCAGAGGCTATGAGCACGGAAACTACGCAGGCGAACTCCTTGTTTTTCCAGGTGTTCGAGGTCACGCAGCGCCTGCTCCACGGCGGCGTCGCTCGCGTCGAAGGGGCGGTCGTCCTGGAGGCAGCGCTGGCGGGCCGTCACCGTCGGGCAACGCGCTTCGCGGACGTCACGCGCTTCGAGGAGGAGCGCGTCGAAAAGGGCGGCCGGGGTGGCGGCCGGTCGCCCCTCGCGGAGGAGGAGGGCGCGCGCCCACGCTTCGCCGAGCGCCGAACCGTGGAAATCGACGAGCGCTTTCGAGTCGCCCGCTCGTGCGGCGAGCTGGGCAAAGGCGGTCGGGACGTCGGCCCCGGGGACTACTTCCGCGAGCGCGCCGGTCACGAGGAGCGGCCCGAGGAGCGGCCCGAGGCCGTTTTCGTCGATCCCTATGTGGAGGTCGCCGGTAGAATCGGCGGTTCGAGTCGTCTTGCGCAACGAAGTCATTGACGCCCTGGTCATCCGTTCTTACTGTCTCCCGCCCGCCGCCGACGCGCACCCTCGACTCATCGAGCCTAGTTAAGCGTCTGCAGCATGCAATCAATCATCGTTCGTTCGTCGCGCACATTGCTCGATGCGAACGTCTCCGTAGACCTCACGATCGGAGTGTGTCTCGTGACGAAGCAACAGCTCAAGAAGTTCATCCAGCTTCTTACCGAGAAGCGGGACGAAATCGTCAAAAAGGCGAAGCAGACGCTCGAGGAGGATATGACCCTCGACGCGAACGACCTCCCCGACGAAATGGACCTCGCTTCCAGCGAATACCTGCAGAGCTTCACGTTCCGCCTTCGTGGTCGTGAGAAGGTTTTCCTCGACAAGATCGAGCGTGCGCTCCGGAAGATCGACGAAGGGACCTACGGAATCTGCGAGCAGTGCGAAGAAGAAATCGCCCCGAAGCGCCTTGAAGCGCGCCCGGAGACGACGCTTTGTATCCGCTGCAAAGAGGACCAAGAGCGCCTCGAACGCGACTACTCCTGACCGGTACGTACGCTCAACGGCCATCCGCTTTTGGTGGCAGTTGCTAAGAAAAAAGGCGATTCACGGAGGGTTCCGGGAGTCGCCTTTCTTACGTCGGCGTCCGGATTACTTCTTTGCGGGGCCAGCCGCCGCGAGGGTGTGCGCGAGGAAGCGCGCGGTATGCCCCACGTTCGCCTTTGCGATCGCCTCCGGGGGGCCCGCCGCGAGGATCTGGCCGCCGCCGCTGCCGCCGTCGGGGCCGACGTCGACGACCCAGTCGCAGCAGGCGACGACGTCGAGGTTGTGTTCGATCACGAGGACGGTGTTCCCCTGATCGCGCAGCGCGAAGAGGGCGGAAAGCAGCACGTCGACGTCGTTGAAGTGGAGGCCGGTCGTCGGCTCGTCGAGGACGTAGAGGGTGCGCCCAGTCGCCTTGCGCGCAAGTTCACGAGCAAGTTTCACACGTTGCGCTTCGCCGCCCGAGAGCGTCGTCGCCGGTTGCCCGAGCGTCAAGTAGCCGAGGCCGACGCGCTGGAGCGCCGCGATCCGGTCTCGGATCCGCGGCTGGGCTTCGAAGAGGGGGAGCGCCTCGTCGACGGTGAGCGCAAGGGTGTCGGCGATGGAGAGGCCCCGCCAGGTAATTTCCAGCGTTTCGCGGCTGTAGCGGGAGCCGTTGCACGCCTCGCAACCGACGAAGACGTCGGGCAAAAAGTGCATCTCGACGCGGAGGACGCCGTCGCCGCCGCAGGCCTCGCAGCGCCCCCCTTTGACGTTGAACGAGAAGCGCCCCGCCTTGTAACCCCGCGCGCGCGCTTCCGGAATTTGAGCAAAGAGTTCGCGGAGTTCAGCGAAAATTCCTGTGTACGTTGCCGGATTGGAGCGCGGCGTTCGGCCGATCGGCGCCTGGTCGATGGAGACGACCTTGTCGAGGAAGTTCACCCCGTCAATGGCGTCGCAATCGCCGACGGGGGCCGTTGCATGATACAGCTTTTGGCGGACACCCCGGAGGAGCGTGTCCATCACCAGGCTCGACTTGCCGCTCCCGGAGACGCCGGTGATGCCGACGAAGAGGCCAAGAGGTACTGTGAAATCAACGTTTTGCAGGTTGTGCGCCCGCGCCCCGCGGACGACGAGCGCCTCCTTGCCCGGCGCCTTCCGCTTCTTCGGCATCGGCAGCCGCTTTTCGCCGCGGAGCCAGGGGCCGGTGATGCTCGCCGGGTTCGCGAGGACGTCGGCGGGCGAGCCCTCGGCGAGGATCGTCCCTCCGTGGACGCCGGCGCCGGGACCGATGTCGACGAGCCAGTCGGCGCCGAGCATCGCCTCACGATCGTGCTCGACGACGAGGACCGTATTGCCGAGATCGCGGAGCTTTCGCTGGGCGGCGAGCAGGCGCTCGTTGTCGCGCGCATGAAGGCCGACGGACGGCTCGTCGAGGACGTAGAGGACGCCGACAAGCGCAGCACCGATCTGTGTAGCAAGTCGAATTCGTTGGCCTTCTCCCGAGGAGAGCGTCTGCGCGCTGCGGTCGAGGGCGAGGTAGGCGAGGCCGACGTCGACGAGAAAGCCGAGGCGATCGGTCACGGCGCGCAAGAGCGGCTCGGCGATTGGCCGATGGGAGAGGCGCGTGTCGTCGAGGAGGCTTGTGCAGAATGCACGGAGTTCCTGGAGGGGGAGCTTCCCGACGGTGGTGATGTTCTTCCCGCCGAGCGTCACGGCGAGCGCCTCAGGCCGGAGCCGCGCGCCGTCGCAACTGTCGCAGGTGCGGCTCGCGAGGAAGCGGCCGACGTCGTCATCGTCGGCCGGCTCGTCGTCGTCGTCGGTCGCCCCGTCGTTGGCGAGGCGGGCGGTCAGTCGCGGCAGGATGCCGACGTAGGAACCGGCCTTTTTTCCTCGCTTTTTTGGAGCCCCATCCTCGGGAGCCTCGCCGCCGCCTGGGCGGCCATGGAGGAGCGCCTGGCGGGCCTCCTCGGGGAGGTCTCGCCAGGGGACGTCTGGCGAAATACCAAGGACATCAACCGCTTTCGCGACTTCATTTGCGAGTTCGACGGAGCCGCGACGGCCCCACGCAAGAACGACCCCTTCACGGAGCGTCCGCGCGGCGTCGCCGATCACGCGCCCCTCGTCGACGACCGTCCGCGCCCCGAGGCCGTCGCAGGTCGGGCAGGCGCCGTAGGGGCCGTTGAACGAGAAGAGCCGCGGTTCGATCGGCGGCAACGAGATCCCGCACGCAAGACAGGCAAAGCGCTCGGAGAGCCAGAACGGCTCCGTCGTCGCGCCGTCGCTCGCAAGGACGTCGACAAGAAGGCTCCCGCCGCCGACCTTCAATGCGAGCTCTACGCTGTCGCGAACACGACCGCGCACGCCTTCTTTTAGGACAATGCGGTCGACCACCACGTCAAGATCGTGGGTTTTTGATTTGTCCAAATCGATCGAATCGCCGAGATCAACTACGCTTCCATCGATGCGAACGCGAACGAAGCCCTCGCGACGGAGGCGGTCGAGTTCGAGGCGCAACTCCCCCTTCTTGGCGCGGCAAATCGGTGCAAGGAGGGCGAGGCGGGTCCCTTCGCCGAGGTTGACGACGCGGTCGACGATCTCGGGGACGGTCTGCGCCTGAATCGTCGACCCGCACGAAGGGCAGTGGGGCGTGCCGACTCGCGCGTACAAAAGTCGAAGGTAATCAGAGATTTCTGTGACGGTGCCGACCGTCGAACGCGGATTCTTCGAGAGCGGCCGCTGTTCGATCGCGATCGCCGGCGAGAGCCCATCGATCCGCTCGACGTCCGGTTTTCCCAGCTGCTCAAGAAACTGTCGCGCGTACGCGGAGAGCGACTCCACGTAGCGCCGCTGCCCCTCTGCGTAGATCGTATCGAAGGCAAGGCTCGACTTGCCCGAGCCCGACGGCCCGGTGAACACGATGATTTTTCCGCGAGGAATGGCGAGTGTGACGTTCTTTAAATTATGCTGACGCGCGCCAACAACAACAATTTGATCTCCCATTGTTGGGACCGCACCTGGCGGCGAGGAACCGGCGAGCACGGGGGCCTGTGCGGCGAGCACGGGAGCAGGTGCCGAAACGTCGTGGGAGGTCGATTCGTTCGTCATAGAAGGCTCAGGCGCGTCTCCTTCGCGGGGCGGTTCGCCGCTCTTTCTTAGGCATCTTTTCGGACGCTGCGCGTGGCGATTTGCCCCAGCGCTGCGTCGCCGACGCTTTTCCGCCGCGGGGCTTTTGTGCACCCGTCGAAGGGGGCCGCTGTCAAAGTGGGCCCGCCGCCTCTCGTGCCCGCGCGAAATCGCGGGCGATCAGGAGCGCGCGGGGAGACGAGCCTTTTCCAGCGCTTGGGTAAGGTCGGCGCCGAGCGCCTCGGCGCTCTCAAGGCCGATCGAAAGGCGGACGAGCCCGTCGCTGATCCCGGCCCGCTGGCGATCGGCGGCCGGCATCGACGCATGCGTCGTCGAGGCGGGATGGATCGCAAGGCTCGCCGTATCGCCGAGGGAGACTGCTCGCGTAAATGTCTGAAGTGCATCAAGAAAAATGCGCCCCCGCGCCTGCGCGCCGTCTCCGGCGTCGAGAATTTCGAAGCTCACCACCGTTCCGAAGGCGTGCATCGTCCGTGCGGCAACCCTGTGGTCTGGGTGGGTCGGCAGCGAGGGGTGATGGACGCGGACGTCGTCGCGGGCCGCGAGGAGGCGCGCGATGCGGGCGGCGGTGAGGTTGGCGCGGAACTGGCGCAGCGGAAACGTCCGCAACCCGCGGAGAATTCGCAGAGCGGCGTCGGGGGCGAGCACGCTCCCGAGCCCCTTGGTAACGGTGTCGCGAAGCGGGAGGAGGAGCTTCCGGGCCCCGAGGCAGACGCCGCCTATCGCGTCGCCGTGGCCGCCGAGCCCTTTCGTCAATGAATGGAGTGTGACGTCGACGCCAGCGGCAACGAGCGACTGCGCAAACGGCGTCGCGAAGGTGCCATCGGCAAACGTGAGGAGATTCCGCTCTTTGGCGATGGCGACCACCGCGGCGACGTCGGTCACACGGAGGAGCGGGTTGCTCGGCGTTTCCAGGTAGAGTGCACGCGTCTGGTCGGTGATGGCGGCGGCGTAGCTAGCCGGCGTGACGTCGTCGATGAAGGTCGTCGTGATACCGAGCGGCGGGAGGCGTTCGCGAAAGAGGCGTGCTGTTTCCGCGTACAGCGATCGTGGCGCGACGACGTGATCGCCGGCCGCCAAAAAGGTGAGGCACGTCCCGCTGATTGCTGCCATCCCGCTCGCCGTGACAAGCGCCGCCTCCGCCCCTTCCAGGTGGGCGAGGCGCGCTTCGAGGGCGTCGGTCGTCGGATTCGCCCAGCGCCCGTAAATCGGAGGCATGGGGGCGTGGTTTGCGAGGCGTTCTTCGACGGGGGCATTCCCGCGCGCAAAAGCCGCCGCGGCGAAATCAGCGTTTTCAAAGGGGAAAGCGACCGATGATACCAGCGCAGCCTCCTCCTCATCGCCGCCGGCAGAGAGGGCGTCGAGGCGCGCGTAGAGGGAGGCTGCGTAGCGATCGTCGGCGAACATGACATTCCGACTATCAGAGGAACGCGCCTCGCCGGGCGGAGACAAAAGCACGAGCGCCTCCGCAGTCGGCGGAAGCGCTCGTGGTTTCGTGGATTTTTCGGCTCAGAGGGCGTGGGTCGCTTCCGAGAGCCCCGCCGCGGTCGCCGGAACGGTCACCGGCGCGGCCGGCGAGCCGCCGACGAGTTCCGGGCGCCCTTCTGCAGGGGCGGCCACCGTCGTGTCGACCGCGGTCGCGACCGGCTTCGCCCCTTTGTAGGCGATCCCGAAGCTCGGCCCCGAGCCGCCGTGGCCAGACGCACCGGCGCTGCCGCCGTAACCGCCCGCACCGCCTGAGGTTTCCGGGTAAATCGGGTCGTAGATGCCGAGACCGCCAAGCGTCCCCGGCGTCGGCGCTGCCCCCGCAGACCCGACCCCGCCGCGCCCGCCGCGCCCGGCGACGACCGCCACATTGCGAAGCGTGAAGCTACTGTCGATGGCCAGCACCGCGACGCTCGCGCCACCGCCGGTCCCGGCCGTCCCGGCGCGCCCCGGGCAGCCGCCGATCCCTCCTTGGGCCCCGGAGCCGACGTAAATGCTCTCCGCGTAGCCATCTTTGCTCGGCAGCCAGCCCATCCCGCCGCCGCCGCCGAGGCCGATCGTCCCATCGGTCCCCGCGCTCCCGGCCGTGCTCGTGTAGCTGCCATCGGCTTGGAAGGTTCCGAGAATTCCGCCATTTACGCCATTGGTACCGTTGGCTCCCGCGTTCCCGTGCTGGGCATTGGTCTGCTTGATGACGGAACCGAGGCGCCAGAAGTGAGACCCTTCCGCGTTCTTCGAAAGGTCGGTATTGGGCGCATTGAGACGCGCGTATTTCGTAAGCGGATCCTCGCCAGCGAGCGTCCACGAGGCTCCATTCCAGTCAGCCCGCCTGTTCACCGGGAAACCCAGGCCCCCTTGATTCAGAGCGATGTCTGAATCAACGTTCCCCGGGAGCATGCAGCGACCGACGTTCACCTGCCCCACCGCGGGAATAAGTACGTAGTTCTGCGGGAGCCTCGCTGCCACGCCCCGCGTCACCGGCGTCCCGTCGGCGGTCGCCAAGGAATAGCCATCCGGCGTCTCCCCGTCGGTGCCATCCTGCGCGTCGCCCGCCTGAATTTTTGCGGTCGCCACGACGAGCGTCGGCGCATGATCCGCAAGGAGGCCGATCGAACTTCCACCGGCGGCAGCGGCGTTCGGTGCGACGATCGCAATACCTTCAATGCGAGTCACCAGCGTCAGATTCTTCGCGATAACCGCGGGGCTGCTCGGTGCTTGAATCGTGGCAGATTTCTTCGTATCGACCGACCACTGCGTCGTACAATCAAAATATCCAAACAGGGAAACGCCGTCGATCATCGTCAACGATTCGTCGTAAGTCTCCGCGCACGCATAGACGCGTTTTTTCGTCGGCGCTGCGGCAGCGAGTGCTGCAGCGAGGCTCTTCACCGGCTTTGCGCGAGTGCCGTCGTTGGCATCGGACCCCAACGACGACGAGACAAAGACCGCCGTCGCTTCGTTGACGAGGCAGGTCGGGACCGGCGACGCATTCGGGTCGCACGCAGGGGCGCCCCCATCCGGCGTCGCCCCGTCTCCGGTGGGGGAGCTGTCGGCACCGCCGTCGATGGCGCCGGGCGGCGTGACGTTGAAGTTGTCGTCGGTTGTCGGTGCGTCGGAGCCGGTGCAGGCGGCGAGGGGGGCGATGGCGGCGGCGGCGAAGAAGAGGCGAAGAGCGAGGGCGGACGACATAAAACCTCAAAGTGTTCAAGCGCTTCCGAGGCTTTCGCGAACCGTACGCGGCTGCCTCGGAGCGGGGAGCACTCCGGTCGGCCACGGCGAAGGTTTGTTGCGAGGTTTTTTGACGGGGGGTGCTGTTTTTAAAAAGCGCCACTCGCCGAGATCCCGCCGGTGCCGGCGCCGAGGATTGGTGCAAATTGCACTCGTCTGGCGCTGGTCGACGTCCCCCCGGTCGGCGCCGCGAGCAGACTGAGCCCGGTCACCAGAAAGACTCCACCCGTGACGGCGAGCACCGCGCCCACCGTCGTTTCGGTCTTTGCGTTGTCGTATTTCGGCTTGAGCGAGGTGTCCGTACACACCCGATCGGGGCACAGCTTATCGAGTTCGCGCTTCGTCGCGTTCGCATCGATCAAGAGGTAGGCGCCGCCGCCCGCGATCACCGTTCCGGTCCCCAGGAGTACGTATCCCGCGATCTGACTGCCAGAAGTTCCTGAATTCGTGGAGGAAACGACTGCAGGCTGCGGGCGCTTTGGCGTGCTGACGACCGGCGGAGGTTTGGGGAGCGTCGTCGTCGGCGCGCCCGCCGGTCGGAGCGGGGGGACGTCTATCGCGACCTTTGCCCCGGAAGTGAGCGAGAATTTTTGGATAAATTGCAGGTATTTATCGGCACGCGCCTCAATGTCGTGGGGACCGGGATCGAGGAGGACCGACGCCTTTCCTTGCCCGTTCACGACGATCAATTCGCCGTCGACGCGGAGCTCTTCGTTCGGGGCCGGCTGGCGAACCGTCACAGTGACCGATGCGGCGCGCGCTTTGGCGATTTCGGCGCGGGTACCCGCCACCTCGGCGCGGGCGGCATCGTTCTTCGTCGCGGCGACGACTCGTACGTGATCGTAGTGCCGATACGCCGACGAAAAGCGCTGGAGTTTTTCTTCACATTCCGCGAGGTTGAACTCGGTTGCCAGGCCTTCGTGGATGTCGAAACTCTGCTGGAGGATTGGACAGGCGGCCTCGTACTGGCCCTCCTTGAGCAGCCGACGCCCTTCCTGAAACAGCGCTTCGGCGTCCGGCTCCTCTTGGGCTGCCGCCGTTCGGGCCAGCGGTAGGAGGAGCGCCAGTGCCATCGCTGCCGCCGAGTGCTTCCGTTTCATGGTTGGCAATACGAGCGGATTTTCCGCCGTTTGCGAACTGCTAGTTTTTGTTGAAGAGGTCGTCCGCCTTCGGCTTCGACGGCGGGACCTTCGGCAGCGCCGAGGCGGCGACCGTCGGGAGGGCGCTCGCCGTTGGCAGGACGGCAGCTTCCGCCGAGGGGGGGGGAATAGGAGATTTGTCGCTCTTTTCAGGCGCTTTCGTCGTCACAGGTAGCGCTTCGGGCCTCGGCGCAAGGGGCGCGAGGGGGGGCGGTTCGCCGGACGTAAGCGGCGCCGGTCCGCTCGAAGCGGGGGGGCTTGCCACGGCTCCACTGGGGGACGGCACCGCCGGCGCGACGGGGCCGCGGAAGTGGAGGACGACCGCGAGCACGATTCCGGCGGCGACCAGCCCAATTCCGGCGATGGCGCCGCCAAGGACGAGGCCGTGGTTGCCTGGGGGGGCGATGGCGCCGGTGGGGGCCCAACCGCCCTGGCCGGTATGCGCGACCGAGGGCCCGCCGCCCCACGCGGAACCGGCCTCGGGGACGCCGGAAAAGCCGCTTTCCACGCCGGGGTGCTTGTACGGTGCCCCGGTAATCGGCGGAGCGCTGCCGGGGGGCGGCGCGTGAATTGGGCGTGAAGCGGTAGGGGCAACTTGCTGAAATGCTTGGCCCTCCCCGATTCGGACCGTCCCCGCGTAGGCGGTCGCGGCGAGGGGGTTTGCGCCGGCTCCGTAGGCACGGCGCAAGAGGGTTGTGTGGGCGGCACGCCCCCGGGGCGACGCAAACGCCACCAAGGCATCGGCGAGGGCGCGCATCGACGCAAAACGATGGGCCGGATCCTTTTCGAGGCACGTCAGGACAATCCGGTCCATCTCCGGAGGAAGATCGCGCCGACGGACGCAAACAGGCACCGGTGCCGCCGTTAGAACATTGACCGTTGTTTCCGCAGTGCTCGTCCCTTCAAAGGGGGCTTTTGCGGTCAAGAGTGCATACAGCGTTGCACCAAGCGACCACACATCACTCCGTATGTCGACGTCGCGTGTTGCGCGGAGCTGCTCCGGTGACATGAAATTTGGCGTCCCGATCACTGCCGACGTCGCTGTCAAATTTCCGTTCGGCTCCGTGCGTTTAGCGATGCCAAAGTCGAGAACTTTTAGAAGGGGGGAGCCATCGGGGCGTTTCGTAAGGAACAAGTTGGAAGGTTTGAGATCTCGATGAACGACCCCATGCGCGTGCGCCTCCGCCAGCACTTCGCAAGCTTCCAAAATGTTGTCCGCCGCCTCCATCACCCCAAAAGGCTTGGTCGGTTGCCCTTTTGGGAGAACGAGTTCCTCGAGATTTTTCCCGTCGAGATATTCCATCACCAAATAGGGGGCACCGCTCTCATCTTCGAGACGCCCTACATCAAAGACGCGCAGCGCGTGATCGGACTTGAGCTGCGCACAGATTTGTGCCTCGCGGACAAAACGCGCCTCCGCTTCGCCGGTTTCCCACGCGTGGGCGACGAGAACCTTGATCGCGACCCGATCGCCGAGCGTCTCGTGGCGGGCTGCCAAAACGACGCCCATGCCTCCGCGGCCCAGGACGCCATCGATCCGGTGGCGACCGATCCGTGCGCCGACGCCGGGGACGCCGAACAACGGAGTTCCCTTCGCTCCTTCCGCGCTCATCGGGCGCGACACTACCTGAAAGGGGGCCCCCCGTCGCGTTTCTTCGGCGCCGGTGGGGCCGCCTTCCGTCGGGGCATGAGTGCGCCAAACAGCCCCGAACCGACGATCAGCGTCATTCCGACAAACGTAAAAAGCGTGGGCCACTGCCGGTGAAGAAGGGCGCCGAGTATCGCACTCATTGGCACATTCAAATAGCCTAGCGCAGCGACTCGGGCCGCGCGCTCCCGTCGATAGGCCGCCGTCATGGCGAGTTGGGCACACCCAGCAGAGACGCCGGCCCCGAGCATGCTTGGGACGGAACCTTTCCAGGACGCAAACGTCGCGAACGCGCCAGAAAAATAAGCGAATCCGACGAATACGATCGCGGCAAACGTGGAAAAGTGCAGCGCGACCGCCTCCACAGAGCTCTCCGGAGCCGCCCCGCCTGTTCCGGGCTCCTGCCGCGCCCCACGCGTGCTTCGGAGGAGCACCATGGCGAAAGACGCGAAAAACGCGGCGAGGATGGCGGTGAAAACCGGCGTTGCAGGGAGTGACGTGTGCGCACCACTCCGAAGAAAAGACGGTCGCAAAATCGCAAGAACGCCTGCAACCGCAAGCGGCAATGTCCACGCGAGGCGTCGATCCGTCGGCTCGTTAAGCAGGAACGGCGCGATACACGCGACCAGAAGCGGTGAAAGATTGAAGAGCGTCGCCGCGTCTCCGAGCGGCAAGCGTTGATCGCCCAGCGCGAGGAACGTGCACGCCATCGCTGCCGTCCCGAAGAGCGTTCTCCCCCACATCGGCCGATTCGCGCCGAGGTAGGCCTGCGCCACGAAGGGGCGGAGAGGGGTACGCCTTACTAAAATGGCAAATAAAAACGAAATGATGGCTCCGACGCTCGCGCGCGCCCCGGCAACGACCGCGACCGGAGCTGCCGCAGCGGCCTCGTGTGCAAAGGCGTTCATCGCGGCAAAGAGGGCGCCTGCGATCGTCATCAGCACGAAGGCGCCGACGGGGTCGGTCCTCTCCCCACCGTCCGCGTGCGCCTGCGTGCTCCGATCGGGCGATTCGCCGGGCGCAGACCGTGGGACGTCGAGGGCAGGGGGCGGGGCCAAGACACGCGCCTCTACCAGCAAAATTGCAGGTCGTCGTGTACGGATCGCACGCTTTCGACTACGGTCGCGCCCCTATGCTGCGTCTGACCGACATTAAGCTCCCCCTCGATCATGCACCGGAAGCGCTGCGCGAGGCTGTTGTCCGTATGCTCGGCGTGGCCACCACCGCAGTTGGAGTAATTCACGTATTCCGTCGTGGCCAGGATGCGCGGAAGAAGAATGCGATTTCATTCCTCTACACGGTCGACGTTGAGGTTGCCGACGAAGATCGCGTACTAAAGCGCACAAAAAAAGGGACTCATGTCGCATTGTCCCCAGACACAAGCTACCATTTCGTTGCGCGCGCCAACGGCACTGCGACCCAGCGACCGATCGTCGTCGGTACCGGCCCGTGTGGTATTTTTACAGCGCTTGTCCTGGCTCAAATGGGATTTCGGCCGATCGTGCTCGAGCGCGGGAAAGCGGTGCGCGAGCGTACCAAAGATACCTTTGCTTTTTGGCGCAAGGGTATTCTCAATCCGGAATCGAACGTACAATTTGGCGAGGGTGGTGCGGGGACATTTTCCGACGGGAAACTCTACAGTCAGATTCGCGACCCGAAACACTACAGTCGAAAAGTCCTCTCTGAGTTCGTAAAGGCTGGGGCTCCGCCTGAAATTCTCTATGTGAGCAAACCCCACATCGGTACGCTCAAGCTCGTGCGGATTGTCGAGGAACTTCGCACCCGGATCATTGCGCTCGGCGGGGAAGTTCGTTTCGAAACGAAGGTGGTCGATCTCCTTCGCGAGTCTTCATCAAGCGGCGCCGGGCGCGTCCGGGGCGTTGTCGTTGAATCCGGAGGCGTGCGCGAGGAGCTTCATTCCGATCACGTCGTCCTCGCGCTTGGCCACAGTGCGCGCGACACGTTCCGCATGATTCACCATCGAGGCGTCTATGTGGAGGCGAAGCCGTTCTCGATCGGTTTCCGCATCGAGCACCCTCAATCGGGCATCGATCGCGCTCGCTTCGGCGTCCATGCTGGCAATCCGCTGCTCGGGGCCGCCGACTACAAGCTCGTGCACCACGCGAAAAATGGCCGTGCCGTTTATAGCTTTTGCATGTGCCCGGGGGGGACTGTCGTTGCCGCCACGTCCGAGCTTGGCCGCGTAGTCACGAACGGTATGAGCCAGTATTCCCGCAAAGAGCGGAACGCCAATAGTGCGATTGTTGTTGGGATTACGCCGGAAGATTTTCCGAAGAACGACAGCGGGCCGCTCGCCGGAATCGACCTTCAGCAAGAGATCGAAGCGCGCGCCTTTGTACTTGGCGGGTCGACCTACGAAGCGCCTGCGCAGCTCGTTGGGGATTTCCTTGCCGGAAGGTCTTCGGGGCACCTGGGGGAGGTAATCCCATCGTACAAGCCGGGAATTGCCCTGACCGATCTCGCGACGGCGCTTCCGAGCTACGCCATCGAGGCGATGCGTGAGGCACTTCCTGTTTTTGACAAGCAAATTGAGGGCTTTGCGCGCGCAGATGCCCTCTTGACCGGCGTCGAAACCCGTACGTCGTCCCCGATCCGAATTCTTCGCGACGAAGCCTGCCAAAGCGTGAATACCCATGGTCTTTTCCCCGCTGGGGAAGGGGCCGGCTACGCCGGGGGCATCCTTTCCGCAGCCGTCGACGGGATCCGCGTCGCCGAGGCGGTCGCGGCAAGCTACGTCGCGGTGGGCGAGGCTCGCGCACTTGGCGGGGGCGAAGCGTTCTCCGATCCGGCGTCTTGCCGGGCGGAGACAAATCGGAGGTCCGATTTGCCGGGGCAAACCGCCTGACGGCTCGTGAACTTCGCATTCGCGTCGCCGAGTCGTGTACATTCTTCCGCCGGGCGTGCGCGCCCTCTGTGTCGGGCGCTGGCCTTTGGCTTGTGCCTTCCGATTTTCTCTCGCGTTTAAGGGAACGAGCCCGAACGCCCCGCGCGTCGGCCTCAATCAAGGGTCTCCATGATCAAGGTGGAATGCGAAGCGTGTCAGGCGCCGTACCAGATCGATCCAAAGCGGGTTCCGCCGACCGGTCTGAAAATGCGATGCCCGAAATGCGGCCACTCGTTCGTGGTGAGCAACCCGGACGCGACCGGTCCGCTCCCGGCGGCGGTGGTCGCGCCAAAACCGGCCCCCCCGGCGCCTGGCGGGTTGAATTTCGACGACCCGCTCGCCGACCTTCCCGCCTTCGCCGCGCCGAAGAAGCCGGCGGCCACCGCCGCCCCGGCCCCGGCGGCGCCCGCATTTGGCGCGTTTTCCTTCGGGGATCTTGGCGACTTGGGGGACCTCGACTTGGGGGACCTCGACCTCCCGGCAAACGTCGCGCCCGCTTCCTTCGCCGACTTGCCCGCTGCCGCTCGCCCGAAGCCGGCCGCGCGTCCCGCCGCCCCCGCGTTTGACGACCTCCCCGTTGCCGCGAACCGCTCAAAAGCACCGGCCGCGGCGCCGGCCCCCGTCGCCGCCAAAGCGCCGGCATTCGGCTTCGGCGACCTCGATCTTCCAAGCCCGGCGGGCTTCGGTGGCCTAGACCTCCCGTCGCCGGGAAACTCAGGCGGTTTTGGAAACCTTCCGGCGGCGAAGCCGGGCGGTTTTGGGGACCTTCCGGCGGCGAGGCCGGGCGGTTTTGGGGACCTTCCGGCGGCGAAGCCGGGTGGTTTTGGGGACCTTCCGGCGGCGAAGCCAGGCGGTTTTGGGGACCTTCCGGCGGCGAAGCCGGGCGGTTTTGGCGACTTTGGATCGCTCGACCTCCCAAGCCCGGGCGGTTTCGGATCGCTCGACCTTCCGAGCGCCCCGGCAGCCCCCCTCCCGATGCCCAAGGCGGGGGGAGGTTTCGGGGATTTCGGCGAAATTGCGCTCCCGTCGAACCTCGACGCCTTCCCGATGCCCGGCGGAGGCAACCTCCCGGCGCCACAGAACTCGCTCCCGTCCGCGTCGGCCTCTCTCCCGACGCCGATGGGGCAGGACAAGCTCCTCCCGGCGACCGGCGGCCCTGCCGGTTTCGACTTCGGTGAACTGGACCTCCCGCCGGCACCGGATGCGTTCGGCCTCCCGCCGCCCCCCGGCGGTTCGCTGCCGCCGCCGCCCGTCGGCGACTATGGCTATTCGGGAGGGGACGACCTCTCGATCGACGTTGCCGCCTCGCCGCGGGTCGCCATTTCGGGCGCCGAAGGATCGGGGCTCGCGCTCGGAGGACCGGCCACCGAAGCGCCGAAACGTCAGCAAGATCCAACCGTTCAGATTGCCGCGCTGCGAGAACGCGAGGCGATGTCGCGGAAGCGGCTCATGCTCCTTGGCGGCTTCGCCGCGACGCTCCTCGTCGGCGGACTCCTCCAGCTCACGCCTCTTGGAGCCTTTGGCCATCTCGCCATTGTCGATGCCGTTTCCAAGGGGAAATACGACCGGTTTGCGAGCGAAGGATGGACGGAGGTTCAGGCGGCTGCCGGTCTCGATCTCTACGTCGACACGCGCACCGCGGCCGACCACATCCACTCCCGCCACGAAGAGGCCCCGCGCGCACAGAAGGTCTCGGAGCTCGCGGCGGTCGCTGAGTACATCCATCAGGTCCGTTTCGGCGTCGATGGGGGCCGCGCGACGCGCGCCGATCAGGACGTTGCAGCGATCCCGGTCGAGAAACGTTCGCCCTTGCTGAAGGGGGCTCAGGTGGCGGCGAAAGGGGACTACCCGGGCGCCAAAGCGGACCTCGCAAGTGTCGCTGGCGAGAGCGAGTGGGTGGCGAAGGCGATGCTCGGGGAAATCGCGTTGCGAATGAACGATCTTCCCGGTGCTGAATCGGCATTTCAGCGCTCGATCGCCCTTACCGACGATGCAAAAGGTCACTTCGGCCTTGCGCGGGTTCTTTTTCGTAAGGGGGAGATTGCAAAAGCAAAAGAGGAACTTGCGAAGGTCTTCGCGAAGTCGCCGAAACACGCGGACGGGAAGCTTCTTTCGGCTCGAATTTCTTTGGAAAAAGAGCATGACGAAAAGAGCGCGGCGAAGAGCCTTGCCGATTTGATCGGCCCGAATGCGAAGGACACGATTGGCATTCTTTCGGCGGCGCAGGCACGATCGTTGGCTGGCTTCCTCGCGCTCGCGAATGGGAAGACCCAAGCGGCGAAAGAGCACTTTGACGCGGCGACGAAGCTCGAACCACAGAACGTCATCGCGCTGCTCGGCCTCGGGGAACTTCTCTATGCCGATTCCCGGTATACGGAGGCACTTGGTCGCTTTGATGCCGCGGTGAATGCAGATCCTTCGAGCATTCCTGCGATCATCGGTTCCGCGAAGACGAAGGTTGGTCTCGAGCGCCTCGCCGACGCGAAGACCCAGCTCACCGATGCGATCAAGCGCATGCCCAAGGCGTGGCCGCTGCACCTGTGGCTCGGCAAGACCCAAGAGGCGCTCGGCGACAAGAGCGGCGCCGAAAAGGAGTACCGCGCCGCTGTCGATGGGCTGAACGCGAAAGACCAAGACGCGATTAGCCCCTACGTCGCGCTCGCGTCGCTGCTCGCCGCCCAAGGGCGCGCGGAGGATGCACAGGCGAAGCTCGAAGAGGCGAAGGGGAAGCTCCCCCCGAGCGCCGCGATGGACCGCGCCTTTGCGGAAGTTGCCGCCGCGCAAGGGAAATTCGATGCAGCGCTCGCCTTCCTCGCCACCGCCAAAGAGAAGAACCCTGACGACGCCGCGACGACGTTCCGCCTCGGCGTCACCCTGCGCCGGATGCGTCGACTGGAAGATGCCTCGGTGGAGTTCGACCACGTTGCGGCCAAAGAGCCCGACTTTCCGGGACTAGCCCTCGAACGTGGCCTCCTTTTTGAAGAATCGGGCCAGCTGGAGAAGGCGATCACCGAATTCAAGAGCGCCTTGGCGAAGGCGCCGAGCGACATCGACCTTCAGCTCCGCGTCGGTGCCGCTTACGTCGCTGCGAACAACGTAAAGGAAGCGCTGCCTCTCCTTCAGAAGGTGCTTGCGGCACGCCCCAACAGCGCAGAAGCAAACCATTATTTGGCGCGAGCCCACCTGCGGCAAGGGGGCAGTTCAATCCCCGCCGCGATGCGCTTTGCGAAGCGCTCCGTCGAACTTGACCCGAATCGCGCCGAATATCATCTGTACGTCGCGTGGGTCGCGAACGAGACGGTCCCGCCGGCCCTCGGAACCGCCCGCGACGCCGTTGAAAAGGCCCTCGCTCTCGATAGCCTCTTGGCCGATGCTTACTGGCAACGGGGCGTCGTTGAGCAGCGGGAGGCGAAGATCCTCGACGCCCAGAAGGACCTTCAGCGCGCTCTCGAACTGAAGCCCGGGCGCCTTGAAGCACACGCCACCCTCGCGGAATCCCTCGAAGATCAGAACAAGCCCGAACTCGCCCTTGGTGAGTGGGCAAGAGCGATCGCCGCCCCCGATGCGCGTGGCTATTGGCACTACCGGTACGGTCGTCTGCTCGCCGAAAAAGGGCGTGGCGGAGATGCACTCCCCGAGCTCGAGAAGGCATTTGCCGAAGGGGACGTCGCCGAGCCTCGGCCCGGTTGGGTCGCCCCGGCCGCCTTTAGCTCCGCAGAACTCCTTCGAAAAGCAGGAAAGCGCCCGGAGGCGATCGCTCGCTACAAGCGCTACCTCGAAGTCGCTCCGTTCAACTCGCCCGACCGCGCCGACGCGGAAGCGGCCCTCAAGGCGCTCGGCGCCAAGTAGCGGGCTAGCCGTCGAGGGCTGCCGCCATGCGCGCGAAGTCCTCGACGGCGAGCGTCTCGCCGCGAACATCGAGGGAAATCCCTGATTTTTCAGCGGCAACGGCGACGGTATCGCCGGTACCAAGCGCGCGCCACGCGTTCCGAAGGGTCTTCCGCCGCTGGGCGAAGGCCGCTTTCACGACGGCGCGGAAGCGCTCGGTTTCGATGGCGCGCGGCGTCGCATGGGGGATGAGCTCGACGACTGCCGAGACGACGGCGGGGGGCGGATGGAAGTTCCCCGGACCGACGATCCGGCGGACGCGCACCGCGAACGCGGCCTGCGTAAAGACGCTCAGGGCGCCGTAGTCGTCGCTGTCCGGCGCCGCTGCAAGGCGCTCGCCGACCTCTTTTTGTACAAGAAATACAGCGCGATCGAGGGACGACGCGGTGTGGACCGCCCGCTCAATGAGGCGCCCGGTGATCTGGTAGGGGAGGTTCCCCGCGAGGACGCGTGCGCCGGTGCAGCCGGCAAAGGTGTCTGCGATCGGAAACGTGGCAGCGTCGTCCTCGACCAGGCGCAGCGATCCGTCGTCGATGGCCGCCGCGAACGTCGAAGCCAGGAGGGGGAGGAGATCCCGGTCGCGCTCGACGGCAATGACGCTCGCCTTCCGCTCGAGGAGGACTTCGGTGAGCGCCCCGGTGCCGGCGCCAAACTCAAGCACCGTCGTCGCTACGCTCGGATCGGGGATCGCGATCTGCGCGATATCATCGAGTATTTCGCGATTGAGCAGGAAGTTTTGGCCGAAGCTCTTTTTCGGTCGGAGGCCGTGGGCGGCGAGGAGGCTTCGGGGATCGCTACGCATCGTCGCCCCGCATAGCGCACTTCCGGCTAGCGGACGTCGACGCCATCGCGCCGCAGACGAATCCGTGCGCGAAACCGGGCCGCGTCGAGGCGGTGATTGAGGGCGGCGAGCGGCGAGCGGGGGGCGGCGTCACCGATGGTTCCGTCGTCATCGGGGAGCGTCCAAACGGCTGATATTCCTCGCTTTCGGAGCCTGCTGAGCACCTTTCTAAAGCGAGGAGCGATCGCCGTCGCAGCCTCCCCAGAGGCGATTCGGGCCGCCGCGCCTTCGGGGCGTAGCTCGGCGGGGACCGGCCCGAAGACGTGGACCGTCCCCGGATTGGCCCGCCCCGCTGCGAGGCCTTCGAGCGCGGTCACGAGCGTCCCCTCGGCGAGCGGCCGTTCGCCGTCGGCGCGTGCGGGACCATCGATGCCGAACTGCGCGAGATATCTGCGAAAAATCGCCTCGCGCGGCGTCAGCGCAAAGGCGCGGTGGTAGGGGAAGGGGGCCTTCTTGAGCAGCAGTTCGGCGCGCTGCGCGATGGCATCGAGGTCAAAGCCTCGTACTTCCTGAGAAAAAAGTGCATCGAGCGGTCGGAGGTGGGCTTCTACCCGGCGTGCGCACTCGACCTCATCGAGGTCTGAACGATCGCTGTCGGAGCGATTGGTCGCCACGAGGAGCGCGCTCGCCAAGGCCCGTTCGTGGGCGCCGCCGACGTTCGGCTTGAGCTCGGCGAGAACCCGTGCACCATACACAATTAGGCCGACCGGCTCGCCGGCTGCCAAATGGCGCCGGGCCGTGATGAGCGCGCGGGCGAGGGCGCGGTCGATCGGCGCGTCGCCGACCGGACCTGCATGCAAGTCGACCGATGCATCGACGAGGAGCCAGACATCGCCCCTGACCGCCTCGCGGAGTTCCTTCGACACGAGCTTTCCGCGCCGTGCGCTCGCCTTCCAGGCCACCTTGCGAAACGGGTCGCCCGGCACGAACTCGCGGAGTTCGACGAACTGGTCCCCTTCCGTCCGCCGATTCAGCCGGCTTTCGCCATCGGCGCGGAGGTCTTTTGCGCCGCCCGTCTCGCGCGGTTTTGGCGCCCCGACGGTGCGGGGCGTGACCTCTGCGCCAAAGGGATTCGCAAACAAAAGGGGGACTTCGTAGAGCCCTTCGCCGCCGACCGGGTTTCCACGGACTTCCAGCGCGAGCCCGTGGACGCCATAGCGGCCGGCCCGAGGTGCGAGGATCGTGAAAGTGATCTCCACGCGCCCGCCCGCCGGTAGGAGCACCTCGTCCGGCGCCGTCGAGACCTGGAGCGGCGAGCCGGCGAGGGGGCGTAGGCGCACGCCGCGAACGTCTTCGCTGCCCCGATTGCGCAATTCTGCAAAGAGTTCGAAGGGCTCCCCCGCAATCAAGTGTCCGAGGCGCTTCCGCTGGACCCAGACCATCTCAAAGCCGGCTTGGCGGAGTCGGGCGACGGTCGTGTTCGCGAGGGCGCGCCCGACGGCGACGGCGAGCACCACCGCCGCCGCAAACGCGACGACATGGGGCTGCTTGAGGGCGACGCCGAGCACCAGGATCCCGGCGCCGGTGAGCGCAAGCCCGAAGGTCTCCCGAGTCGGAAAGAGCTGCATTTCCTCGACTTACCTGGGCGACTAGGCCGTCGGTCGCGGGGCGGCGGCCGGGCTCACGTCACCACGACGCGTCCACGTCACGCGGTTCAACGCCTCGTCGACGATCCGGCTACGGGCGTTCGGGTCGTAGTCGGCCCCCTCCTGGAGGACGAGTCGATGGGTAAGTACCCACGGCGCCATTGCCCGCAAATCATCAGGAGTCATGTATTTTCTGCCGGCGACGAGGGCGTGTGCCTTCCCGGCCTGCACGAGCGCAAGCGTCGCGCGAGGACTCGCACCGAGGACGACCTTCGGATGGTTCCGCGTAAAGACCGCGAGGCGCACCGCGTAATCGAGGAGGTCCTCCTCGACGTGAACCGCCGCCGTCGCCGCCTGCAGCGCTGCGACCTGACCGGCATCCAAAACAGGGCGAATTTCAGGAGTTGCGAGGCCGTGGGCCTTCAACATTGCCACTTCATCGTGGGCGCTCGGGTAGCCGAGCAGGAGGCGAACGAGGAAGCGATCAATCTGTGCTTCTGGGAGCGGATAGGTCCCCGCTTGATCGACGGGATTCTGGGTGGCGAGCACCATGAACGGGGCGGGGAGTTCAAACTTATCCCCCTCGATAGTGACCTGCCGTTCCTGCATCGCTTCCAGCAGCGCGCTCTGCGTTTTCGCTGGGGCTCGATTGATCTCGTCGGCAAGAACGACGTTTGCAAAAAGCGGCCCCGGTCGGAGGAAAAAGCTCCCATCGGTCGGTTTGAGGACGTAACTCCCGGTGATGTCTGCGGGGAGGAGATCCGGGGTAAACTGGATGCGCCGCGCCGAAAGCCCGAGCGCCGTGGCGAAAGCCTTCACGAGCGTCGTTTTTGCGATCCCAGGCACCCCCTCGAGGAGCACATGGCCGCGCGCGAGGAGCGCCACGAGCATCACGTCGAGAATCTCGCGCTTTCCGTAAAAAACTCGGGAAACTTCAGTACGTAGCGCTTCGAGGGGGGCGCGAAGATCCGCGGCGTTGCCGTCGGCGGGGGCGTGGTTCGTCATCGGCAAGAGCTCACGGGTGGGTGCGTCCGGTGCGCCCTTCCAGGCGCGAAAGAATCTCTTCGAAAACGGCGACGATAGCACCGACCTCGCCGGAACTCGGCTCCCGGACGGCGCCGCGTGCGAGTTGGGCCGTTTCGATGGTCGCCACCTTCATGAGTGCATCCTGCAAGCGAACCGCAGCCGCTCGGTCGATCCACTGCTCGTCGACGAGGCGGGTAACCCAGGCATTTTGGGGTGGGAGCGGCATTGCATCGAGGCGGGCGGCGACGGTCTCTTCGAGGGCGTTCTTCCATTCGATGACTTCAAGGGTCCGCGTCAGGAACGAGGATTTCAGGAGCGCTGCATGACCGCCGACGCCCCCTTCCGCGAGGTCGGAAACGGGGCGTCCCCACCGGGGTAGCTCGATGCGGTGGAGCGTCCCTGCCCGTTTTCGCAGCCACATCAGGATCATGGCGGCCGCCGCGATCGTCCCGATCCACGCGAGATCGGGGCCGAGGCCCTCTTTCGATGTCTTCCGTGCTTCGTCCTTGAGCCGTGCGAGCGCCCGCTCCAGGAACTCGGCAACGGGCCCGCGCGGCGCCAACGAGCCCCGCGTCGCGAAGGCGTCAGAAAGGATGTAGAGTACACCACCGCGCTCCCCCCACGCGTCGTCCTCAACGGCGTATTTCAGCACCGCTCCGGCGAAGGTGCGGTTTCCGGAAAAGCGCATCATTCCGTTCATCACCGCCGACGCGTCGCTCACCACAAAGAGGCGCCCCTTGCCGACGGCTCCAGCGACGCCGACGACCGCTTCGTGGCCCTTGGTGTCACGCACGACGAGAACGGTAGAAAGATTCGGATGATCGAGGGCGGTCGGGTGATTGAGGACCACAAAGGGGACCTCGGCGATCGTCGGGTGGACGCCGGACGGCCGCGCGACCGGGAGGCTCGCATTGCCGCGCACCGATTCTTTCGGGCGCTCCGGCGGAGGAATTCGTTTGATTCCGAAGTGTTCTACGAGGCCATCGCTCGTCCCGAAATCGTCAAAAATGACCACGCGCCCGCCCTGGCGCAGGAATTCGGTCAGGCTTTCGACGTCGAGGGTCTCCGTCGGATGAACGAGGACGATGGCGTCTTTCGGCTGCAATTCGCCATAGGGGAGCGTGCCGCCCGCGACGACGCGCTCCGCCCGCTCTTCCGCGCGCGCAAGCTCCACGAACCGCGAGAGGCCATCCCAGGAAGTGTTCGCAACGCCGAGGGGGATCGTCTTCGCGTCTTCGACGGCGTGTCCGTCCGAGGAAAATAGGAGAAAAATCGCCGCCGCACACGCAGCGAGCCCCGCCCGAGGGCGTCGCAAACGGCTCTTCCGGGCGCCTTTCACCGCCCCTGTGGATAGCGCATTTTTCTCGCGCCGGTGGACGTCCGTTCGCGATCGCCAGCGAATTTGCTGGCAGCTGCGCGTCCGCCCGGAACCGCCAAAGGCGGTGAGGAAACGGCGCGCAGAACTGCAGCTGCTCGTCCGTCCGGAACCGCCGCGGCCTTCCCCACATTCCGGTTACGGCGGGGTGAACCCTTCTCCGGTCGCGCCGCAACGACTTTCGCTGCCACCTCTGGCCGAGTACCGCGGGGGCTCATGAAAACGCTCTCGCCGCTTTTCGTGCTCGCGCTCGTAGCCTGTTCCTCGGTGGAACCTACTGGAAACGCAGCGAATATTCCCGATGGTGCCGCCGATGGAGGAGTCGTCCCGAACGACGCGTCCGTCGACGCCGAGTCGTCGCCCGATGGCAGCACCGTCGACGCTGGTCCCATCGACAAGGCGGCCCGCTGCGCCAATGTGTTTGGCAGCGGCCTCACGAAGCCCTTCGGCCGCCTCGATGGAATCGTGCGCGCCGTCTTGCCGCCGGCCCATCCGACGTGCCCCCTGCCGAACGGAACCCACCTCGTCGTTCAACTCGACGCTGGGCAACCGCTAGAAACCTATCGCGTCGTCGTAAACGTCGCTTCCGACCGCGGCGGTGATGGTCGCGTCCGTTTTCGCGCTTTGGAGCATCCGGCGCTCGCGCCCTGGGTCGACGGCTGGCACGTCAACACGCCCCTCGACTACGTCCGCGACCTCGGGCTCCAGAGCGAAGCGAGCGGTTTTGTTCCGATGGAGCAGGGCGCTCTCGTCCAGGCGGTCACCGACGCGATCCCCCTCGGCGCCTCTGTTTCTGCCTACTCGTCGACGTCCGGCGGGGCGAGTTCCCACTTGATCCATCGCGTCGACACCGCGCGCAACCAGGACGGCGCCCTCGTCATCCACCGCCCCGGGCGCGAGCCGCTCTGGCTCGTTTTCCATTTCGCAACGCAAACGTTCTAAGCGATTCCCGAAGCCGGTCTTGCGCATCTCAACCTGGTTGCTAGCTTGGCCAGGATACCGTAGTCGAACTCGCGTCTTTCGAAGCGCTGCCCACAAGGTGACGCCTCTCCGGGAGGTCCGATATGCTTCCTCCGTTTATTATTGAGCAGATCCGTCGGCGGGAACAGGAAGAGCGCGTCGAACGCGAACAGCCGCGGCTTGAATTGCCGCTGCCCATGAGCGCTCCTCGTCGTGAGGCCGTTTCCGCCATCGATGCCGACGACGTGAATCGCGGCGTCATCGTCATCGACCTCTGAACAGGCCCCCACGCGGCTCGGCCCCCTTCGCGAAACGAGCCCCACCGACGGTCGCCCCGTCTGCCGAAGTCTGGCAGCGGGGCTTCGTCATTTCTGTCGCCACGGCGAGGACGCACCGATTCCGCCTTTCGCCTCCCATGGTTGGAAGATCCGAGCTAGGGTCCCGCCGCCATGCGAGGATTCGGCCCGTTCGACGCGTTGCGACATTTCGGCATTCGGCGCCTGACCGGAGCGGCCCGTCCGATTCTTGCGGTCGCGCTCGTTGCCTGTTCGAACACGGGTGGCGGTTCGCCCCCTCCACGAGACCGCATCTACTTCCCTACGGGGCTCGCAACGTCGCCGGGGGGGCATGTACTCTACACGCTCAATTCCGACTACGATCTTGGCTACAACGGCGGGACGCTCCAGGCGTTT
The DNA here is from genome assembly GCA_020720045.1 of Sorangium cellulosum. Taxonomy (GTDB): domain Bacteria; phylum Myxococcota_A; class Polyangia; order Polyangiales; family Polyangiaceae; genus JAAFHJ01. Next base: position 86,403 of record DYPH01000001.1, on the reverse strand, counting down.
GACCTCGACGCGCTCCGCTTCGATACCCTCACAAATCTCGCGACGCCCGGTGCCGATGGCATCCCCTTTCTCCGCTCCGGGGATGCCGCGCTCGCCAAGACGAACTGCCCGAGCGTGGCCCCTGGCGACAAACCGGACGGGTCGGGCGTGCGCCAAGGCTTCGGCGAGACCTGCGCCCCGCCGGTCGACCCGAATGCCTATTTGAAAAATGCGGTCATCCTTGGCGCCTTCGGGACCGAGCTGCAGCTTTCAAATGCATCCTACACAGATTCGACCGGCAGCCCCTTCCGCCGCCTCTACGTCCCGACCCGTGGCGACGCGTCGCTCAGCTGGTTCGACGTCCGCGATGACGGCAACGCCGCACCCGATTTTGGGATCGCGTGTGGGCAAGGCTCCAGCGACCGCTGCGACGACGCCCACCACGCAGGAACGAACGCCGACGACAATAGCCGACGTTTGATCCTCCCTGCCGAGCCCTACGGCCTCGCACAGTCGGCAGCGGGCGACGCACTCATCGTCACCCACCAGAACGAAAACAAGGCGAGCCTCTTCTCGACGGGCGTCGCCGCAAGCGGAGGCAAGTCGCCCACCCTCGAGTTCGTTGTCGAGGAGATGCCAAACGGCGGGATCTCGGCGGCCGCCGTCCCCCTCGACGCCGACGCCTTCCTTTCCAACGAAGTTCCGCGGCCAGCCTTTTACACAACAAGCCGCTCTTCCGGCCGGCTGACCCTCCTCCGTTACGTCGCCGACACCGGGTCCTCGACGGTACGCCCGTTCCTCACGAAGGAGACCGAGGTCCTCGTCAGCGGAAATGCTTCCGGCGTCGACACACGCGGAATCGTGTTTGATCCTTCGCCGCGCGTTCGTTGCAAAGCCAAGGTTGCCGCGAATGATCCCGACCGCGCCAACAAGCTCCAGGCCTGCGCACGTAAGCCGGCGCGGGCCTTTGTCGCGAGCCGCTCCCCGGCGTCGCTACTTGTCGGCACCGTCGGCGAAAATACAGGAACGGGCGGCGGTTACGACGGCACGCGCCTCGACTTCCAGGGGAGCATCCCCCTCTCGGGCGGCCCTTCTCGCGTGTATCTTGCACCAGTCGTCGAGCGTGATGGTGCCTACGCGCTGAAGCTCTTCGTCCTCTGCTACGACGCCGGCATTCTTTACGTGATCGACCCAGAGACGACCGCCGTCGAGAACATCATCCGGACGGCGCCGGGCCCCTTCGCGCTCGCCTTCGACCCCTTCGATTTCGACGCGGCAGCCCGCAACGACCAGGCGCCGCTCGGGACCGTCACCAAGGGGGGCACAACGCTCCCCGTTCATCGCTTTCGATTTGCCTATTTGGCAAGCTTTCTCCGCTCTTACGTGCAGGTGCTCGATCTTGATGCCACCGCCGCCGGCGGTTCCTTTGAGACGGTCGTCTTCTCCCTCGGGGAGCCGACGGCACCGAAAGGGTCGTGATGCGTTTCCGTGTAGCTTACCTGCTTCCCCCCGCGCTTCTTCCGCTCGCTGTGCTCGCCGCGAGCGCCGTCGGCGAATTCGGCTGCGCTTCCGCCCCGGCCCAGGAGGCCCTCCGCACCTTCGATCGCGCCGAGCGCTTGGCGACGGTGTGCGTTCGGGTTGCGACCGTCAAGGACGGCGTCCGCACCCTCATCGAGCCTGTCGCCGTTCCCGATAGCGAGTGCCCGAAGGTCCCCGGTGCGATCGACCCGTCTGCCGCCCTCGCACATGTCGTCGGCTTCGTGACGCAGACGACCCGCGGTGAGCTTGCCGCCGTGGATCTCTCGTCTTCGTCGATCCTCGACGTCGATCGCACCACCCCTGGCGTCGACCCGATCGTCGCCCCCGTGCTTCCGACGGACGTTGCCGCAAGTTCTGACAGTTCCACGATTTTCGTCGCAGGCGGCTCCCCAGGCGCCTATGCGCTGTACGGCGCGCCGACCGTCGGTCTTCTCGGGCAGGGCTTTTTCGTCGGCGCGACGCCGCCCCCTTCGCTCCTCGCCTACCGGGCCTGCGCACTCCCGTCGCGCCCCTCGCGTGTTTTCGCGCTGCCGAACGACGCGACGAACCCCTTCGCGTCGCCGGGCCGCATCGCCGTCGTACTTGGCGGCACGCGCCTCGATCCGGCACGCGTGCTCATCCTCGACGCGGCACCGTTCACCGCGACCGGGAGCCTCGTTCCCGGCGCTGTCGAAGCGTGCCCGATCCTTGGAAGCATCGAGGTTGCCGGCGCCCCGAACGCCGTCCCAGCCGGCCAAAGCTGGGGGGACGGGCTCGGATTTGACGGTGGCACCGCTGCAATTCCGCTGCCGGGGGCCCCCGCAGGCTGCAAAACTGCAGGGGATGCGGGAGCCGACGGCGGCTCCGGCGATGCCGGAACGGGTGATGCCGGAACGGGTGATGCCGGAACGGGTGATGCCGGAACGGGCGATGCAGGCGCAGTTCCCGAAGCCTCCGATGCGCCACGAATTGGCGACGGTGCCCGCGACGATCACTACTTGTATCTTGCAGATAGTGCACGGCCGGTGGTTCACGTCATCGACGTCGCCGATCCGGCAAAGCCGAAAGAGCTCGCCCCGTACGTCCTGACGTCGGCGGTCGATGCGACGCGCGTCGGTGGGACGCTTTCCGTCGCCGTGAGCCCGCCGACCCGCAATTTCAAGCGGTTCCTTTACGCGATCGATAGCGTCGATGGCTCGATCGCGGTGTTTGACGCGACCGATCCGACAACCGCTTCGCGGGCCCCCCTCCAACGCCCCCATCCCGAGGCGAACCCCTTCCAGGCGCCCGACCGCCTCGTGTTTGGCGCGAAAGCGGCGCAGGTCGCCTTTGCCCGCCACGACTTCCCGCTGCTCCGCGACGCCAAGGGGAATGTCCTCCCGTCGCCGAAGACCGGGCTCCTCTGCAATCCGAACCCCGGAGCGACCGACGACGGCGTCGCCTACACGGCGAACGGGAATTACACCGCGACGGCGCTTGGACCGAACCGTCTCCGCGGCATCTTCGGCTTCGTGACGCTGACGAACGGCGAGGTCACGGTCATCGACGTCGACGACTGGGATGCCCCCTGCCGCCGGCCCGCCGATCTTGGCGGAACCGTTCCGGTTTCCGATGCCACGCCGCCCATGCCGGTCGGTCCGTCGAGCGACCCCTACGGCGCCCCGATCGCCGCCTCGGGCGCGACGACCGACGAAGCCTACTACCCGGTGTCGGCCCCCCACCGCCCGCGAACCAGCTACTTCCTGCGCGAGGACGCCGATCAAGGGCGCAAGATCCCGGCTCTCGCCTCGCCGCCGACGCTCTCGCTCGTCGATGCACCCCTGCCGACCCAGGGGCCGGAAGCTGCCAAATACCCTACGATTTTGCCGACGACGACCGCGGTACGCGACTTCACGCTCGCCGACCCAACCGCCGTCGCTGATGCGAGCGTCACCACGCCGAGCGCTACGTCGGTCCCTGGCGTCCGCCTCTCCTGGGAGGCCCCCGAACTCCAAGTCGACCAGACGTGGACGGTCACTTACGAAGGGGCGTTGCCCGGCTTTGGCGGCCTTTCGGGGCGGCTCTCCTCCACCGACGGCGAGAAGTCGCTCATCCTCGCGCAGCAAGATGCACTCTTCTGCCGGCGAGGCGTCGAAGACGCCTACGCGGGGCGCGAACGGGCGACACGACTCACACCGGCACTGGCGACAAGCGGCGGAGCGCCGAGCCGAAATCCCTCGAAAACACTCGCCGATTACGTGCAGATCACCAACGACGTCGTCCCGGCGAGCGACCCCTGGTGGACCGACGGCGTACTCCCGAGCAGCTGCGAAGCGGTCCTGCCCGGGTCGGCCAACCAGCGGCAGGCGCTCTGCCAAGCGACCTTCGGAAACGTCTCCGACGAGCTTCTCGAACGCGATTTGCCGATTCTGGAAGCCTACGACGACCGGCTGGTCCTCGGCCGCTTCGGCTACACCGACCGCGCGAAGGGGATCTCGGCCCGCGAAGTCGTCCCCGCTGACGGTTCAAACGCCGACCTTTTGCGTCGCGCCCGCTGCTGCTTCCAAGACCGCGTCTCCTTTCAAGTTCGCGCTGGCGCGAGCTTCGTCGCGGTCGGCTCGGCGAGCGGCTACTTGCATCACGTGAGCCGTGATCCGTCGGGCGCGTGCGTGCTCTCCTGCAGCGACCGCGAACGCCTCCTTGAATCGCGTGTCTTCCCGTCGCCCCGCCCGACGTCGCCGACCGGCTTCGTCGCCGTCGACCGCAACAGCCCGCTCGCCTTCCGCAATCCGTTCTTCTCCTTCGTCGCCTACGAAGCGGCGTCGGGGGCGGTTGGGGCTGGCCAGTCGACGGCGCCGGGCCGTGACATGACCTTCCGTTTCCAGACGCGCGGCGGTTATTCGTCGTTGATCTACAACCTCGCCGCTCAGAGTTCTGCGGTCTCTCCGCGCAGCCTCCAGTACATTGAGTCGTTGGGAGAATTGGCGGTTGTCGATGGTTCCGCCCAGGGCCTTGTCCTCATTGACCTGTCGACGCTCACACTCGGACGCCCGTCCGTGAACTGACGCAAGCGACCGCTCAATCATGGCTTCGAAGAAGAACGCAGTCGCCGCGGACGGGACGCCTGTTCGGAATGAAACCCCTTTTCTCCGCCAGTACTATGCGGCAAAAAGGGGGTATCCGGACGCGCTTCTGTTCTTCCGGATGGGCGACTTTTACGAGCTGTTTTTCGACGACGCCGTCCGCGCGTCACGCGCCCTCGATCTCACGCTGACGGCACGTGCGAAGGGGGGCCCGGACGAGATCCCGATGGCGGGGGTCCCCCACCACGCCGCTGCAAATTACATCCAACGGCTCCTCGACCAGAACTTCACGATCGCGATCTGCGAGCAAATGGCCGACCCGTCGACCTGCAAGGGGATCGTCCCCCGGGAGGTCGTCCGTGTCGTGAGCCCCGGCATCGTCTACGACGACAGCGCTCTCCCTGCGCGGGAGAACCTCTTTGTCGCCGCCATCGTCGCTGCGTCGGGGCGCTTTGGCGTGGCCGCCCTCGACGTCACCACCGGCGAGCTCTTGGCCTGCGCGGTCGCCGACGGCCCGGTCGCGCTTGCCGAGCTTGTACGCCTCGATCCTCGCGAACTCCTCGAAAACGAAGGGGCCACCGCCGTCGGCGATGCCTTCCGTGCCGCCCGGCCGAAGGTCGCCCGCAGCGCCCCCCGGGAAGCGCCGTCCGCCGAGGAGGCCGATCGTCTCCTTGCCGCCCATTTTCCCGAGCCGACCGCCTCGGTGGTCGACCCGCTCGCCCGCCGCGCCGCCGCATTCGTGCTCGCCTATGGCCTTGCGTCGGAGCCCCACGGCACGCTGCCGCTCGCGAAACTCACGGGATATGCCCCCGAGACGAGCCTCGTCCTCGATGAGGCGACGCTGCGACACCTGGAAATTGCACGGACCTTCGACGGCGGAACGGAAGGCTCCCTGATCGCCCAGGTCGACGCGACGAAGACGGGGCCCGGCGCCCGCCTGCTTCGACGCCGCCTCCTCGCGCCGCTCGTCGATGTCGGCGCGATTCGAAGGCGCCACGACGAGGTTCAATTCTTTGCGGAGAACCCGTCGATTCGCACGGAAGTTCGGACACTTCTCGGTCACACCCAAGACCTTGAGCGCCTCGTCGGCCGCGTCCTTCAGCGGCGCGCCGGCCCCCGCGACGTCGGTGCCCTCCGCGCAACCGTCGTCGCCCTTGGGCCGATCGCCGACGTCCTCGGGACCTCCAAAGATTTGCTGCAGGGTGCATCTATTGCCCGCCAGCTTCTCGCGCTGCCTGGCGAGCAAGCCGCCGACTTCCGCTGTGTAGAACTGGCTCGCCTCCTCGATGAGGCGCTGCAAGATACACTCACCGTGAAGCTCGAAGGGGAGGGGAACGTCTTCCGCGCCGGCTACGATCGGGACCACGACGAAGCGACCGACCTCCGTCGCCACGGGCAAGAGCGCATGCTTGCTCTGGAAACCGAGCTGCGGGACGCCCACGACATCCCGAGCCTAAAGGTGAAGTATACACGGGTCTTCGGCTGGTACGTCGAGGTCACCAAGACTCACGTTGGGAAGGTTCCGGCGACGTGGCGGCGTAAGCAGACGGTCGCCGGCGGGGAGCGCTATTCGAACGAAGCGCTCGACGCCCTCGCCGACAAACTCGCCGCCGCCGAGGAGACGCTCGTCCGCCGGGAGGCGGAGCTCTTTGAAGCGCTCTGCGTGCAAATTTCCTCGCAGGCACCGGTCCTTCGCGCCGTCGCCGAGGCGCTCGCCGCCCTCGACGTCGCTGCCGGCCTCGCCGAGATCGCCGAGCGCTTCGACTACCGGCGACCGACCGTCGACGACGGGCATGCGCTGCAGATCGTCGACGGGCGCCACCCGGTCGTCGAGCGCCTCGCCGCCGCCGGACGCTTTGTCGCCAACGACACGACCCTCGACGCCCGCCGCGAAGAGATTTCGTCGCCGAAGGACGCGCCCCTGGCGAGGCTTCAGCTCGTCAGCGGGCCGAATATGGCGGGCAAATCGACCTACTTGCGGCAGACGGCGCTCCTCGTCGTGCTCGCCCAGGCGGGGAGCTTCGTCCCGGCCAAGCGCGCCCACATTGGCGTCGTCGACCGGGTGCTCACCCGCGTCGGCGCGAGCGACAACCTCGCGCGCGGCGAGAGCACCTTCATGGTCGAAATGAAGGAAACCGCGAATGTTCTCCGGAGCGCCACGCGAAAGAGCTTGGTGATTCTCGATGAGATCGGCCGCGGGACGAGCACCTGGGACGGCCTCGCGATCGCTTGGGCGGTCGCCGAGTACCTCCACGACACCGTCCAGTGTCGGGGCCTCTTCGCGACCCACTACCACGAGCTCGCAGCGCTCGCGGAAGGGCGCCCGACCTGTGGCCTTGTCAGCGTATCTGCTCGTGAATTTGAAGGGGACCTCGTCTTCCTCCACAAGCTACAAGCGGGGGCGGCGTCACGGAGCTTCGGCGTCTCCTGCGCGCGCCTCGCCGGCATGCCGGAGCCGGTGCTGGCCCGAGCGCGCACGGTGCTTGACGAACTTGAAGGGGGCTCCTTTGGGGGGAGCCCGCGCAAGGGGACGCCGACGCCTCAATTGACGTTGTTTGCCCCCTCAAAGCCGAGTCCTGTCCTCGAGACGCTGAAGAACGTCGACATCGATCGCCTAACGCCCCTCGAAGCGCTGACGTTCCTCGCCCAGCTCAAGGCGCTGCTCTAGCCGCGGAGGGCGTCGAGGAGGGCTTCGGCGTTCGCTGCGAGCGGTGCCGCGTGCGCTTCGCGGGCAAGGAGCTCGGCGAGCCCGGTTGGGACGGCGACCGGGCCACAGATCGGCGTGACGATGGTGTCGAACTTGGCCGGGTGGGCCGTCGCCACAAAGACGCCGTCGAAGTCGGCGGGAGCGGCGGCGACCGCGCAGGCGGTGTGGGGGCAGATCGCGTAGCCGGTCTCGCGGAAAACGGTGGCGATCGTTGCTGCGATGGCAGCGTCGTCGACGGAGACTGCCGCGATCCCGGCGCGATCGCTCGCGAAATGCCGGAGCCGTTCCAGGTTGCTCGGAGCGCCCACGTCCATCGCGTTGGCGAGGGTCGCGATCGTCGCCGCCGGGGCCGCCGCGCCGGTTGTGACGTAGTCGACCAGCATCCGGTTTGCGTTCGTCGCGAGGGTGAGTGTGCCGATCGGCAACCGCCGCCCGGTATCCGTGGAAAGGGCGCGGGCCATCCAGGCGGCAAATGCGTTTCCGAGGTTCCCCGTCGGAATTACAAATGAAGTTTCGTGTGCTCCGTCGCTCGACCTCGCAGCACATGACAATGCTGCATCTGCGCGTCCGCCCGGAACCGCCAAAGGCGGTGAGGAAACGGCGCGCAGAACTGCATCTGCGTAATAGGTCATTTGTGGGAGTAGGCGCCCGAGGGAGATGCTGTTCGCCGAGGCGAGCTTCCGGCCGGTCCGCGGGCGCGGCGCCTGAAAGGCGGCCTTCACCATCGCCTGGCAGTCGTCGAAGGTTCCGGAAACACGATAGGTTTCGACGTTTCCACCGAAGGCGCCGAGCTGGTGGGCCTGCCGGGGCGAGACGCGGCCATCCGGGTACAGGATCACGACACGGAAGCCGGGGCGTCCATGGAAAGCGCCGGCGACGGCGGCGCCGGTGTCCCCGGAGGTTGCGACAAGGATCGTCGTCTCTTCTTCCAGGTTGCGGGACAGACATTCGGCCAGGAAGCGCGCACCAAAATCTTTGAAGGCGGCGGTCGGCCCGTGGAAAAGCTCTAAGAAACGGTAGCTTCGACCGGCGCCCGACACCTCACAAAGCGGCGCGCCGAAGGGGAAGGCGGCCGCGAGGATCGCCGGAAGTTCGGCTTCCAGACGATCGCCGGCAAAGAAGGGCGCCAGGAGGCGGACGGCCCGGCCAACAAGCGTTGTTTCTTGAAAAATCGCCGGATCGAGTCGGGGGAACGCCCGGGGGACGTAAAGACCGCCGTCGGGGGCGAGCCCCTGGGCCAGCGCCTCGGAAAGCGCAAGACCGGGCCCGGTCGGCGCGCGCGTACTGACGAAGTCGATCATCGCGCCCCGGGGGTGGCGGTGAAATTTCGCTGTTCGACGACGGCGCCGGGGGCGGCGACCGGCGAGATCACGACGTCCGAGGGGAGCCCCGCGTCGGCGAAGGCGGTTGCCATGGCAGCTCCGGCGCGGGTCGCGTCGGCTTCCGAGGCGAACCAACCAAAGACGCTCGGGCCGGCGCCAGAGATGCTCGCCCCGAGGGCACCGTGGTCGAGGGCAGCCTGCTTGACCGCCGAGAAACCAGGAATGAGTGGCGCGCGGCGAGGTTCGATCAATCCATCGCGTAGGCCGCGACGGAGGAGACCTGCGTCATTTGTGTAGAGGCCCGCAAGTACCAGCGCGAGGTTCTCGCTCTGGTGGACGAAGGCGCTCAGCGGGTAGTCGCCAGCGAGGGCAGCACGTGCCGTCTTGGTTTCGAGGACGAAGTGGGGATGCACAAGTGCAACATGCAACCACTTCGGGACCGGCACGCGCACCGGTGTGATGATCCCCTCGGAAATCGCCGGCGCGATGGTGAGACCACCGAGGAGCATCGGGGCGACGTTGTCGCCATGGGCGGCGCCGCTCGCAAGCGCCTCGCCGCCGACGGCATACCTGTAGAGTGCATCAATCGGAAGCGCCGTCGTCAGAAGCGCGTTCGCGGCGACCACGGCAGCGACCGCAGATGCGGCCGAACCGCCCATCCCCGACCCGAGCGCGATCCCCTTCTCAATGGCGACGTCAAAGCCAAGATCGGCCGCCTCAAGCCCATTTTCGTGGAGATGGCCGAGGAGGTCGAGGAGGGCCCGCCCGGCGGTGTTCCGCGCCGCCTCGCCGGGGAGCGCGATTGGTTCGATGCCGGCAAACGTGATCGCCGTGATCTTCACCGTCCCGTGGTTCGCGACGGTGACGGTCACACGATCGCCGGCCCCCACGAGGGCGTGGCCGAGGAGATCGAAGCCGACGGCAACGTTGCCGACGGAGGCGGGGGCAAAGGCGGTCGCGGAGCGCATGGCCGCGGTCTATCACGACTTTGCCGAGCTGTTTTTGCCTAGCGCACGGCCGTCGCCGCGCCGGTTGCCGCCGCGACGCGGAGCAAATCGGCAAACACGCCGGCCGCCGTCACCTCGGGACCAGCCCCGGGCCCCTGGACGACGAGCGGATTCGCCCGGTAGCGGTCGGTTGTAAACTGCACGATGTTGTCGGTCAGTCGGATGTGGGCGAAGGCGTGGTCGGCGGGCAGCGCGACAAGACCCACGGAGGCCTCCATCGGACCACCGAGGCGCGCAACGTAACGAAGCACTTCGCCGCGGGTCTGTGCCGCCTGGAAGCGTTCCTCGAGGGGCCCGTCGAGCTCGGAAAGGCGCGCAAGGAACTCGTCTCGCGGCACGTCTCGAAGCGCTTCGGGAACGAGTGACTCCAGCGCGACCTGTTCGAGGGTCATCGCGTCACCGCGCTCGCGGGCGAGGATGACGAGCTTCCGTGCGACATCAAGGCCGGAGAGATCGTCGCGGGGATCGGGCTCCGTATAGCCGAGCTCTTTCGCTTCGCGGACGAGCGCGCTGAAGGGGACCGAGCCGTCGTAACGGTTGAAAAGATACGCGAGCGTGCCGGAAAAAATTCCAGCAATCGAGAGGACTTCGTCGCCGGTGTCGAGGAGGTCCCGGAGCGTCGTGATGACCGGTAAGCCAGCGCCGACCGTCGACTCATACTTGAAGAGGCCCGGATTGCGTGTATTCCGCACCTGTTTGTAGCGGGCGAGCGGACCCGAGCCGGCCTGCTTGTTCGGCGTGATCACGTGGATTCCGCGGGCGAGCCACTCGGCGTAGTGGGAAGGCGCTTCGCCGGTCGACGTGCAGTCCAGGATCACCGCGTGGGGGATATGTGCGCTCTGCACATGATCGGCGAACGCCGCCAGATCGGTGGGCAACGGCGACCTTGGGGACTGGGGGCCCGTCTGTTCGCGACCGCCAGCGAATTTACTGGCAACGGCGTCGTCGCGAGAGGAGACGGAGGGCCCACTTCCAGAGGCGCCCCCGGCACCCGTTGTGAGCTCGGGCATCTGACCGTCGTCGGGCAGGACTTGCTCCCCGAGAAGCATCGCTTGACGGCCGCCAATCGCCCGCACGCGGAGATCAATTCCCTGGGAAAGCAAGCGTTTCCGAGTCGCCGCAAGCTGGCGGAGCACCGCGCGCCCGACGTTGCCGGGGCCAAGCACGCCGACGGAAATCGTGTGCGCCGATAGGTAGAACGCGGCATGGACGGCGCGGAGGGCGCGCGTCGCGTCTTTGGCGTCGATGGCGACGGAGATGTTCCGTTCGGAGGCCCCTTGGGCGATCACGCGTACGTTGACATTCGCCTTCCGGAGCGCGCCGAAAAGGCGCGCGGCGATGCCGGGAGTCCCCGCCATTCCATCGCCGACGACGGCGAGCGCCGCAATTTCTCCCGTGAGGGCGACGTCCGAAAGCTGCCTGGCGTCGAGCTCCCGGCGGAACGCCTCGCTGACGGCGACGCGTGCGTGCTCGGCCTGTTCGGCGCGGACGACGCAGCAAATGGAGTGCTCGGAGCTCCCCTGCGAAATCATGACGACGGAAACGCCGCTTTGTTTGAGCGCTTGGAACGCGCGCTCCGCCGTCCCCGGGACGCCGATCATTCCGGCCCCTTCGATGTTCAGAATGGCGAGGCCCGAGAACGTCGTCACACCCTTCACGGCGTCTTGGGCGGCCGCCGGTTCGTGGCGATTGCCGATGCGCGTCCCTGGATGCTCCGGGGTAAAGGTACTCCGCGCAAAAATCGGAATTTGCCGCGCAATCGCCGGCGCCATTGTCTGCGGATGCACCACCTTTGCACCAAAGTAGGCGAGCTCGCAGGCCTCTGAATAGCTAAGGTCTGGAATGAGGACCGCCTCCGGCACCAGTCGAGGGTCTGCGGAGAGCACGCCGACAACGTCGCTCCACAAATGAAGCTCCTTGGCGCCAAACAATGCGGCAAAAATGGCACCGGAGTAGTCGCTGCCGTTCCGCCCAAGCGTCGTAATCCGCCCGGCGCTTCGTGCGACAAAGCCGGTAACCACCACGCGCGCGAAGGGCGCTTGTTGCTCGCGCCAGGCAGCGAGGCGCCCCTCGGAACGTTCCCAGTCGACGTGGGCGCCCAGGTCGCTCGTGGTGACCTCAAGGACGTCTCGGGCGTCGAGGCGGGCTGTTGCGGCGGCGCCGCGCGCAACGAAGAGGGCGTGGACAATTCGGGACGACCACACCTCGCCAAGGCCGGAAATGAGGTCGCGCAAGTCGGACGAAACCGCCCCAATTTTTGCTTGGGCGTCGAGGAGGGCGGTGAGGGCACGAAATTCGTCGTCGAACGTCGCGAGGAGCCCCGTGGGGGTTTCAAGGAGCGTTTCAGCCACCGCGCGATGGCGGGTGGCCAGCGTTTCAACGTCGTTTCGCCACGTCTCGTCGCCCGCAGCCGCCTTCACGACAAGCGCGAGGAGCGCGTCGGTCACCCCCTGCATCGCGGAGACGACCACGACCTGTGTACCGTCGCCGGTGCGGGCGAGGAGGACATCGACGACGTGGGCGATGCGTTCGGCGTTTGCGAGACTCGACCCACCAAATTTGTGCGCAATCACGACGCAGCACGTTACTCGAAACGGTGCGCCTCCGTGGGGCGATCTGCTGGGCACGCGTGTTGCTGAAAAGCGCTCATGGAACCGATCAACCGCCGCCGTTTTCTGCAATTCCTCCCCGCCGCCGCCGCCATCGCCGCAATTCCTGCGCTCGCCGCCTGCAAGAAAGACCTATCTTGCGCGGATGAAAGCGCGCTCACGGCGGACCAGAAGGCCACCCGAAAAGGGGTCCAGTACGTCGACACGACAATGACGCCCGGCAAACCCTGCTCGGGCTGCAAGTGGTTCAAGACGGCCGGCGCCGAGGCCTGCGGGACCTGCGAGAAGGTCCCCGGTCCGATCCACCCGAATGGCGGCTGCCTCGCGTTCGTCGCGACGGGTAGCTGACGCTTCCCGGCGAAACGTCTCGAAACGTTCCGAAACAAAATTTGAAACGGCACTGTTTCCTCGTGAAACAGTGCCGTTTTCGCAGGTCACTCTTTTTCGTCGCGGTCGAGGACGCGCGTGTCGCGCAGTCCGTAGCGCTGGATCAGGCGGTAAAGATTCATCCGGTCCATCTGGGCCTTTCGGGCGGCGCGGCTGATGTTGCCGTCGGACCAATCGAGAAGGGACCCGATGTACCGGCGCTCAAAGTCGGCGATGGTTCGCTCTTTCGCCTCGCGGAACGAGACGGCGAGGTCGACGGGCTGAGGGCCGGCACTTTCTGCGCGAGGCGGCTGGGACGGCGTCCGGTTGCCAAAGGGAGCGTCGCTGTATGTCGGCGAAGTTGTTTGAAGAACAACGGTTCGTTCGACGAAGTTCCGAAGCTCGCGGACGTTTCCTGGCCACTCGTGACGGCTGAGATCATCAAGCACGTCCTTGGTGAACAGGTGGGCGCTCTCGTTGGCGCCAAGGACTTCCAAGAAATTCCGCACGAGGAGCGGCAGATCTTCGATGCGCTCGCGGAGCGGTGGCACGCGGAGCGTGACGACCGACAGCCGGAAGTAGAGGTCTTCCCGGAAGCGACCCTGGTTTACCTCGCGCTCGAGGCGTCGATTCGTGGCGGCGATGACGCGAACATCGACCTTCCGGGTGGAAGCCTCGCCGATGCGCCGGATCTCTCGCGCCTCAAGCGCGCGCAGAAGTTTTGGCTGCATTTCGAGGGGCATCTCCCCGATTTCGTCGAGAAATACGGTGCCCCCTTGCGCCGCCTCAAACGCGCCAATCCGGTCTCGGTCGGCGCCGGTGAACGCGCCTCGGGTATGACCGAAGAGCTCGCTCTCGATAAGGTTCGGCGAAATCGCGCTGCAATCGACAATGACGAACGGCTTCTTTGCGCGATTTCCCGCTCGGACGATCTCCGACGCGACCAGTTCTTTACCGGTGCCGCTCTCGCCTTCAATCAGCACATTGCTGTCGCTCGCCGCGACGCGCTCAACGAGCGCGAAAAGGCGTCGCATAGGGACGCTGCCGCCGTGAAGGTGCCCAAGCCGAGCCGCTTCCGTAAGGTCGACGCTCGCCGCCGAAGGCTTCCCCTTTAGGCGAAGGACCGACCCGCCGATTTCAACGATGCCGCCCGCCTCAGGAATAAATGCATCCTGTACACGCAACCCTGCCAGAGTAGTCCCATTGAGCGAGCCCGAATCGTGAAGGCGCCAGCCCTTCTCGTCGCGGGTAATCCGGCAATGAAATCTGGAAACCTGCGGGTCGTCGATCACGAGATTGTTACTCGGATGAGACCCGATCCTCAGGTAATCTCCGTCGAGCACTGCGGTCCGTGCCAGCGGCTTGCCCGCCTCACGCTCAACCACAACTTCAAAGCGACCGGTTGCGCTCTTTCCGGTATAAACCGGCGTCAAAGCTTCAAAGGTGAGACGATCGTCGGAAATTGAATTGGGCATCGTCAGTCTGTGGGATTGAGGGCAGGTTTCGAAGCGGAGCGAAGGAGCCTAGCAGAGAACGGAGGCAGCGTACCAATCGGTAATGCGAAGTTCTTTTCCGCTGTTTTTACTGCTGGTACGCGTCAGATCCGGGGCGGTCGTGCAGGTGGTACAGAGATGATCCGGCGCGAGAATGCATCATGTGTAGCGAACGGACATCATTGCCAAACTGCGATTGTTAGACGCGATTGGTTCCACCTTCTTCAGCGTTCTTTCCTTGCAGCGCGGCGCCAGGGAAGCCATACACGGCCCGGTGTCATCCTCTGTTGCCCCCCGGGGCGCATCCCTCACGCCAACGACGCTCCCCCCGGCGCGCACCATCCGTTTTTCCCTTCGTACCAAGTGGGCCGCCGCGATCTTGATCGCTGCACTCGTCCCGCTCGTGGTCGTCGCGGAGCGCGGACTTTCGGTACAGCGGAGTGGCCTCGTCCGCGTCGAGAACGAACTTGAACTCGCGGCAACGTCTCTATCCCGGCGAGGGATCGACGAGGCGTTGGCGGAAAATGGGCGCCTTGCCGCCGATGTCGCTGCAATTCTCGCAAACGGTGATCTCACGGACGCAGCGGCGTTCTCCCTCGTTCAGGGGGCCGTGAAGCGGAACACGGTCGTCTCTGACCTGGCCGTCTACGACCCGGAAGGGAATTTTCGCCTCGCCGCCGTCGGAACCGTCGCCGGCGCTACCCCCCGTAAACCTCCACAAAAACTCCCAGAATTGGTCGACGGAGGTGCCGCCCTCCTTCGCGATGGCGACTCCCTTCGGCTGATTGAGCCAGAACGCGTCGGCGACGAGTTGGTCGGTTTCGTCGTCTCGTGGATCCCGATTCGCGTCTTCGATGAGCGGCTCGACGAGATCAGCCGGCGGCACCTCGGTGCAGCGGGTCGCATTTCGATCCTCGACGCGAGCCTCCAGCCGCTTGCCGGTGGGCTCCCCTTAGCCGACGCAAAAAGCCTCGTGAAGAGCATTGATCGCGGTGGAGATGCTGGGAAGAAAGTCTCCTTTGAGTTGTCCGGGACGTTTCGAACGCAGTCCGGCGCCCAGTGGGTCGGGACGGTGGTGCAGGACCCAGCACGAGCGCTTGTATTCTGCACGGGGCGACCAGAGGCGGAGGCATTCGCCGAGCTCGGCGCGACTCGCCGCGCCTTCTTCTTTGCGAGTGGCGGCGCGCTCCTGCTCGCGCTGATCCTCGGGACGGTGCTTGCGCGACGGACGACGGAACCGATCGCGAGCTTGGTGCGCCTCGTAAATCGTTATCGAAAACGAGAGTTTTCTGCGGCGAGCACCGTGCGCACTGGCGATGAACTCGAGGATCTCGGTGATGCACTCACGCGCATGGCGCAAGGTATTGCCGACGGTGAGGCGGAGCTTCGTCGTCAGGAGGCGGTCCGCAACGATCTTTCCCGGTTCCTCCCCGAGGCCCTCGCGACGCGGATTGCCGCCGGGGAGGCAGAGATGGCTCTTGGAGGGCGCCGAAAGATCGTCGCGGTTCTCTTTGCCGATGTCGTCGCATTTACTCCCTTCGCAGAGAAGGCGGCACCCGAGGATGTCTCCGCCTTTCTCAATGAACTTTTCGGCATTCTCTCGGAGGTCGTCTTTCGCCATGACGGCGTCGTCGACAAGTTCCTCGGCGATTGCATCATGGCCGTCTTTGGCGCCATGGACGAAGCCGATCCTGCGGAGGCGGCCCGGCGGGCAGTTGCCGCCTCCGAAGACATGCACCGCTTCGTCGCGGCGAGCGCCCCCTCATGGCAAGACCGTTTCGGCTTCGACGTCCGCATCGGCATCGGAGTGGCTCTGGGGGACGCAGTCGTCGGCAACTTGGGGAGCGAGCGACGCATGGAATTTACCGCGGTAGGCGATGCGGTAAACGTCGCGGCGCGCCTTGAGACGCTTGCCCGGCCCGGCCAAACGCTCGTCACGCAGGCGGTCGCGACCCAAGCGGAAGATTTCGTGTTTCGCTCTCTCGGGGAACGCGCCCTTCGTGGAAAGTCGGCCCCGGTCGAAATCTTTGAACTTGTGGTGGACGAATGAACATCCCGCAAAACACTGCACCGCACGCCGGCGAGGCGCCGCTCCTCTTCGCGCCGGGGACGATCATCGCCGGGCGTTACGTCCTCGAAACGCTCCTCGGGCGCGGGGGCATGGGGGAAGTCTGGCGGGCCGCGCACGCGTCGCTCGGGCACACCGTCGCCATGAAATTTCTGCTCGGCCCACCGGAGCAAGCGAGCGAATTTCGAGCACGTTTCGTACGTGAGGCCCAGCTCTTGGCACGCGTTCAGCACCCCAACGTCGTCGCCATCCACGACTTCGGGATCCACGGTCCGAGCGCCTTCGAGGCGGTCCCGTTCCTGGTCATGGAGGAGGTCCACGGCGAACCGCTCGCCGATCTTTTTGGCCCCGATCGGAGCCCTCTCCCGACGACGCGGATCGCGGGGCTGTTCGACCAAATCCTATCGGTGCTCGAAAGCTTGCATGGTGCAGGTATTGTCCACCGCGACATGAAGCCGGAGAACGTCATGCGTCTCGCGCTCGCGGGGCGAGAAGACCACGTAAAAGTTCTCGATTTCGGGCTCGCCGTCTCCACGGCCCAGGAGGACGCCGGCTCACGCATCACCCGTGAAGGGACCTTCCAAGGGACCCCCGTGTACATGAGCCCTGAGCAGTTCCAGGGGCGCGAGATCGGCCCTGCCGCCGACATCTACGCCGTTGGATGCATGTTGCACGAAGCGTTTACCGGGCTCCCCCCGTTCGACGCGCCCGACCTTGGCGGTCTGCTCGCGGCCCACGTGCTCGTTGAGCCTCCGCCGATGGCCGACCACGGGCGTCGTCCGGAGGTGTCGATCGGTCTTGAGAAGGTCGTCGCGAAGGCGCTCGCCAAGGCCCCGGAACAGCGCTGGACCGCTCATGAATTTCGGGTCGCGCTGTCGTCGGCGGTCCGCGGAACGGACGCTGACACCCTCGTCGCGTTGGCAACGGCGGAGCGTCTCCGTGCGGCGGGCCTCTCCCGCGAAGAGCGGGCACTGACCGGTTCCTTTCAACATCGCGGCGCTGGTTCGGGGACGATGAGCGCGCTGCCGGAAGGTACGCCCCCTCGCGTAATTCTTTGGACGAAGAGTTCGGAAGAGACGCTGGCGCTTCGCGACTCCACGAGCGTCGCGGGGTGCCGCGCCCGCATCCACGACGGCGACGAACTCCCGCCCGCCTTCTTCGGAGACGAGCCGGTCCGCGTCCTCGTTTTAGTGATGGGCGACGGCGACGATGCTGTAGCGCGACTCACGCGACTCAAGGAGTCAACCGTGCACCAGAAGATCCCGGCGATCGTGGTATTCCGCGGCAGCGCAGCGGCGATTCCAACCTGGATCCGTGCCGGGGCGGCCGATGCGATCGGCGAAAACGAGGCACGCGAGGGGTTGGCTCGCCGCGTGCTGCGTCTCGTCAAACGAGGACGATGAAGATGCGTCAATCCCTTTTAAGAAGCTTTCCTTTTGTAATTTCCGCGATCGTCGCCACTGCGAGCATCGCTCACGCAGACGATGCCCCGGGGACCGTTCGCTACACGGTCCAAAAAGGGGACACGTGCGCCAAGTTGGCATTGCGCGTGTACAAAGACCCGCGCGGCGTGGGACTCATCCATACCGCAAACCCCGGTCTTGGGCCGCTCCCCCACAACCTTGTGCCCGGTACGGTGCTTTTATTCCCGCCAAAAGCCGACAAAGATGGCCCGGATGCGCGTTTGACCGCGTTTCGGAATCAGGTGATCGTTCAGGTGCCCGATTCGCGACCGGCGAAGAAGGAAGACGCCCTCTTCCGCGGAAATAAGGTCGCCACGGCGACGAATTCGAGCGCAGATGTTCGTTTCAAAGACGACTCTCGCTTGGGGCTCGGTGAAGAGACGCTGGTCGTGATCCTCGGCGGCGCGGAAAACAAATACGCACACGCCGTTCCCGACACAACGCTTGTCTTCGGCACCCTCCGTGCGCGCCTCGGCGCCGCGGCGAAGCCCCAATCGGTCTCGACGGAAGCGGCGAAGATCTCCGTCGCTGGCGAGACCCAGGTCAAGGTCGACGCGGCCAAAACGGCGATCGTTTCGAACTACCGAGGAAAGGCCTCGGTGACCGCGCAGAAGAAGACGGTCGCAATTCCTGAGAATTACGGTTCAAAAGCAGAGAAGGGGAAGGCGCCGACTACGCCGAAGCCGCTTCCGGCGGTCCCGACGTTCGTTCACTCCCCGCCGTCTCTCGTGCTGGCTCCGACGATCAACGGCGCGCCAAGCGGACTCTTGACCGCCGCGCTTACGAAGGAGGCGACCCCGCTCGTTCATCATGTGCAAGTTGCACGCGATGCGGCATTTACCGACCTCGTCGCCGACGTCAAGGTGCCTGCGGGGACCGAATCTTTCGCGATTCCGGTCGCGGAAACGGGCGACGTCTATGTGCGTGCTTCGGCGATCGACAGTGAAGGCTTCGAAGGGGCCTTTCAGTCGGCAAAGACGGTGAGCGTGGTCCCCGTCGACGAATCGAAGGGGGCCTTCGGGCAACGACAAGTCCGCATCGCCGGTGCGTTCTGCAGCGTCGACGGCGGTCCCGTCGTCGCCGGAGAAAAGGTCCCTGCCGTCGACGCGAGCAAGAAGCACGCCGTTCGCTGCGGTAAGGCGAGCGACGGCTCCGACGGCGTCCCGCTCGTTCTCGAGGCGCTCCCCGCGCAGGCGTTCCGCGTCGACGTGCTCTCGACGACCTCGGCGTCCCCCGCCGCCGGTCAATGGGTGCAAGTCAAGCTCTCCGCCCCCGATGGTGCGCCGATCCCGGGGCGTTCGCTCCGTGTCGCCCCGTCGGACCTGGCGGTTCGCCTCGGGCGCGTCGACGGCCAAGGCGAGGGGGTCTACGCGCTCTACGTAGACGCCTCTGCGGCGAAGTCGCCGTATACTCTTGCAATTGCGCTCGGGGATGAAGCTCCGACGCAAACGGGGCCGCTTGCGCCGCCGGCCCCCAAGGCGTCAGCGCCGACGACCGGCCCAACGCGAGACTCCGCCATCTACGGCGAGTTGGGCGTCGGGCTCGACACCAACGTCACCGCGCGCTTCTTCGGGGGGCTCGGCTACCTCGTCCCCGTCGGCACCAAGAACACGTTCTCTGCCGGCGCACGCATCGGCGTTGACGCCTCGACCGGGTCTAAGGATGCGGGACTCGTCTTCAACAACGCCCCCGTTACCGTGACCGCCCACGAAGAGCTCGCGCTCGCCTTCCCGTTTGCGCTCCGCTTTGGGGATAAAAATTCAGCGGTTGTCCCCTACATCAGCGTGGCGCCGACCGTCGCTTTCCAGACGAGTCGCTTCAGCTCTTCGGCGGGCGCGACAAAGGGGAACGCCATCCTGGCCGGTGGTGAAGGGGCAGTTGGCGTCGCGCTCGGCGGAGGTCCGGGGACCTTCTTCGGCGAGGTCGGCTTCCGGGGGCAGACCGATGTGAATCACGAAGTCGGCGTCATCGTGCCGCGGGCCGCCTTTCTGACACTCGGCTACCGACTCGGTCGCTGACCGAAGCTTGCAGAGCCCAAAAGAAAGCCCGCTTCTCTCGCGAGAAGCGGGCTTTCTTTCATGAAAACGTCGGTTTCAGATGTCGTAGTAAAGGAAGAACTCGTGGGGGGTCGGCCGCATACGGACCGGGTTCAGTTCCTTGTTCTTCTTGAAGTCGAGCCACTCTTCGAGGACGTCTTTGGTGAAGACGTCGCCACGGAGCAGGTAGTCGTGGTCCGCTTCAATTGCCGAAAGGGCCTCCTCGAGGCTACCCGGCATGTGGGGAACTTGCGCGAGTTCTTCCGGGGCGAGCGCGTAGATGTCCTTGTCGAGGGGATCGCCCGGATCGATCTTGTTCTGGATGCCGTCGAGGCCGGCCATCATCATCGCGGAGAAGGCGAGGTACGGGTTGCAGCTCGGATCGGGGAAGCGAACTTCGATGCGGCGGGTCTTCGGCGAAGGGCCGGTGATCGGAATTCGGATGGAAGCCGAGCGGTTACGGCTCGAGTAGGCGAGGTTGACCGGAGCTTCGTAGCCGGGGACCAAGCGGCGGTAGCTGTTGGTCGTCGGGTTGGTGAGCGCCGCCAGCGACTTCGCGTGCTTGAGGATGCCGCCAATGTAGTGGAGCGCCATTTCGGAGAGACCGGCGTAGCCATCGCCGCCGAAGAGCGGCTTGCCGTCCTTCCAGAGCGACTGGTGGCAGTGCATCCCGGAGCCGTTGTCGCCAAAGAGCGGCTTCGGCATAAACGTAACCGACTTGTTGTTCTTTCGGGCGACGTTCTTGATGACGTACTTGAACCACATCAACTGATCGGCGCACGGCAGAAGTCGATTGAACTTCATGCCGATTTCGCACTGACCACCGGTCGCCACTTCGTGGTGGCCGATCTCGACTTCGATGCCGGATGCCTGGAGGGCGAGCATCATTTCCATGCGAAGGTTCGCGAGGGTGTCGGTCGGCGGAACGGGAAAGTAGCCTTCCTTCGGGCGCGTCTTGTAGCCGAGGTTCGGACCCTCATCGCGGCCCGAGTTCCACCATCCTTCCGAGCTGTCGAGCTGGTAGAAACCGGCATTGGGGCGGCTATGGTCGAAGCGGACGTCGTCGAAGACGAAGAACTCGGCTTCCGGCCCCATAAATGCCGTATCGGCGATCCCGGTCTGCTTCAGGTACGCCTCGGCTTTGCGCGCAATGTGGCGCGGGTCGCGGCTGTACGGCTGCTTCGTGATCGGGTCGAAGATGGAACAGACCAGCGAGAGCGTCGGGTAGGCGAAGAACGGGTCGATCTTTGCCGACGATGCGTCGGGGATCATCACCATGTCGGAGGCGTTGATCGGCTGCCAACCACGAATCGACGATCCGTCGAAGGCGAGCCCGTCTTCAAACAGCGCCGCATCGAGGCGCCATGCCGGGATCGTCGTGTGCTGCCACACACCCGGGAGGTCGATGAACTTCAAATCGATAAACTGGACGTTATGCTTCTTCGCAAGTTCAAGCACTTCGGAGACGTTCATGGTGCCAATTTCCTCGTGATGGGGACGCATTCTCCCGCCTCGTTTGGGCGGGACTTTGCGTATTTTCGTGAATTTGAGATGAAATTTGCTGCTTGGAACCAGCGAATTCCGGCGACGTTCTAGATGGCGTCGAGTCCCCGCTCGCCGGTACGGATTCGGACCGCCTCGTCGATCGAGCTGACGAAGATCTTTCCGTCACCGATGCGGCCGGTCTTGGCGCTCTTCTCGATGGCGTCGAGCACGTCGTTGACCTGCGCTTCGGGGACGACGATTTCGAGCTTCACTTTCGGAACAAAGTCGACCACATAGGCGGAACCGCGGTAGACTTCTTTCTTTCCGCCGGTGCGGCCGAAGCCTTTCACTTCGGTGACCGTCATCCCGCTGATTCCGACTTCGGCCAGCGCGTCCTTTACTTCATCGAGCTTGAACGGCTTGATGATCGCCTCGACCTTCTTCATCGTCATGGCGGCCGCATGTAGCCGGCTCCACGTTTCCGACAGGTTTCCAGCGAGCAACAACGTGCCCTTGCCCCTCGGTCAGTTCCCCACTCGCGTTACCGGTGCCGGTGGCCTGCTCGTCAAGCGCGACGACGAGGCGAATCTTGGCGGCTACGGTGGGAATAAGGTCCGTAAGCTCTCGTATCTTCTCGAAGATGCACGGGCCCGCGGCCTCCATCGACTCGTCACGCTCGGCGCAGCCGGCAGCCATCACGTGCTGGCGACCGCCTATTATGGTCGTCGGGAGGGGTTTGAGGTCGCCGCCGTTCTCGTTCCCCAACCGCGGACCGACCACGTCGTGGAAACGCTGCGTGCCACGCTCGCGCAGGGGGCCCTCATCACGCCGGCTCGTTTCGGGTGGGCGGGCGTTCCGCTGCAGCTTGCTAGTTTGCTTGCGGGCCCAGGTACGAGCTTCATCGCCACCGGCGGGTCAAGCCCGCTTGGCACCCGCGGCTACGTCGACGCCGCCGCCGAAATTGCAGGGGAGGACCCTTCCGAGGTCGTCTGTGCGCTCGGCTCCGGAGGGACCGCTGCGGGGCTTGCCATCGGCGCCGTCCTTCAGGGGCTTGCATGCACTGTGCATGGAGTTCTCGTCGCCGACCCAAAGAGTGTCGTCCCCTGGCTTACGCGTCGACTCGTCGAGAGAACGGCGCGGCTCGTCGACCCACACTCGCGAACGCTCGCCCGCGAAGCGCTGAAAAAACTGGTAATTGTCACCGACGAGCTGGGCCGGGGCTATGGCTATCCGACGGCGCGGGGGGACGCCGCGACCGAACGCGCCGCCGCCGCGGGGATCACCCTGGACGGGACGTACACGGCGAAGGCGTACGCGTATGCCGAGGATCGCGTTCGGCGCGCAGCTGCCACCGCGCGCCCGGTCCTTTACTGGCACACGCTTTCGTCGTCCCCTCCTGACGCGTTCCTTGACGATCGCGCTGCGGACAACGTCGCCGACATCTATGCCCCCCTCCTACCGAGTGCGTGAAGTTGCGACCTATTGTTGCGTCTGCACGATAACGTTGCGCATCGGTTCGCTGGATGGCGATAGCTTTGACGGTGGCCTCAATCTCCGATGCGACGCGGCATCGGGATGAGGAGCGGCGGACCGCCTTGGTTCGTTGAAGTTGGTTCGCAGGGGAGATGGAGGGGGCTTTGGATCACCGTTCTTCCGCCAAAGATTCGCGGGCTTTGTCCGACGACATCCGGGGGCTCGCCGAGGGGACTGAATCGTCCCAAACCCGACCGACGGAGCGTCCGTCTGCGCCGCGGCTCCCGCATGTCCCGTGGACCGCGAGCGGCGAGGCCGTTCGGATTCAAGAAGTGCGAGCGAATGCGTCGTCGGCCGGCGAACTCCGGGCGGAGACAAACGTGTTCTCCGATCCGGCGTCGCGCCGGGCGGAGACAAACGTGTTCTCCGATCCGGCGTCGCGCCGGGCGGAGACAAACGTGTCGTCCCACGAGCGGGCGACGCCCAAAGTTCCCGCGTTTGACCACGAGCTTTTTGAAGGGGTCGTCCCCGAAGTTCCGCGAATTCCGCGGATGACACCGCCGCCCCAGTCGGGAATCGTGGCCACCGTCACCGCGCGGCTCTCGCGAACTGCTGATGTTCCTTTTCGCGCAGTCCGCGAAGAAATGCGCGTGACGCGACGGGATCCTCGCGCAGAAGAAGACGACTGATACACCGCCCTTCAGGCAAAGAAAAAGCCGGCGCACCTCGAAAGGGCGCCGGCTTTTCTTGTCCGGAAGTTGCTCAGTCTTCCGCTTGCAACTTCGCGAGAACACCAAGGTCTTCGAGGGTCGACGTGTCTTGATTGGCCCTCACGGTGCCCGCAGCCACATCCTTCAAAAGACGCCGCATGATTTTTCCGCTGCGCGTCTTCGGCAGCGCATCGGTGAAGCGAATTTCGTCAGGCCGCGCGAACTTTCCGATCTCGCGATCAATGTGCGCGGCGAGCTCGTTCTTCAAGACGGGGCCGGCCTGCTTCCCCTCCTTCAAGGTCACGAAGACAACGAGCGCCTGCCCCTTCATCTCATCCGGTCGACCGACGGCCGCCGCCTCCGCCACCGCGCTGTGGCTCACCAAGGCGCTCTCGATTTCGGCGGTACCGATGCGGTGTCCGGAGACATTGAGGACGTCGTCGATACGTCCGGTGACCCAGAAGTAGCCGTCTTCGTCGCGACGGGCGCCGTCGCCGGTGAAGTAGCGCCCCGGGATCGCCTTCCAGTAGGTCTCCCCGTAGCGGACGTTGTCGTTCCAGAGCGTCCGCGCCATACTCGGCCAAGGTCGCTTGATCACGAGCTTTCCGTTGGCGGCGCCGCGGTCATGGAGGGCGCCTTCGTCGTCGGCGATCGTCATCTCGACGCCAAAGAGCGGCAGTCCGGTCGCGCCTGGTTTCGCAGCGACCGCGCCCGGGAGCGTCGTCAGCATGATCGAGCCGGTCTCCGTTTGCCACCAGGTGTCGACGATCGGGCAGCGCTCGGCGCCGATCGTGCGGTGGTACCAGAGCCAAGCCTCCGGGTTGATCGGCTCGCCGACCGATCCGAGGAGGCGCAAGCTGGAGAGATCGTAGCGGTTTGGCCACTCTTCCCCCTGGCGCATGAACGCGCGAATTGCCGTCGGCGCCGTGTAGAGAATCGATACCCCGTGCCGCTCAATCACGCTCCAGAAGCGGCCCCAGTCGGGGAAGTTCGGAGCGCCTTCGTAGAGAAGAATCGACGCGCCGCAAGAGAGGGGCCCGTAGACCAAATAGCTATGGCCGGTGATCCAGCCGACGTCGGCGGTGCAGAAATAGAGATCGCCTTCCCGAAGATCAAAGACGTATTTCGACGTCACGTGGACGCCCGCAAGATAGCCGGCCGTCGTGTGAAGGACCCCCTTCGGCTTTCCGGTAGATCCGCTCGTATAGAGGACAAATAGCGGGTGTTCGGCGTCAAAGGCGGCCGGACGAATGGCGCGTTCAATGCTCTTCGGCGACGGGACGCGGGAGACCAGATCGTGCCAATCAATGTCGCGACCCGGCTTCAGGTGGCTGTGACAACGCTCGGCGCCAATCCGGGCAAGGACGACCACTTTCTCAATCGTCGGCGTCTCCAACAGGGCCGTGTCGGCCATGTCTTTGAGCGGGACCGCGTGGCCACGGCGCCAGGCGCCGTCCTGAGTGAGGAGGACCTTCGCGCCGCAGTCATTGATGCGATCGCGGAGCGCATCGCTCGAAAATCCGCCAAATACAACGGTGTGTGTCGCCCCAAGGCGGGCGCAGGCGAGCATTGCGATCGCCGCCTCGGGGACCATTCCCATGTAGATGGCGACACGATCGCCGGCCTGCACGCCGAGATCGGCGAGGGCCGCGGCGAGGCGTACCGTCTCGCGATGGAGCTCGAAATAGGTGAGCGTTCGTGTGTCTCCCGGCTCCCCTTCGAAAATGAGCGCCGCGCGGGTGCGCGCCGGAGTCGTCAAATGTCGGTCGAGGCAGCTCTCGGTGAGATTGAGCGTCGCCCCGGGGAAAAACGTCATCGGCGCTGCGCCGTCGGGACCGGGAATCTCCCCTTCGGAGTAGGGGGGGACGCCGTCGGAAAATGCCGTCCAAGGCGTGCGAAAAACGAGATCTTTCGTCTGTTCCTGCCAGAAGGTAGTGGGATCCTCGATGCTCTGCCGCCAAAGAGCCTCGTAGGCCTCCTTGGACGCGACGCGGGCCTGGGCGACGAAGCCCTCCGAGGGGGCGACGGTTTCGTTCGTCTTCGCAGTCGACTCGGTCATGCTTTCACCTTCACCAGCGCCAGAGCGCTTTGCAGATCGCCGCGGGGAGGCGGCGTCACTTCGGAGGCCGCGCGCAACGTGCGCCGGCGGGTTTCTGCGGAGGCGGCACTGCTGCACCGGGCCGGAACCGTTCGAGGCACCAGGGCTCCGCCAAGGGCGGAGGGCCTGAATTCACGCGGGGGACGAGGAGCCTATCGGAGCGATTCGCGCGGTCACTGGAAAAGCGCTTGCGCGGTGCATCATTTGCGCGTTTCCGATCGTTGCAATTCGGCGGAGTTGCCCCCTAACTGGCGAGCCATGACCGAACTCGCCGAACTCCACGCCCGTCACGTCCTCACCCCATGGATTGCGCAAGGGGGTTTTCGTGCCCCGGTGCTCGTGCGCGGCGAAGGGAGTTCCCTCTTCGACGAGACCGGGAAGAAGTACCTCGATGCCGGTTCGGGCCTCGTCGCTGTGAACCTTGGTCATAGCCACCCGGCGGTCGCAAAGGCGATCGCCGACCAGGCGCACACGCTTTGCTACTCGAGCCCGGCGTGGTTCAACGACAAGCGAGCCATCCTCGCGGAAAAGCTCTCGAAAATGTCCCCGTGGGACGAGGGGGCTCGCGTCTTTTTCACCACCGGCGGCGCCGAGTCGAACGACGACATGGTCCGCATCGTGCGCGCCCTCACCGGCCGCTCGAAGATCCTGACCGCCTACCGGAGCTACCACGGCGCCAGCGGTCAGAGCATCGAGCTCACCGGGGAAGACCGTCGCTGGACCGGCGAGGCCCACGGCGGTGCCGGTGTCATCCGTTTCTTCGCACCGTACCCCTATCGGAGCCCCTTCTTCGCGACGACCCCGGAAGAGGAGTGCGAGCGCGCTCTTGCCCAGCTTGAGCGCATCGTGATGCACGAAAGTCCCAATCGAATCGGGGCGTTGCTGATCGAGCCGATCGTCGGATCCAACGGCGTCGTCGTCTACCCGGCCGGCTATCTGGAAGGTTTGCGTGCACTCTGCACAAAGTACGGCATCCTGCTCGTGTTCGACGAAGTGATGACCGGCTTCGGGCGCACCGGCGCCGCCTTCGCTGGCGAGCGCCTCGGCGTCGTCCCCGACCTCATCGTCTTCGCGAAGGGGGTCACCTCCGCCTACGTGCCGCTTGGTGGCGTCATGGTCCGGGAATCGCTTGCGAAAACCTTCGACGACCGGCCGCTCCCAAACGGCCACACCTACTCGGGGCATCCGCTCGCCGTCGCTGCCGGCGTCGCCACGCTTGAGGCCTACGAAGCGGGCGGGACCTTCGCGCGGGCCCGTGACGTCCTCGAACCGAAGATCCGCGCCGGCCTTGAGGCGCTCGCCGCGAAGCACGAGATCATCGGCGAAGTTCGCGGAATGGGGGCATTTTTTGCACTGGAACTCGTGAAGAGCCGCGCCACGAAGGAGCCCTTTGTTCCGTGGGCCGACGCCAAGAGCGCCGCCCCGATGAAGGCGTTTTTCGGAGCCCTCCGCGAGCGCGGCGTCTACACCTTCGGCCGCTTCAACTGCGTGATGTTCGCGCCGCCGCTTGTGGTTACCGAGGCGGAGCTCGATTTCGGCTTCGAGGCCTACGACCACGCGCTTACGGTGCTTGCAAACGGCTGACGGCGGAACGTCGTGAAACGCCCCATGAAGCGCAAAGTCGCCTCATGTTTCACTCGGTTGCGGCGCGTTTCAGGTCGCTGTTCCCGGCGATGCACCGTTGGCACTGGCCGCGACATCTGCCAAGGTTGTGCCAAGTTTCCTCGCGCGCTCGGTGCGCGTGCGCGCCGCATTTGCAGCGCGCACGGCGCCCCCATCGGCACACCACTCGCAGGGGAGCGTTTCATGAGTTCCTTCGACCATGAAACGCTCGTCGCATCGATCAACAGCAACCTCGCCCCCTTCCGGAAGGCGCAACCGGAGGCGATGACCGCCTTCGGGCAGCTCGCCAAGGCTTCCCTCGCCGCGGGGGAGGTACCTGCAAAATACAAGGAACTCATCGCCCTCGCCATCGGGGTCACCCAGCACTGCTCGGGCTGCGTAGGCTTTCACGTGAAGGCGCTCCATCGCCTCGGCGCGACGCGAAAAGAAGTCGAGGAAATGCTCGCAGTTGCCGTCTACATGGGGGGCGGGCCGGCGCTGATGTACGCCGCCGAGGTCCTCGCCGCCTGGGAGCAGTTCGCGCCAAAACCGGCCGTCGCCCCTTGAGATAACGCGCGTTTACGCAACTGGGTCGCGGGCCCCGCTTGTGTTACGCAATCGTTATGAACGCTCGCTGGCGTGCCGCGATCGCCCTCGCCGTCCCCATCGCCCTCTACACCCCCGACGCCGCTGCGACCGATTCGGTCCAGCTGCGGACGGGGGTTTTCGTCGGTGCCCAGACGCCGAAGGTGCGCTTCGACGTCGACATCCAGAGCCGCTTTCGCGAGGATGGTGTATCCCACACGTTTCTTGTCCGTCCTGTCGTCGCCTGGCGGCCGACGCCTACGACTCAACTCGGCGCCGGCTACGCATACGTCGCCCCGTCCCCCTTTGACGGCCCCAGCGAGCAGCGCGCCGTTGCCCAGGCGCTCTGGACGCCGACCTTCGAAGACGGCCGCGTCTCTGTCGTCTTCCGCGCGCGTGGCGAAGTCCGTTTCCGCGACGACGATCCCGGCTTTCGTGGACGCCTCCTTGCCCGTGTCCTCGTGCGGCCGTTCGCCGAGCGCGGCGCCGGGTTGCTCGTCTGGAACGAGTTCTTCGTTGCACCATCAAAGACGGCTTATCAACCTAAATTCATTGATCAAAATCGCGTCTTTGTTGGTGCGACCGGGGACGTCGGTAAGCAATGGCGCCTCGAAGGGGGCTACCTCTTGCAGGCGCTCGTCCGTGAGCCGACGTCGACCTTGAATCACGCGTTCGCGCTCTTCTTGGTCGCCAACTACTGAAACAGGACGCGCAAAAGAGAAACGCCCCCGAGGACCCTCGGAGGCGTTTTCGTTGTCGTGTACTCAAAAGCGCAAGATGCGCTCTGGGCTCACTTCTTCTTCGCGACTTTCTTCGCCGGCTTCTTTTCGGCCTTTTCGGCCTTCGCCGCGGGCGCTTCGACCTTCGTCCCCTTGACCTTGGTGCCGAGCAGATCGTCGGCCATCTTGGCGGCGCGGGTCGTCTTTTCCCAGGGGAACTCCTTGCGGCCGAAGTGGCCGTAGGCCGCCGTCGCCTTGTAGAGCGGGCGGAGGAGTTCGAGCTCTTCGATGAGCGCCTTCGGGCGGAAATCGAACTGTTCGGAGACGTACTTCGCGATCTTCTCTTCGTCGATCTTCGCCGTCCCGAACGTGTTCACGTAAACGCCGACCGGCTTCGCGACGCCGATCGCGTAGGCGACCTGAACTTCGCAGCGATCGGCGAGGCCGGCGGCGACGATATTCTTCGCGACGTAGCGCGCGTAGTAGCAGGCGCTGCGATCGACTTTCGTCGGGTCTTTGCCGGAGAACGCGCCGCCGCCGTGGCGACCCATGCCGCCGTAGGTGTCGACGATGATCTTGCGGCCGGTGAGGCCGGCGTCGCCCATCGGTCCGCCGACGACGAAGCGCCCGGTCGGATTGATGTAATATTTCGTGTTCTTATCGACGAGGTGCTTCGGGAGGACCTTGTCGATGACGTTGACGCGGATCTCTTCGACGAGCTGCTTGTGCTTGACGCTCTTCGCGTGCTGGGAGCTGACGACGACGGCATCGATGCGGAGCGGCTTGCCGTTTTCGTACTCGAGGGTGACTTGCGTCTTCCCGTCGGGGCGGAGGTATTTCAGCTTCCCCGAGTGGCGGACTGCCGAGAGCTGGCGCGCGAGCTTGTGCGCGTAGTCGATCGGCGCCGGCATGAGGTCGGGCGTTTCGTTGCAGGCGTAGCCGAACATGAGCCCCTGGTCGCCGGCCCCCTGCTCCTTGAAGAGGCCGTCCCCTTCGTTCACGCCCTGGGCGATGTCCGGGCTCTGCCCTTCGACCGCCGTCATGATCGCGCAGGTCGCGGCGTCAAAGCCCATGTCCGAGCTCGTGTAGCCGATGTCCTTGATCGTCTGGCGGACGATGCCCGGGATCTCCGAAAGGACGCCCATCGCCGTGGTCGTGATCTCGCCGGCGACGACGATAAAGCCAGTCTTTGCGAGGGTTTCGCAAGCAACGCGGGCGCGCTTGTCCTTGGTGAGGATCGCGTCGAGGATCGCGTCAGAGACCTGATCGCAAATCTTGTCCGGATGCCCTTCGGTGACCGACTCAGAAGTGAACTGGTAGCGTGCCATTTGGTGCGTAGACCTCGGGAGAGGGGCTGTCGCGCGGCTGCGAGCAGGGCGCGATAAGCGAGGGGCGATGAAACCGCCCCCCAAAATGCGGCGCCCGTCGGCGCAGCGATTGGAGATGTGCTCGCCCGTCCGGAACCGCGAAGAACGGTGGAGAACCGGTGAGCACGAGTGCAGGTTCCTTCGCTCTAAAGAAATGACGCGAAGGCGACAACAGTTACTTGGTGCGTCGCGCGTTTCCGGCGTTCACCCGATGATCGTACGCGTGGAAAGTACAACCTCTTCGCCGGGGCGGGAGGCGATCGCGAGCGTGGCCGCCGGATCGAAGTTGAGCGGCGATTCCGGGCCGCCGACTTTGTCGTAAAAGCTCGCAGCGACGCGATTTAGCGTTTCGTTCCCAAGTTCGTCCCAGACGGAGCGCCACGTGCAGGCGTCGCGGAGGGAGGCGACGAACTGCTCGGCGGTGGAAAAATGATGCGGGTGGGCGACGACCGTCAATCGAACCATCGAGAGGCCGGCGTCCTTGAACAGCTGCTCCATCGGCTCGCGAGCGGCGAGGCGTTGGCGGTTTGTTTGGCGGAAACTCGGAACGATTTCGCGGAGGGACGCCGAAAGCAGCTCAAAGGGGCCGGTCGCGTCGGTTGGCCCCCAGGTGAGCACGCCGACCTTCCCGCCGGGCGCGAGCGCTTCGCCCCAACCGCGCACCACGGCGACGCGAGCGTCGTCGGCGATTTGCCAGAGGCCGAAGGCGGAGACGACGGCGTCCCAGGGACCACCGATCGTGTCGGCGACGTCGCCGGCGGCGCTCTCAATCACGCCATCGAGGCCGGCCCGCTTCGCCTGATCGCTGCAGAGTGCAACCATCTGTTCACTCGTGTCGGTCGCCCGCACGCGCCCACGAGGGCCGACCTGCCGCGCTGCAATGACTGCCTCGGAGCCGGGGCCGGCGCCAACGACGAGAACCTTCTGGCTCTCCCCGAGCGCGAGTTCGGCGATCAAGTTCCGATGGTAGGGGACAAAACGCGGTACCCACTCGGTGAGGTAGCCTGCCGCCGCGCGATCCCACGGGTTGGTGGCGGTTGGGAACGGGGACGGGGGCGTCGGAGTGCTCATACGCACAAG
Source organism: Sorangium cellulosum (assembly GCA_020720045.1). Taxonomy (GTDB): domain Bacteria; phylum Myxococcota_A; class Polyangia; order Polyangiales; family Polyangiaceae; genus JAAFHJ01. The sequence continues at coordinate 55,654 of DYPH01000001.1, read as the reverse complement.
CTTTCCGAGGTTGGCTCATTGCGTCAAGTCAGGAAGTGAATAGAGATTCATTCTGAGGATTGCGCAACCTGGAATCATGGCCGGGCCGGGCCGCTTGGATGCGCGCCGCCGCACACTTAGCGCGGGTAAAATTCCACGAGATGAGCTAGGTCGCCGACTCCATGAGCGACGAATCCAACGCCCCGCAGACCCCGCTCCAGCAGACGGTGCTCCACGCCGAGCACAAAGCGCTCGGGGGGCGGCTCGTCCCCTTCGCCGGCTACGAAATGCCGGTGCAGTATGCAGGTGTCGTCAAGGAGCACCAGGCGGTCCGTACCGCGGCCGGCCTCTTTGACGTCTGCCACATGGGGGAGCTCGTCCTCTCCGGCGAGTATGCCGCCCAGGTCGTCGACTACCTCGTGACGAACGACTGCAGCCGCCTCCAAGACGGCCAGGCGCTTTACACCTGCTGCTGCAACGAGGACGGGAAGGTTCTTGACGATCTCATCGTCTACAAGGCGGCCCGCGATCGCTTCCTGATCGTCTGCAATGCGTCAAATCGCGCGAAGATCGTCGGCGTCTTCAAGAAGGCTGCCGAGAACCACTGCGACTTTGAAGACGTCTCCGACAAGACGGCGCTCCTCGCCCTCCAGGGGCCGAAAGCGTTTGAAATTCTTGCTCGCTGCGGTGGCGACGGACCGGGCCTTTCCCAGCTCCGCCCGTTTTCGTTCACCGATGGCGTTCTTTGCAACGTCCGCGCGACCGTCGCGCGCACCGGTTACACCGGCGAGGACGGCGTCGAGATCTTCTGCGACCTCGCCGATGCGCCGAGCCTCTGGCGTCAACTGCTCGAAATCGGGCGTGAATTTGGCATCGAGCCCTGCGGTCTCGCCTGCCGAGATACCCTCCGCCTCGAAGCGCGCCTCTCCCTGTACGGGAACGAGATCGACGAGACGACCAACCCCCTCGAAGCCGGCCTCGGCTGGGTTGTGAAGTTTGAAAAAGAGATGTTCGTCGGGAAAGAAGCGCTGAAGGCGGCGAAAGAAGCCGGTTTGCCCCGGAAACTTGTCGGCTTTGAAGTGACCGGCAAGGGGATCGCCCGCCACGGCTACCCCCTTCAGGACAAGGACGGCAATGTCGTTGGCATCTGCACGAGCGGGAGCCCCGCACCGACGCTCAATAAGAACATCGGCCTCGGCTACCTGCCGGCGGCCCTTGCCGAGGTCGGAACCGAGTTCTTCGTCGATTGCCGCGGCAAGGCGATCGCGGCCATTGTTGTGAAGACGCCCTTCTACAAGCGTTCGAAAGGAAACTGAAAAATGAGCACCGTCCCCGCTGACCTCCAGTACACAAAAGACCACGAGTGGGCCCGCGTCGAAGGGCGCAAGGTCACCGTCGGCGTGACCGCGTTCGCCGTCGAGCAGCTCGGTGACATCACGCTCGTCTCCTTGGACGCCAAGGTCGGCCAGAAGATCGAAGCAGGCAAAGCCTTCGGCACCATCGAGAGCGTGAAGACGCTGAGCGATCTCTACGCGCCGCTCAGTGGCACGATCGTCGAAGTCAATGGTGCTTTGGATAGCGCTCCCGAGCTCGTCAATGACGACTGCTATGGAAAGGCGTGGATGATCGTCCTCGAAGCCGACGCCGACGTGACCGGCCTCCTCAACGCCGCCGACTACGAAGCCCACCTCGCCAAGCAGTGATCGCCGGTTCACGCCGCGCGGTCTGTTGAAAAGCCCCTCTGATGAGGGGCTTTTCTTTGTCTATTCCGCCAGTTCGAGGATGGCAGACGCGGTACACGCCGACGAATTTGTGCAGCCCGCGTCGACTCGCTCCTCCGCGTAGGTGTAGCGGAGGGCCCCGTCGCGGGCCGAGCCAGAGATCTTCTCCCGAACGCGCCAGTTGCACCCAAAGAAGGGGGTGATGATGATGCGTTCTAGGTTCAATTGATCCGCAGTGCCGGTGCCCCGGAAAATAGCCCGTTGCCCCGATTCATCGTCGGCGGATCCGAAATCCGCCGTGACCTCCCCTTCGACGGTGCCGCAGGGGGCTGTGAGGATTCCGATCCGGGGCGGGACGTTCGGCGCGATCGGAAGCCGTCCGCCGTCGTTGGGAAGGACGCCGGAAGTGACCGTGCATGTATTCGAATTAGCTTTGAAATTCTTCGCGACGATTGGGAAGATGCAGCGCCGGCTGGCTTCCGTTTCGTCGGCGACGATCTTTGCGGGGCCGATGTTGACGGTAACCGGGGCCTCGGCCGTCGTCACTTCCGCGTCTGGCACTGCATTCGCCGATCGTGGCGAGCCGCCGCAGGCACTCCCAAGAAAACTCAGTCCCACGAGTGCCCCGAATCGCGCGTGACTCAAAGGCGATTCCTCCGTCGCCGCGCGGCGCCTAGTAGGAGCGCAACTGCGACGATCCCGCCGCCCGCCGATGCCGATCCGTGGGGCGCTGCCGCTCGGCACGCGCAGCCACCATCGCCGTCACCGTCGTCCCCTCCGCTGGTACCTGCATCCTGCACCGATCCTCCATCGCTGGCGGGAACGCCGCCATCGCGGGAACCAGGATGCGGGCGCGGCTTTCCCGGACCGCCGAACAGGATCGTCGGGTAGTAAGGCTCCTTGCCCCAGCCGTCCTTGTCGGAAAATTCTGCCGAGGCGACCTCCCCGGAGAAGCCAGTGCCGGTCGACGGAATGCAGCGGAAACCTGCGGCGGCGCGCGCGCAGAGGTCGGCCTTTCCGTCGCCGTCGACGTCACCTGCGCGGATCGTGTCGTAGTAGGCGGGCAGACTCCAGCCAACGGCGTCGGTCCAGGCGGGGCCAGAAATAGGGTTTGTTCCGCCCGGCTTGTAGCATTGAACGCCGTCGTTACTACGGCCGCAGATCTCCGAGGCACCGTCGCCATCGAGGTCAATTGCTCGAATTGTCCGGTAGTTGGACGGGTCGTTCCACCCGGCGGCGTCGCTCCATGCCGCGATTTCGACGGCGCGATCAAAGCCAAATCCCGTCGACGCCCAACACTGGTAGTCGACCTTCGAACGGGCACACAGATCGGCGCGCCCGTCCCCGGTGACGTCGGCCACGCGGATCGTGCTCCAAAGGGATACGTCGCCCCAGCCGCTCGCATCGGAAAGTTCCGGGCCGACCACTTTCTTGGGGAAGCCGGTGCCGTCGGAGAGCGCACATTCGATGCCCGCGGGGCCACGAAGGCAGACGTCGTCGCGACCATCGCCGTCGAGGTCGCCCGTCCGGAACGTCCCGTAATATTTCGCGGAAGAGTAGCCGGCCGCCGTCGACCAAGCCGGCCCATCGACCTGCGGGCCGAAGGACGTTCCGAGGGAGCGCCAGCAGGCGACCCCCTTGGCCGCGAGGGCACAGACGTCGTCACGACCGTCTCCGTCGAAGTCGGCGAGCCGGAGCGTCGTTCCGTAGGCGGGGTCGCCCCAGCCGCTCGCGTCGGTGAGGTTTGGCCCTACGACTTCGGTGCCGAGGCCGGTTCCCGAGCCGAGCCAACACCGGACGCCGTCTTTTCCGCGGGCGCAGGCGTCTGCTTTCCCGTCGCCATCGATGTCGCCCATGCGCAGCGAGCTGCTGTACTTCGGGTCGTCCCAGCCGGCCGCGTTCGAAATTGCCACGACGGGGGTCGCGGCGCCGAAGCCGCTTCCCGTCGAGAGGTGGCACCACAGCCCAGCAGCGCCCCGGCCGCAAACATCGGCCTTTCCGTCCCCGTTGACGTCGGTCGTTCGTGGCGGTGCGTAGCTGGCGAGGTCGCGGTGGAGCGCTTCCAATTCGCAAACCTCGCCGTCATCAATTACGCCATCGCAGTTATCATCTTTGCCATTACAGACTTCCGCCGCGCAGGAATTCGATGCAATCGCGAAGGCCTTCAAATCGGCAAGGGTGCCGTTGAAGCGGTTGAGGTCGACGCCGCCGGAAATGCCAGGGACGGTCCCCTTGTCTGTGTATTGATGAAGGGCCCAGTCGGCCCAGGGGACCGGCAAGTTTGGGCAACCATTTGTGTAGTGACTTAGCCAAAGTGGCGTCTTCGACCAATCCGAGGACTTTACCTGGGGATCCCAAAACCAGGTCCCGGTGTAGATCATCGGCTTCTTGCCGGTGCCCGCCTCGATGCGGTCGATAAAGGTGTGAAGTTTTGCAACAATCGTCGCAGAAGGGACGCCGTCGGTCGCTTCCACGTCGGCGGTCACCGGGAGGTCTTCCGCAGCGAGCTTTCCAACCTTCGCAATCACGATATCGGCCTGCTGGACCGGGTCTTTACCGGGACGGAAAAAGTGGTAGGTCCCACGAATGAGACCGACCCGCTTTGCTTCGCTCCAATAGGTCGGGAACTGCGGATCTTCAAAGGTACCGTCGCCGGTGCGGACGATGGCAAACTCGATACCAGAGGCCTTCACTGCATCCCAGTTGATCGTCCCCTGGTAGTAGGAAACGTCCATGCCTGGCGTCGTCGCCCCCTTCGCGCAGACAACGAGCGGCGCCGTCGTCGTTCCCAGGTCTCGCTCGTCGCCCCCGCAGGAGAATAGCGGAGCCGCGAGGGCAGCAGAGAGGCCAAGGGCACGGAGCCGAAGCGTCGGTCCGCGAAGCGGGAGGCGGCGCGGAGTTCGATGCGGACGCATTTTGCCGGTCTACCCCGAAAGGGGGACCGCGGGGAGGGGAGGGCAGGCGATTCCTAGCAAAAACCCTTGCCGCAGAGCGTCGCTCGGTGGCGTATGGGGCAATGACGGACTTCCGAAGCGACTACCTCAACTTCGACGCCCTCCAAGCCGCCGCGACCGGCCTCGCCGCTCGGTTCCCTGATGTGTGCAGTGTGCAGTCGATCGGAACGAGCGAGCAGGGGCGCGAACTCCTCCTTTTGACGGTCGGTACGCCCGACGCCCGCGAAGACCGCCGACCGGCGTTCTGGATTGACGGGAACATGCACGCATCCGAGCTCTGCGGGACGAACGTGTCGCTCGCGATCGCCGAGGCGGTGGCGAAAATTCATGCTGGCGAGGCGACTTACGGGCTGAACACCACCCAGCTGGCCACCGTCAAGAATGTTGTATTTTACATACTTCCGCGGATGAGTCCCGACGGGGCGGAGGTGATTCTGAACGAGGGGCGCTACGTGCGCTCGAACCCCCGCAACCGCCGCCAGCGCGGGAAAAAGCCCTACTTCCGCCTCGGCGACGTCGACGGCGACGGGCAGGTCGCCCTCTTGCGGAAGCGCGACGCGACCGGTGAGTTCGTCGAGAGCGCCGTCGTCCCCGGCTGGATGGTGCCCCGGGGACTCAACGACGAGGGGCCCTTTTACAAGATCTTTCCCGAAGGATTTGTGGAGAACTGGGACGGAAGAAATATCCCAGATCCTTACTTCCTCGACGACAATGATGTCGATTTGAATCGCAACTTCCCCTACGGCTGGAAACCGGAACCCGAGCAGGGGGGCGCCGGCCTTTACCCGCTCTCCGAGCCGGAGTCGCGGGCGGTCGTCGAGTTTACCGCGAATCATCCCGAGATCTTCGCATGGTCCAACTACCACTGCTTTGGCGGCGTCTACATTCGCCCGTCGGGGACGGTACCCGATGGCAAGATGGACGCTGGCGATCTTGCTATCTGGAAGGAAATTTCAGATCTTGCAGAGACCCACGGCAAGTACCCGATGGTGAATGGCTTTGAGGAGTTCACCTACACCGCCGACAAGCCCCTCTATGGCGATCTCGTCGACTACGCCTGGGAACAGCGTGGCATCTACGCGTGGGCCTGTGAACTATGGGACCTTTTCGAGCAGGTAGGTCTCCCCAAAAAGAAGCGATTTGTCGACCGCTACAATGAGCTTTCTCGCGAGGAGATGGAGAAGGTCGGCGTCTGGGATCGGGAGAAGAACAAAGGGAGAATCAATCGCCCCTGGAAGGCGGTTGAACATCCTCAGTTCGGCGCCGTCGAGGTCGGCGGAATGGACGTTCGCGTCGGCCTGTGGAACCCGCCGAATGAGCAACTTGACGCCGTTTGCGACGCCCAAATCGCCATGATTCTTCGCGTGGCCGCCCTCGCCCCCCAGGTTGCCGTAACCGCCACAACCGTCGAACGCCACGGCGACCGGGTCACTGTCGAGGTCACGATCACGAACGCCGGCTACCTCCCGAGCTACGTCGTTCCGAGCAAAAAAGCGCTCGAACACAGCGATCCGATCCGCGTCGAGGTCCTCAATCGGAGCCGCCTTGTCGACCCCCATCGCGCCATCGTGACCGTCGGCCACCTGGAGGGTTGGGGCCGCGGCAAACATGCCCACAGCATCTTCGGTCTCGAGAGCCGCGGGAGCGTCTCGCATAGCTTCGCCCGCTTCGAGGTCCACGCGGGCGACGCATCGCCGATCGCCATTTCGGTCAGCGCCCCACGCCTCGGCACGCAGACCGTGCACGTCCGCCTCGACGGAAACGCCTGAGGGCGGTGGGAGCTTATTCGGCGGGGACGTGAATGAGGCCGCTCTTCACGTCTTCGCGGAGCGCCTCGACGCGTCGTTTGAGCGCGTCGGGAAGGCGGTCGGCGTGGGGCCCTTCGTGGACCCAGTCGACCCCTTCTTCCTTGAGGCCAAATACTTGAAAGCCACTTTTGAAGCGCCCTTCAGCGACCGCTTTTACCGTTTCAAAAATTGCGACATCGGCCCGTTTGACCATGCTGGTTACTACGGCGCCGGGCATTTCGTCGTGTTGGTCGACGTCGACACCAATCGCTGAAATTCCGGCTAGCTTTGCCGCTTCGAAGACTCCGTGGCCGGTCGCTCCGGAGGCGTGGTAGACGACATCCGCCGTCGCTGCGACCTGACTCTCTGTGAGAGCTTTCCCTTTTGCGGGATCTCGATAAGCATCTGGCGATGACCCGGCATACGCGACATGAACCACGCATTCCGGGCAGGTGCGGTGGACCCCAAACGAGTAGCCTACCTCGAATTTCTTGATCAAGGGACCGGTCATTCCGCCGACGAAGCCGACGTGTTTGCTCTTGGAGAGCAAGCCTGCCGCGCCACCCACAAGAAAGCTCCCTTCCTCCTCGCGAAAGGCAAGGGCAGCGACGTTTGCCGGCACGCCGTCGCGGCCTGGGAAGTAGTCAATGCATGCAAAATGCACATTTGGATGGGCGCGCGCAACGACGTCGACGTCCGGCGAGAAGATGAAGCCGACGGCGATCACGAGGTCGTAGCCGCGCGCCGCGAAGAGCCTTAGGCCGGCCTCCCGATCTTCGGCGCCGGAAGGCTCCAGGTAAGCGACGTCGGCTCCGAGCTCGCGGACGGCCCGTTCCGAGCCGGCGTAGGCGGCGTCGTTGAAGCTCTTGTCGCCACGCCCGCCGACGTCGAACACGATGCCGACGCGCAAGGGCACCGCGCGAGCCGGTCCTTGGGCAACCCCTCCGTTGGAGTTGCGGCCGGGCACAAAAAGAAGGCCGCCGGCAACAATGGCAAGGGCGATCGCGAGGGCAGTCGGGCGGCCGATCATGTCACTTTCCGAGGCGCGAGCGCTCGCTGGCCGACAGAAGAAGCTCCGGCGATGGCGTGGCGATCTTCACGCGGGTACGTGCAGCTTGCAAGTATTCGATGGCAGCCTGGTGGAAGCGATCGTCGACAAAATAGGGAACGAACTTGGTGCGCGCCGTTTCCCATTTCTCGTTTCGAAACGGGTGCGAACCGCCGCGAAACGCCCGAAGAAGCTCGTCTTCCTGGGGTTCGCGCATCGGGGTCACATTTCGGTCCAAATAGAAGAGTGCCAATGCGCGGCGACGCATGCGCCCGTCGAATTCGTCGGCGCTGATGCCGTCGGCCGCGAGAGCCGCCTGCAGCTGCTTTTCGTCGCCGATGCGTCGAACAAGTTCGGAGCGCGCGCTGGTGACCATGCGCGCGATCTGTGCGGCGGTTCGTGTCGCCTCACGGACGCCCCCATCGGTGGGCCGAAGCGCGGTGCGCGGGACGGGTGATGTCAGCGCTTGTGCCTCCACGCTGGCGAGCAAATCTTCCGCAATGAGGCGCTCGTAGGCCGACTTTCCATAGCGGGCTACGAAGTCGGTTGCGACAGCACCGTCGGTACCGAGTGCTTCAATTCGTGCAAAAAACGTCACTTCGCGCAGGGTAATGAAGCGCGGATGGGCAGAACCGCCGAGTTCGGGGGCCGAATAGCGAACGGCCACTTGGTCGACGGGAATCTCGCCGGTGGTCGGCGACGGACCATCGGCCGATGCCGGTGCGCTGCAAAGAATGACAAGCGCGCCGAAAGCCTGCGCGACGCACCCGCGAAGCGGACGGCGGCGGGCCCGCTCCGACACGCTACTTCTCGCCACCGTCGCGGAGGGAGGGGGTGCTCTCCCGATCGGCCTCGAGATCGAGGATTGGGGAGGTCTCCAAATGACGGCGAGATTCCCGTTCCTGGAGCTGGTGTTCGTAATGATGGGCGAAACCGCGCGCCGCCCTACGGGCTTTGAGAAATTCGGCGAAAGCGACAAGTGTGTCGAGTTCGCGCGGCCCAAGTCCTTCGGCCACTTCGCGCAAATGATGCCGGCTCGCCTCTGCACTTCGCGGGCGCCGCGCGCTTTGAGACTTCGGTGCTTCCGGCTCCGAGGTGGCCGCTTCCAAGTTCACCGAACTCGGCTGTTCTTCCACGGAAACCGCCGAGGCCGGCGCATCGACCCACTGGGGGCGGGGCGCCGCTTTGATGCCGTGGGCCGAAAGCCAGGCTTCCATAAACGTCCGCAGGCGCTCGCTGCGGAACGTAAACCAGCGCTCGCGATCGGCGCCGTAGGTCATCAGCACATCTTTGAAACGTCGAAACGCCCCTTTTCCGTCGATGGCGACGCCAAGCTTCGTCCGAAGCTCCCCCTCTTCGACCATTGGGATGAATCGTTCCATCCAGCGGTACTGTTCGCGAGAACTTACCGGGTCAATGCGCAGATATTGGCCGTCGGAGGCGATTCGCACGTGCATCTGGGGGTCGGCGACGCCGTCCACCACTCGCAAGACTTCCCCGGTCGTCAAATGCAGATAACTGTGCACTTCCGGCGCGTTATTCTCGAACGCATCTTCGAGCGCCTCCCAGTCGACGGGGACTTCGCGGACGGGCGCTTGCGGAGGGAGATCGGACATGGTGGACCTGCGGGGAAGCGAAGGGCGAAACGGCTCGACGTCGGCGCGCTCGTCTCGACGCGGGCCGCGCGAGAGAGTCACCGCTGACGTCCCCTGAGTGTAACGCCGTCGCGAAAATTTAGGGGGGAAGATCGCGAAGCAAGCACGCAAGATCCGGGGAATTTTCCGTGCTGCTTCGCGTTACTTGCGCCGCTCAGCCAAGTCGCGCTGCAGCGACCGCGCGCGCCCAGCGTTCTCGCTTGGAGGCCCGCGTCTCTGCGGCAAATTCCGGCCGGAAACTCCGATCGCGCTTCCAAAGGGCGGCCGCACCGTCGCCATCGACGAGCTTTGCGCCAATCGCGGCAAGCATCGCTGCGCCGCGCGCCGTCGACTCCAACTCGGTCGGCCGTTCGACGACAACGTCGGAGAGGTTTGCTTGGAACTGCATCAGCAAATCGTTGCGCGCCGCACCGCCGTCGACCTTCAACGACGAAAGAGTGCGCTTTGCATCTTTCGCCATCGCACCCAGCAAATCGTCTACGGAAAACGCGATTCCTTCGAGGACGGCTCGCGCAATGTGCGCCCGCGTCGTCCCGCGCGTGAGGCCGACGAGGGCCCCGCGCGCGTTCGGATCCCAATGGGGCGCGCCGAGGCCAGCGAGCGCCGGTACAAACGCGACGCCGGCGGCATCGTCGACGGTCGCCGCGAGCGCCTCCACTTCGGCGGCAGACCCGATCATCCCGATCCCATCACGGAGCCACTGGACGGCGGCCCCGGCGATAAAGGCACTCCCCTCGAGGGCCCAGGTCGTCTTGTCGCCGATTTTCCAGGCGATCGTCGTCACGAGGCCGTTTTCGCTCACCGGTGCGTCGCCACCCGTATTCACGAGCACGAAGGCGCCCGTGCCGTAGGTGCACTTGGCATCCCCTGCCTCAAAGCAGGCCTGCCCGAAGAGCGCCGCCTGTTGATCGCCAGCGATTCCTGCGATCGGTATTCCATCGGGCAGGAAGCTCAAACCGTTGGTAACGCCGACAATTTCGGCGCTCCCGACCGCCTTCGGGAGCATGTTCATCGGTACGTTCAGGAGGGCCGCAAGCTCTGCGTCCCACGCGAGCCGGCGAATGTCGAACAGGAGCGTACGCGAAGCGTTCGTCACGTCGGTCACGTGGACGGCACCGCCGGTCAATTCGTGGACGAGCCAGCTGTCGATCGTCCCAAAGGCCAGTTCGCCGGCCTCGGCACGTTTGCGTGCATCCTGCACGTGATCGAGGATCCAGGCGATTTTTGTGCCCGAAAAGTAGGCATCGAGGACGAGCCCGGTCCGTTTGCGAAAGAGATCGGCGTGGCCGGCTTCGGCGAGGGCGCGGCAAGCGTCTGCAGTGCGGCGGCATTGCCAGACGATCGCGCGATGAATCGGGCGGCCGCTCTTCCGGTCCCAAACGACGGTCGTCTCCCGCTGGTTCGTGATGCCGATCGCGAGGATCTCTTCGCCGCGTGCCCCGGCCTCGACGAGCGCCTGCCTCACCGAGCTTTCGATGGACGAGCGGATCTGGTCCGTGTCGTGCTCGACCCAACCAGATTGCGGAAAATGCTGCGGAAACTCGGTTGTTGCTCGGGCGATCGTCTCGCCGGAAGGGGTCACGAGGAGCGCCGTGGAGCCGGTCGTCCCTTGATCGATCGCAAGGAGGTATTTCGCCATAGGGGCGAGCAAACTACCGGCGACGTCGACGTTTGTCGCGGGCCGGTTTCGTCGTTTTTTTTCAGCGGGCGCTTCGCTGAAAGAGGAGCGAGAGGACGAGCAGCCCGCCAAGCGTGCCGGCGCCGTAGCCGAGCGGGCGCGCAAGCGGATCGGCGTGCTCGCGGAGGCGAAGGGCGAAGGAACCGAGGCCGAGGGCGCCGGCGGCGAGGATGATTTGTCGCGTCGAGCGCGCAAGTTGGCGGACGCCGTCATCGAGGCCCCGAACGCGAATCTCCAGCTGGCCCCGGTTTGCCTTCCGGAGGTACTTGCGAATGTCTTCCGGGAGGGTGACCGCCTCCATCGCCATGTCGCGAACGGTCTCGACGGCGATCTGCGTAAAGTCTCGATTTCCAAGAACAAAATCGTAGAGGTACGGCTGGACGATCCCCATCGGTTCGAGCTCGGGATCGAGGAGGGAGCAGGTCCCGTAGACGAGGACGATCGTCCGCTCAAGGAGCACCCAGTCCTTCGGGATGTGAAAGACCTCGGAAAGCTCTTTGAGTCCGACGTTCATCTTTCGCAAATCGAGCAATCCTTCGATGCTCTTTTGCGGGTCGATTTTCACGTCCTTCAGGTTGAAGGACTCGATCTTGATCTCTTCTTGGAAGCGACGGTGGAAGAATTCCACGACGCGCTCGCTGGTCTCTTCGCCGCTTGTGCGCGAGAGGAACCCCATCTTTCGGAGCGCTTTGATGAGGCGGCCGGTATCGCGGCGGAATACCCCCTCAAGAAACTCGGGGATTCCCTCACGCATCGAGCTGGAAAGCTCAGCAGTTGCTCCAAAATCGAGGAGAATGATGTTCCCGTCGCTGTCGACGAGGATATTTCCCGGGTGCGGATCTGCGTGATAAATCCCGTCCTTGAAGATCATCTGGCAGAAGACCCGGACGAGGCGGGATGCGAGCTCTTTCTTGTCGATGTTTAGCTTCGCGAGGCCATCACTATCGCCAATTTTGACGCCGGTCACAAACGTCGATGTGAGGACTTTCTTTGTGGAGTATTCCCGGACGGGTACCGGAAACTTGACGCGAGGATCGTCGAGGAAATTCTTCGAAATCCGCTCGACGTTGTCGGCCTCCATCTCGAAGTCGAGTTCTTGACGCAGAAGCTCTTTGACCTGGTGGTAGTAGGAGTCAAGCCCCTGTACCGGCACAAACCACTGCACAATTCGCAGGATACGTCGGATGGTCGTCAGATCGAGGCGGACGATGCGATCGATATCTGCATGCTGCACCTTTACGGCGACGCGTCGCCCGTCCGGCAGCGTCGCTTCGTGTACCTGCCCGAGGGAAGCGCTCGCGAGCGGTCGCTCTTCAAAGCGGGAAAAAAGCTCGTGGGGGCCTTTTCCAAACTCGTACTCAATTCGGTTCTTAATCTCCGAAAAGGGTCGAGGCGGCACCTGATCTTGGAGACCTTCTAGGGGCTCCCGGAACTCGTCCGGGAGGAAATTGGCCATAATACTAAGTAGTTGGCCAACTTTGATAAAAAGGCCCTGGAGCACCAGGATCGTCTTTTCCACGCGGAGCGCATTCCGCCGATGGACGTCGGGTAGGCGCTTCAAATACCACTTGCGCCCGAAGAGCCGCCCGAGCGTGGAGAGCAACAAATAGCTACCCAGAACGCGGAACGTCGTTGCGTACGCCCGCACAAATCGAAAGCTATTTGAGCCGAGGCCCCGCTCTGTGCGAAGTTTTGGGCGCTTTCGCGGTGGCTCCGGCCGCTGGGGCGCTGCCGACGGCGCCGAGTCTTCCCTCTGCGGTGGCTCCTTGGCCGGTGGCAACGCACGAATCGCAGTCATGGGTGGAGCCTACCGCGGTCGGTGGAGATTCCGCGCGTGAACAGCAGATCGTGCACGATCGGCCGCGCCTGGCGAATGTGGGTGGAGGCTCGCGTCGGCGAGACCCGGTTGGTGAGAAATACGGTTGCGACGCCGAGATCGGGGTCGATCCAGAGCGAGGTTCCTGTGAAACCGAGGTGGCCAAAGGCGTTCGGCCCAGCCTGGCGACCGGCGGACGAGCCCTCAACACTCTTGCCGTCAAAGCCGGCGCGCAAGGTTCCCCCGGGACGAACTGCAAGAAGTTCTTGAAAATCTCGATGCGCGAGCGGGCCGCGATCGCCGGCAGCTTCCACCAGGAGTTGCCCGAAAGCTGCGAGGGCACGCGCCGTCCCAAAAAGCCCTGCGTGGCCTGCACCTCCCGAACCTTCCAAGACAAACGCGTTCTCGTCATGAACGCGGCCGTGGACGACGCCGCCGCGCCACGGCACGAATTCCGTAGGAACTACCCGTGGAAGGCGTTCGTCGAGGCGCAAGTCGCGGGCGGTCCCGAGGGCGTCCGCGAGGTCGAGCGGTTCGAGGAGCACGGCACGGATCGCGGCCCCGGCGTCCGGCGTGCCTGTGTAAGATGCAAGCATTTCACCGGCGAGGAAATAGCCGAGATCGCTGTAGATCGGGGGGAAGCCGAAGACCGGGTCGGGCTCACCGCGGTCCGACCGGAGTCGTTCGGCGACGGTCACGCGGGCCTCGGCGCGCGGCAGAAGACCTGTACGTGGCCGCGCCGTAGCGCGTTCGTCTTCGAGGAACGGTAGAAAAAGCGGCACGTGATCGACGAGACCTGCGCGGTGCGAGAGCAACCAGAGGAGGGGCGTTCGCGCCACCGGAGATTGGCTCAACCCGGGGAGGACTTCTGCGACCGGCGTAGCCAGCGGGAGCCCGGCATGAATGCACGCAACTGCACAAAAAGACTTAGTAATTGACGCGAGGTCGAAGAAGGAATCTGCATCCCCTGCGAAGGCGCTCTCGCCGGTTATCGTCGAAAACGCGACTGCAACGTTCGGCGCGACGCCTGCTTGAACGGCCCATGCGGCGGCCGCTGTCAGCGACTCCGGTCGATCTTCGAAGGGGGGAGGGGCGCAGAACATTGCCTCTTTCATCGCGACCTCGGTATCCTCTGGCCACCCGTCTTTGTCGATGGGCACTCCGAGAAGCAGCCGTCTTTTGCGCATTTGCACCTTGACGATTGCCGCAGTGTGAAGGGATCAGTGGGCATGGCCGAGTTCGTCTGGGAAGCGTCCGCGCGTACCGGTGAGGTGCGTAAAGGGAGCATGGAAGCGGAGAACGAGGACGCCGTCCGTTCGAAGCTCCGTGCCCAACAGCTCACACCGACGAAGGTCAAGAAGAAGTCGGGCATCAATTTTCAGATCGGTACCGGCGTTAACTCGAAGGATATCGTCACGTTCACGCGCCTACTGGCGACGATGATCGACGCCGGTCTCCCGATCGTCCAGTGTCTCGACATCCTTCAGGGGCAGACCGAGAATCCCCACTTCGCGAAGATTCTGCGGGACATCAAAGCGACCGTCGAGGGGGGCTCAACCTTCTCGGACGCCCTCCGTCGCCACCCAAAGGTGTTCGACCCGCTCTTCACCAACCTCCTCCAGGCCGGTGAAGAAGGCGGAAAGATTGACGAAATCCTCGAGCGTCTCGCCGCCTACCGCGAGAAGAACATGAAGCTCGCCCGCCAGGTGCGCGGCGCGCTCGTCTACCCGAGCGTCGTTGTCGTCGTCTTCGCGGCCGTTCTCTCGATCCTTCTCGGTTGGGTTATCCCGAGCTTTCAAACCGTCTTTAAAGACCTCGGTGCGAAGGATGAGCTGCCATATCTTACGCAGCTTGTCATCATGGTTTCCGAGTTCTTCGTCCACTATTTCTTGCTGATTGTCGTCCTTGTCGGCGGCATCGGCGGCGCGAATGTGTGGTGGTACAAGCAGCCTAAGGGCAAGCGGATGTATCACAAGATCTTCCTCAAACTCCCGATCTTCGGAGACGTGATTCGGAAGGTCGCCGTCGCGAGGTTTACTCGCACCCTTGGAACGATGCTCGGCTCCGGCGTCCCGATCATGGATGCCATGGATATCGTTGCAAAAACGGCGGGGAATGTCCTCATTGAAGAGGCGATTCTGTTCACCCGCATGCGTATCGGGGAAGGGAAGAATATGGCCGAACCGCTGGGGGAAACGGCCGTGTTCCCTCCGATGGTCGTCCAGATGATCGGCGTCGGCGAGCAAACCGGCGCGCTCGACCAGATGCTGAACAAGATTGCTGACTTCTACGACGACGAAGTCGACGTTGCCGTCGGCGCACTCACCAGTTTGATTGAGCCGGCGATGATGGTCGGCATCGGCGGAACGGTAGGCGTCGTCCTTATCGCAATGTACCTTCCGATTTTCTCGATTGCCGGGAAGATCAAGGCCGAATGAGCCGGTAACGACCGCGGCCCATGGAAAACCACGTCACGCCAGCTCGGGAGGTGCCCGTTGCTGGCGTTTCTGCGTCCAAGGAAGACGCGCTCTTCAGCCAGCGCCTCGTTTGGGTGACGGGAGCACGGCTGCTCCTCTTGCTCGTGCTCCTTACGGGCACCGCGTTCTTCTATTTCCGCGGTGCCCTATCGAGTTTTCCGACAAGCCGCGGATTGCTCCTTGCGACAATCGGCGCCGGGTTTGTGCTGGGCGCCGCCTACGCGGGGGCGCTTCGCATCGGGCGCTTCACGCGCACGCTCGCCGTCGCACAGCTTCTCCTTGATCAGTGTGCGTGGACGGTTGTTGTTTACGTTTCTGGCGGCCCCACCAGCGGCGCGAGCACCCTCTACGCCCTGACGTGTGTAATCGCAGCGGTGCTCGTGGGGCGTCGCGGTGCCGTCCTCGCGGCGGTCGCGGCGCTTGTCCTCTATGGTGGGCTCTGTCTCGCCGCTGTTCGAGGTCTGCTCCACGCGCCGACCGAGCAGCACATCGAATGGGCAACAACACCCCACGACGTTGGCTGGGCGTTCCTGCTCAACGGGCTTGGAATTGTTGTTGTTGCCGTGCTGTCTGGCTACCTCGCCCACCGGGTTCGCGCGACGGGCGGCGAACTCGTCGAAGCGCGGGAGCGGGCGGAAGCCGCCGAGCGTCTTGCGGTGCTGGGGCGGATCGCGGCTGGGCTTGCCCATGAAATCCGCAATCCGTTGGGGGCGATATCGGGAAGTGTTGAAATCCTTCGCGAAGCTCCCGGACTCACCGCCGAAGATCGCGCCTTGTGCGACATCGTGACGGTGGAGGTGGCCCGCCTCGAGGACCTTGTCAGCGACATGATGGACCTCGCACGTCCGCGCCCCGCCGCCCCAGAAAGCGTCGATGTTGTTGCGATTGCGTCCGACATTGCCAAACTCGCGACCGCCTCCAATCGTGGCGCCGAGGTCGATATCCGCTTTGAGGGGCCCGCTTCCGCGATCGGCTACTTCGATCTCGCGCAACTTCGCCAGATTATTTGGAATCTCCTTCGAAATGCCGTCCAAGCGACCCCGTCAGGCGGGGTGATCCATGTGCGGGTCCTCAACGAATCCCACCCTGACCGCCCCTTGGAGCTCCTGGTCGACGACGAGGGGGCCGGCGTACCGCCCGAGCGGCGCGCGCGACTTTTCGATCCCTTCTTTACAACGCGCACCCATGGCGCCGGGCTTGGACTCGCCGTTGTTCGTCGCATTGTCGACGAGCACAGCAAGCACGGCGCGCGTATTTCCGTGGAGGACGCCGAACCGCGAGGCGCACGATTTCGCCTCACAATTCCTCGAAATCGTCGCTCTTTTGTCACGCTGCCCCCATTTCGGAGCACCTCCGAGAGCGTTCCGGGAAAGCTGGGGGCAGAGGTCAGGAAGGGGTAACCAAATGGTTGCGCCTTCCGTTGAATCCCCTAGAAGCGCCTCCGTCCAACCCCCTCGCGCCGCAAACGGCACTTGTTCTCGCTGCCCGATCCCGGGCGAACTTAGAAGGCCGCGTCGCGGCCCCTCGAATTCCAGGAAAGAGGTCTCTATGAAGCGCATGCTCGCCACCCTCGCTTTCTCGATGGTCGCTTTTGCCGCCACCCCGTCGTTCGCCGATGATGGGGCGGCCACCTTCGTACAGACTGAACACGCAAAGATCCTCGGTCTTGTGAAGGCCAAAGAGGCGACGAAAGTCAGCGCAGAAATCGACACGATGGTCGACTTCGACGCGATTGTGAAACGGGCCTTCGGCGCCCCGTGCCCGACCGGTCTCAAGACCTGCACCGATCACTTTTCCGACCTCACCGACGCTCAGAAGACGGAAGTCAAAGGGCTGCTCCGGAAGCTCGTTGAGAAGAATTACCGCAAGAATATCGATAAGACGGTCGACTACGAAGTCACGGTCAAGAAGGCGACGGAGAGCGGCGGCGAGACGAAAGTTCGGACCAGCGCCAAGTCGAAAGCAAACACTCGCGAGGCACCGGTAACCGTCGACTACATCGTTGTCGCTTCGGGCAACGGTTACCGCGTTGTCGACATTGTCACGGAAGGCTCTAGCCTCTCCAAGAACTACTACGATCAGTTCCACAAGATGCTGACGACCGCCGGTCAGGGCTACGGGCAAATTGTCAAGAAGCTCAACGAGAAGGTCGCCAAGTAAGCGGCATCCGTTCCAGCAAGAAAGCGGCTTCTCCGAGAAGGGGAAGCCGCTTTCTTTCTTGGTGGGTCACGCACTTAACGGCTCTGGATGCTGCCATTCGGGGCCGGCGGAACGGTCGCGCGGATGTCGAGGTACTCGACGCCGACGATCATGCCGTCGGGCTCCTCCTGAAGCCAAACGACCCTTCCAGGACGAAAGTCATCGTCGTGGACCTGGATTTCGAAACACTCACCGAGGTCGACGCGAATTTCGAGGATTGCGCGGAGGCCGCCGCGGCTCATGTTGAGTGCCCAGCCATCAAAGGTACCGCGCGCGGCTCGGAAAACGACGCGTGCCGAGGTTTCGTCGCGGGGGTCGGCGCGACGCATGGCGTGGATGGCGTCCGTAGAGAGCCCGATGGGCGGAGTGAGGCTACGTCGAATGGTCACCGACGACACCCTAGCAACCGGCGCTCGGGACGCGTAAATTTGCGGCACGGGACGGCCCGCTGGCGACGCCTTCCCTCAGGAATGCGTGGAAAGGCGTTTCGTCAACGGTGCGATTCCTGTAAGACGCACACAGCTTCGGATACTCGGTCCTCCTTTCCCAGCCGCCTCCATGAAGCATCGGACCTCCGCAACGGCAGTTCGCCATCGCGCACCGACTCCTCGGCTTTTTGCAACTCGTCTCGCGAGACCTCGCCCGTGACCCCTCAGGAACTCAAGAAGTCGCTCGTCCAGGCGGGCTTCGAAGTCTACCGGACGACCCCCGCCGGGATCGTCCTCGCCGAACGGGTGCGCGAGAACCAGATTATGGACGCTGGGATTCGCGTCTCCGTAGAAGAGCCCCACGAAGTGCAAGTCCGTTTCCGCGCGGAAAAACATGTGTTTCCGGGAATGGACGACGCGGCCGTGTTCGCGCACATCGCCGAGCTCACCGTCGCCGTTGCGACCGGTTTTTCTGAGGCGCGCCGTGAGGTGGTTCCCCAGATGAGCCCTTCCGACCGCGAGGTGCAACTCGACACGTTTCTGGAGATTTACGTAGTGCAGACGGCGCCGAGCTTCGAGGCTGCCTGCCAGCTTGCGCGCGCTGCCCTTGCGTGGGAGCGCGCGATCACGTCCCGGTAACGCAGTACGCCGATTCCATCGACGGCCCGGCGGCAACCTGATACAGCCGCCGCCGCGTCATGCTCGAAATTTTCCGCAGCAAGAACCTCACGTCCATCGTTTACGGCACGTTGACCGTCGCCCTCGTCGGTGGGCTTGTGCTCACGTGGGGCCCCGGCGCCCGCACCGGGTCGATTTCCGGAGCATTTACCGAAGATTGCGTCGCTAAAGTCGGCGGACGCTGCGTTTCTCCCCGGCAGCTTAAGGCGATTTACAGCATCACGAAGCCGCAAGACCGCGGCGGCGAAAGCTCGGAAGAGGTCCTCGTTCGCGCGATGGGGCTCGGCAGTCTCCAGACGACCGACGCGAAGAAGAAAGAGGAAATCGTGCAGCGTGCGGAAGCGCGCTTCAAGAAGTTCCTCGTGGAAGGCTTGGTTGATCGCGAGCTTTTTGCGAATGAAGCCGAGAAGTTGGGCCTTGCGGTTTCCGAAGACGAGCTCCTGGAAGCGGTCATGGGAGGCGTCGCCACCTTCACCGTCCCGCTGAACGACCCGCTCGGCGGACGTGGCGGCGGCGAAGGGCACATCCCCCTCGGCTTCCAGAGCGGAAAGACAAAAAGCTTCGACAAGAAGGCCTACGAGACGATGGCGAAGCGCCTCCTCGGGTCGACGGAGGCTTACGAAGAGTGGCAGCGCCGGGAACTCCTCGCGTCAAAAATGCGCGAATTGATTCAGGCCCCCGTCCGCGTAAGTGACGCAGAAGGGCTTGAGGCGTACCTCGGGGAGAAGAGCCACGCGACCGTCGAGACGGTGAACGTCAAAGAGAGCTTCGTCGCGAAGTGGCTCCCCGAACCGACGGCGGCCGAGTTCGAGGCGTGGTCGAAGGACGACGCCCACAAGAAGGAAGTCGACGCGAAGGCGGAAGAGCAGAAGAAGGACGACGCACCGACCGCTGGTCGCGTCCGCCATATTCTCGTCAAGGTCAGCCCGAATGCGTCGCCCAAGGAGCGCGCCGCTGCCCAGCAAAAGCTTGCACACGCCTGGGCGCGCCTCCAGGCGGGAGACGCCTTTGCAAGCGTCGCCCGTGCCTTCTCGGAAGACGGAAACGCCTCCAAAGGCGGCTGGTACACCGAGCAGGATCTCGATGGATTCGTTCCCGAATTCCGCGACGCCGCCAAGGCACTCAAGCCGGGGCAGACGACGGAAGGGGCCGTCGAGACCCAATTCGGCTGGCACATCATCGGCAAGGACGACCCGTCCAAGGCCGACGCGGTGCTCGCGCAGGCCAAGAAAGACATTGCCCGCGCCGCCGCCTCGAGGTCTCGTGTTGAAGCGAAGACCAAAGAGATTGCTCAAAAGATTTTTGACGGCCTCAAAGGCGGAAAAAAGCCCGAAGAAGCGGTCGACTCTGCCATCGCCGATCTGACGGGACCGGGCAAATTCCCCCTCGCCAAGGTCAAGGAACGTGCGAAGCCGGAAGAGAAGAAGGCCGACGCGGGCGCCCCGTCGGATGCGGGAACTCCGGCGAAAAAAGACGAAAAGAAGCCGGAAGACGCGAAGAAGGAAGAAGACCCCTCCGCGAAGACCGATCCGGAAAAACCGGCCCTTCTTGCTTCTGGCTCGTTCAACAAAGGCGGCGACCCGATCCCGAATTTGGACGCAGCCGTAGAGCGCACGATCGCGACCTTCGCCTTTGAAGGCAAGGAAGGGGACCTCTACAAGGAGGTTGTTCGTGGCCACTCGCGCCCTGCCATGTCTTTCCCGGGAAAGACCGCGGAAGCCGATGAAGACGGCTTTCTGGTGGTTCGATTGAAGGAGCGGAAGCTCGCCACGAAAGAAGAGTTCGAAAAAGAGCGCGATACCTACATGGAATCGCAGGTCGCGTCGAAGCGCTCCGAGGCGCTCAACACGTACATGAAGGACCTTCGCGAAAAAACGAAGGAAGACGTGAAGTACGTGCCGAAGTACACGGCCGCAGGCCCTGCAGCTTCCGCGGAACCGCAGGAAAAGGAAGAGTGAGTGAGCTGATTCCTGAGCACTTTCGAACCGCTGGCGGTTTGGAGGTCGTTCATCTTGCGACGCCCGGCCGGCGCCGTGCTCACGTTGCGCTCCACGTTCGAATCGGCTCCCGCTTCGAGACGCCCGCCTCAAACGGCATCTCCCATTTCTTGGAGCATATGATGTACCGGGGGACCGAAGGTCTCCCTACCGCCCACGACGTCAATGCCGCTTTTGAGCGGCTCGGGGGCATGCTGTATGCCCATACCCAAGTCGATGCGGGGCTCTTTTCGGTATCGTTGCCTCGCGAAAACCTTCGGGAAGCCTGCCGAATTTTCGGGAATGTTGTTACGCGTCCTGCGTTTTCCTCGATCGACGTCGAGCGGAATATCGTCCGTGAGGAGATCTTGGAAGATCTTGACGACGATGGCCGCGACGTCGACCCGGACAACCAGCTCCGCGCCTTCACCTACGGCCCCCATCCGCTCGGGTACCCGATCACCGGACCCCTTGGGAACGTCGAGCGGTTCACCGTCGACGAACTCCACGACCACTTCTCCCGCCACTACACGCGGGCGAATGTGGTCGTCGCCCTCGCCGGCGATTTTGACCGCGCAACGGCAAGTCTTCTCGTCGACGACACCTTCGCCGCGATGCCGGAAGGCGTGCGGATCCTTGCGCAACCTCCTTCATTTGCACGCGAAAAATTTCCGCGCAGCAAGGTGATCTCCGATCCAGGCAGCCAGACGGCCCTCCGTCTTTCCTTTCGGAGCATCGCCGCCGGCGCCCCCGAGCGGACGCCGCTGGAACTGATTCTCCGCATGCTCGACGATGGAATGGCCACGCGACTTTATCACCGCATCTGCGATGAACTCGGTCTTTGCTACGACACGAGCGCCCACTGGGATGCCTACGAAGACGACGGCGTAATCGACTTTTCCGCGTCGGCGACCCACGAGCGGCTCCCCCGAATTACCAGCGAAATTCTCGGTCTTCTGCGGCGTTTTGCCGACGAAGGGCCGACCGACGACGAACTGGAAGTGGCTCGAAAGCGCCAGTTTTGGGACATCGACGGGTGGCAAGATGCACCTGAGGATTTTGTCGACCACGTTGCCGCCGAACGGCTCTTTCTTCGAGACTTTTCCCTCGCCGACGAGCGGGCCCGCGCCCAGGCGGTCACGCGCGACGATGTCGTCGCGCTCGCGTGCCGTGTGTTCGCACCCGAGCGCCTGGTCGCACTCGCGGTCGGCGCGCCAGATCGAGAAGCAAAACGGGGATTTGCCGCGGCCGTTTCCGCGTTCGGCGCGCTGCGCGTCTGAATTTTCCGAAGCGCCTCTCGGTGCCACTGCTGCGAAAAAGTTTCGTGGGCGATTCCGCGCGAAATCCGTGGAACTTGAGCGGCAAGTTCCCTTAGAAGCGGGAGCCATGGCTCATACGATCACGCTTATTCCCGGAGACGGTATCGGCCCCGAAGTCGCACAGGCGACCCAGCGCGTCCTTGAGGCGGCCGGCGTGAAGATTGACTGGGACATCCAGAACGCGGGCGCCGCGGTCGCAGAAGCGCGCGGGACGACGCTTCCGACGGAGGTCCTCGACTCCATCAAACGGAACAAAGTCGCCCTCAAAGGTCCAATCGGTACGCCGATCGGCAAGGGCTTCAAATCGGTGAACGTGAGCCTTCGTCAGGCCCTCGATCTCTACGCGAACGTCCGCCCCATCCGGAGCCTCCCTGGCCTTGAGCCCCGCTTTGAGGGGACCGACATCGTCATCGTCCGCGAAAATACGGAAGATTTGTACGCTGGTCTTGAGCTCATGATCATGCCGGGCATCGCCCAGAGCATCAAACTCATCACCGAAGTCGCCTGCACGCGTATCTGCGAATACGCCTTTGATTACGCCGAGCGGATGGGGCGGAAGCGCGTGACGGTCGTCCACAAGGCGAACATCATGAAACTCTCGGATGGCCTCCTCCTCGAGAGCTTCCGGAAAGTCGCGCTCAAGCATCCGAAGATTGAGCCGGCGGAAATCATCGTTGATGCCTGCGCGATGCAGATGGTGAAGAGCGCCAACCGGCTCGACGTCCTCGTGACCGAGAACCTCTACGGCGACATCCTCTCCGACCTCGGCGCGGGACTCGTCGGCGGGCTGGGCATCGTACCGGGTGCCAATATTGCTAAGGAAGCCGCGGTCTTTGAGGCGGTTCACGGCTCGGCACCCGACATCGCCGGCAAAGGCATCGCCAACCCGACGGCGCTCATCCAGAGCGCAGTCATGATGCTCTTCCACATCGGTGAGCACCTCGCGGCGGAGAAGATCGAGAAGGCGCTCATCCGCCACTTTCAAGAGTCGCCGATCCGCACCGGCGACCTCGGCGGCACCTCGACGACGGCCCAGTTCACCGACGCGCTCTGTCAAGCGATCGCCCGCACGTGAGTGAGCCTTTGTGAACGCGCAGGAGCCGCCGGCCCGACGCCCTTTGGCAACCGTCACAACCGTCCTGGTTGCGGCGGTTCTGCTTTTTGCGGTGACGCGCGCCGTCCCCGCGTTGCTCGGGGGCGTGTCGCCAACCCACCGGTTTCTTGCCATTTCTGGCGCCGAGCTGGCGTGCGCGCTGGTCATCGCCGAAGGCGTTGCGGCGGTCCTTGGCGGGCGCCGTCGTGCGATGGGCCTCGCGCTTTCTGCGGGCACTGTTCGGCGTCTTCTCCAGGGATCGTTGATCGGTGCGGTGGCCGCGACGGTGATCGTCCTGACCGGCGCAAGCCTTGGTGGGTTTACGATCTCCCTCGCGGAGCCTGATGTCCGCGCCGTCGGTATGATTGCGCTCGATGCGGCTGCCGTCTTTGCCGGGGCTGCCTTTGAGGAACTCGCCTTTCGCGTCACCCTCACGGGGCCGTTAGCGCTTGTATTTCCGCGAAGCATATCCTTGGTTCTTCCCGCGGCGGTATTCGGAATTGCTCACGCTTCAAACGCCGGAGCGTCGTTGCTTTCAACGACCAACACGGTGCTTGCTGGTCTACTCCTCGCGATTTACGTTTACGTTCCTCAAAAGCGCGTGACGGGAAATAGTAACGTATTCCCAGACCTTGGCTTAGCCGTAGGCTTCCACTTTGCGTGGAACTTTGCCTTGGGGTGGCTCTGGGGAGCGCCGGTCAGTGGTTACCGGGCGAATCACCGATTTCTCCTCGCGGAGCCTCTGGATACGGCGTTTTCTGGCGGCAGCTACGGTCCAGAAGCGACGTTGTTCGCCACGGCGATTTTCCTCGGTCTCGCGATGTTCGCCGTCCGTGGAACCTCGGGAGGAGGGCGCTCGGCGCCGGCGGTGCCGCCACGCGTGGCTTCAACCGACCCGTCGTCGGATCTCAGAAAGTCCCTTTGATACGCAAGCGCCGCGCGGCCGAATTTTCGCCGCTGGCGGCGAGGATCGGGTCTACTCACGACCAATGAGCCGTCTCGCGACGATCCCCGCAGGAGCCCCTCTCTTCTTCGGTCTACGCGCCGCCCTTGCGATGGGCGAGGGGCTCCCGGGCACCAAGGTCGTCCTTCGCGGCTTCGGCGGCATTTCGGATGCGATTCTCGCCTCTTGGGACCCATCGCTTGGTGCTCTCGGCCAGACGCGCCTCCTTCGCGGCGCCTATCTCCTCGCCTCCATCGACGGCGTCCTCGACTTCGAAGACGACGCCGGGAACGAACTCTACGTCGTGCTCAGCCGCGACGCAGGCCACGGGCTCGAGACGGTCGCCGGTCGCATCCTGGCCGGGACGTCGCTCGGCATTTCTGTGTATCCTGCATTTGCCTCGGAGCACTCGCCGGGCATCGATAAAGTTCAGGCGTTGCGGAGCTTTGGCGGCACTACCGAGCCGCCGCCAGCCCTTCGGACGGAGCCGAACCGAACTGTTTCCGGCGTGCCGATCACCCGGTCCTCTGGCGGCGACGCGCCGCCGATGCGCGCCCCTGCTGCGACATCGACGTTCACCCAGCTCAGCCCTGGCGAAGCACGCCCGCCGACCGGCGAAGTTCTCGCCGTCGTTCCCCACGTTCCGCGCCCGCGCGAGCCCCGGCGCGGCGTCCCGCTTCTCGATTTGTCGGAGGCCCCCGGCCCCGAGACGGCCAGCGTTTGGGCGGTTTCTGCCGAGGATCTTGCGCGCCTTGACGCGGACCAAGACGCCACCGCGCTCCACACGCCGCATACGCCAGCCCTCCATGACCCCCGGGTAGCGTCGCGGCCGGTCCCGGCGCTTCGCGACCGCGTCGAGCACATCACGTATGGCGCCTGCGACGTGGAGGCGGTCGAGGCGATCGGCGTCCGGCTTCGTTCGAATGGTCAACGGGTGCTTTTCTCCCACCACGACACCGCGTTTACCCTTCAGGGGCGCGATGGTGATGTGAGAATTTTTCTCGGTCTTCCGCGCGCTTAGCTCTGCCTAGAAGCGCTTCTCGGGGGCCTGGGCAGTCTTCAGCACGATCTTTGGAAACGCCTCGGCGATAAACCGATCACGGACCGCCTTCGCGCGGCCCATGTCGCCGCGGGCCGGGACGGCGATTCCGATGGCGAGGCAATGCCGCTCCCAGACCGGGTAGACCGCGTAGGCCCCCGCGTAGTCGTCGCGGGCGGCGAGGGTCGCCGTCTTCGCGGTCATGACCTCAACTTCGATGATTTGCGGGACCGCGTCTTCTTTGGCGCGCCAGGCAAACGCCTGAGGCTTTTCGCGTTTGACCTCGACGTCAAAAGACTCGACGAATGGCTGGGCGAAGGACTCAAAATTCTTGCCGCAAATCCCTTGCTTCGAAGAATCGTCGACTTCCGAGAGGAACGCGCCAACCACCGCGTGATGGTCCTTTCCGTAACGAAATCCGACTAAACTGGGGACTCCCCAGAATCGCACGCGCGTCCAGCGGGGCCCATCGGGAAGTGGAACCAAGAGCGCATCTTGCTTATCGGTTCTGCCTTCAAAGGGGGCAACCTTTAGCTGTTCAAGCGCGGCGAAATGCTCATCGCCGCCCCCACCTTTCGCCGCATTCGCCCCTTTTCCGTCGTCGCGCGGGGGCGCTTTCGGGGCAACGACCGCCGGCGGGGGGGGCGGCGTGCCGGTGCACGCGAGAAGTGACAGGGCGACCAGGGCGAAAAAAACGCGCATGCGCTTCACAAGCTAGCACAGCTCTCTTTTCCCGAAGCACCCACTCACCGGTCCGCAACATTGCCCGTTTCGCGTACCGAAAACCGATCACAATTCCCCAAAGCCGCGCCGATGACAAGCCCGCGCAAATTGCGTACAAAGTGCGCTTTTTGCCGGTGCACTTTCGTGACCGGTCGGCTCTTGATCCCTGGTGCGCGGCTCCGTCGGTTGCGCTAGACGCTGGCTTGCAATGACCCAGCCGACCTCACTCACCTCGAATAAGACCCTCCTCGCGTGGGTCGATGAAATGGCGAAGCTCACCAAGCCCGATCGCATCGTCTGGTGCGATGGCTCCGAAGAGGAACGCAAGCGTTTCACGGAGGAGGCGGTGGGTGCCGGCATCCTGGAGCCCCTCAACCCCGAGACGCGCCCCGGCTGCTACTTCCACCGCTCCAACTCGAACGACGTCGCCCGCGTCGAGCACCTCACCTTCATCTGCACGCCGGAGAAGGAAGAAGCGGGCCCGACGAACAACTGGATGGCGCCCGCGGACGCCTACGCGAAGCTCACGCCGCTCTTCGACGGCTCGATGACGGGCCGCACGATGTACGTCGTCCCGTACATCATGGGCCCCGCCGGCTCGCCGATGAGCAAGGTCGGCGTTGAGGTCACTGATAGCGTGTATGTTGCACTTAACATGCGCATCATGACACGCATGGGGAAGATCGCCCTCGACCAGCTCGGCGACTCGAACGACTTCAATCGCGGCCTCCACAGCACCCTCGATTGCAACCCGGAACGCCGTTTTATCTGCCACTTCCCCCAGGACAACACGATCTGGTCGGTCGGCTCCGGCTACGGCGGCAACGTTCTTCTCGGGAAGAAGTGCTTGGCGCTCCGTATCGGCAGCTACCTCGGCAGGAAGGAAGGCTGGCTCGCCGAGCACATGCTGATCCTCGGCGTCGAGAGCCCGGAAGGGGAGACGACCTACGTCGCTGCCGCCTTCCCGTCGGCCTGCGGGAAGACGAACTTCTCCATGATGATCCCGCCGAAGCGCTTCAAGGGCTGGAAGGTCTGGACGGTCGGCGACGACATCGCGTGGATGCGCGTCGGTGAAGACGGCCGCCTCTGGGCGATCAATCCGGAAGCCGGCTACTTCGGCGTCGCCCCCGGAACGAGCATGGAATCGAACGCGAACGCGATGCTCTCCATCCGTTCAAACACGATTTTCACGAACGTCGCGCTCACGTCAGACAAAGATGTTTGGTGGGAAGGCATGGGGACGCCGGCGCCGGAAGAGGCGACCGACTGGCAAGGGCGCCCCCGGAAGAAGGGCTCCACCGAGAAGGCTGCCCACCCGAATTCCCGCTTTACTGCCCCCGCGCAGAACAACCCCGCCCTCTCCAAGTACTGGGACGACCCGAAGGGCGTTCCGATCAGCGCGATCATTTTCGGCGGTCGCCGCGCGACGACGGTGCCGCTCGTCATGCAGGCCTTCAATTGGGTGAACGGCGTCTTCTTTGGCGCGACGATGGGTTCGGAAACGACCGCCGCCGCCACTGGCGCCGTCGGAATCGTCCGCCGCGACCCCTTCGCGATGTTGCCCTTCTGCGGCTACAACATGGCGGATTACTTCGGTCACTGGCTCGCGATGCAGACGAAGCTCGCCAATCCGCCGAAGCTCTTCATGGTCAACTGGTTCCGCAAGGGCAAGGACGGCTCCTTCCTCTGGCCCGGGTACGGCGAGAACATGCGCGTGCTCAAATGGGTCATTGATCGTAGCCGCCTCCGCGTTGGCGGCTACGAGACGCCGATGGGCTGGGTCCCCAAGGCGGGCGACCTCGACCTCTCCGAACTCGCGATCTCCTCGGAGACCGTCGACGAGGCGACGAGCGTCAACTTCACCGAGTGGAAGCAGGAGCTCGAGAGCCTCGATGCCTTCTTCGACCAGATGGGGCCGCGCATGCCGAAGGTGCTCCGCCTCCAGCGCGACTTGATGCTTGCCCGCATTGAGCTGATGGCCGACCCGACGGTAACCTGAGGTCCTTCGCGGCCGACCGAGAGCGCCTTTTGCCATTGGCAAAGGGCGCTTTCTCTGTTTGAGCGCACAGAAAAGAGGACGTGCGCGTGCCGGGACCGTATCCTCGGGCGCATGGAACGCACCCGCGCCGAGGGATCCGACATGCCGCGCACCGCCCAAGACTGGGTGTGGAGGGTGGCGGGGGCCCTCATCGCGCTGGCGATCGGAATCGGTCTGGCGGTGCCGCTTATTGACGAAGTTCCTGAGTTACTTCGGCTTTATAGGATTCCTGCGCATTTCGAAGGGACCGTCGGGTCACCCATTTGGGGCGTCGCGCGGCTCCGCGCCGCCGAAACGCCGACCGCCCTCGGGCCTTTTTGCGAGGTCCTCCACGAGCACTTCGTGAGCGGGAAGGGGGGCGGCTGGCGCACCGACGACGATTGGATCTTCCGGACGTCACCCGGCGTCGAATTCCCGAACGGCGAACTCCTGCCGATTTCTGTGCAACATGCATCGATGCCGGGGACGCCCTACCACCTCGCCACCGCGGCGGAAGAGGCTGAGGTGCGGAGACGGGCCCCTCGTATCGCGATGGGGGGTCGCGTCCGCCTTCGCTGCGCGCGCGCCGATTCCCCAGTCTTTGTGGACGGATGCGTCATTCGTGAAGACCCGTCGGCCGCGTCTTCCTCGTCGGCCGCGCACGCGCCAGTCCCTACCTTGGGGCCGTGCCCGGCGGTACCTCGGCTGGGGTTCTTTCGGCGGGTCGTCGCCACAAAGCCACTCGCCGTCACCGCGGCGCTGCCGGGCGCCGACCCACGCGATTTTCGTTTGCGGGACGCCGTCGCCATGATTCCCGGGCGGCTTGGGCTGCTCACCTTGATCGTCGCATTTCCGTGGTTCCTAGGGCTCCGCGGTCGACGGGGCTGGGGGATGATCGAAGTCCTGCGCGCCCACCATCGCCGACCCGAAAAGTCGCGCGGAATGCCGGTGGGAATTGCTCTTGCGGCCCTGCTTGTTGCGACACTCATTCTTGGAAATGCTACGCCTGAAATTACGTGGATGTCGGCCGTCGGGTCACTGGCGCCACCGGTCCTATTTGCGCTCGTCGCCGGATGGATGGCGCGGATGGCGGTCGACGTTGATGCTCTCCTGACCCCCACGGAGGCGCTCGCCACGACCCCGCTTGCCGCCGCGGATGGGAAAGAAGTCGAACTATCGGTGCATGTTGCGTCGGATGCACCTGTCCACCCCAGTTTGCTCGGGGAGCGCGCCTACGCCTTTTCTCGGGTCACCGTGTGGGAGACGCGTCCCCAGGGGAAGTCGTCGGTCACAAATATTGTTTTCCTACAGGCTAGGCCGGAAACAGTTCCTCTTGTGGACCCATCGGGACGCGGGGAACTTTACACCCAAGACTGCGCCTTCAATCTCTTTTGTTCGGAACGGGATGACGTTCCTCCGGCGCTCGCGAAGCTCGTCCATCCGACCCCGTCGTTCACCTACCGGGTCCGCGAAGAGTCGCTGCTGCCCGGCGAAGCGCTTTACTTGCTGGGGAGCGTCGCGCGGGAGACCGACGGGTGCGAGCGGCAGGTTGGTGGCGGCTACAGGAGCGTTGCGAGTCACGCGGTACTTCGGGGCGCGCCCGCGAAGCCGCTTCTTGTCGTCGCGGGGACAGAAGCGGCGCTCGTCGAAGCCCTCCGCCCAGCGGTCGCTCGTTTCCGGGTTGGGCGTTTCCTCTTCGCCGGCTTGGCCTGCATCAGCGCCGCATCGGTCTTCCTGTTTGCGATCGGTCGCTAGCCCACGTCGCGCCTAGAAATACATAGGTATTTCAGGAAAGTGCGCCCGCTTCGCGGACGGACGCGTTTGGCAAGAAGTCCGCGCCGTCTCCCGCTTCGCGGACGGACGCGGTGAGGCTCAATCGGCGAGCCACGCGGCGGTCACTCCGTCGCCCCCTTCGTGGGGGCCGCCGGGGCGGTGGTTCGCCACGTAGCGGCTCATTGCCAGCTCCTTGCGGAGCGCGTCACGGACGGCGCCGGTGCCGTGGCCATGGATGAAGAATACAACTTTCTGTCCGCTGCCGAGGGCGCGGTCGAGGAAGCTGACGGCCATCGCAAGGGCATCATCGGTTCGTAAGCCACGGAGATCGCAACTGTTGTCGGTCGTCTGGACGGCGACTTCCGGCGCGGTGTCCCGGCGCGGCAAGAGGTCGCTCGCTGGGCGCTTTCCGGTGCGCTTCGCTTCGGCGGGGGCTTCCGGCTCGCCAAGCTCGCTCGGACTCACGATCAGCTTCATCGGACCGGCGGCGACACGGATCTGATCCGGGCCCAAGATCTCCACGATTTCGGCCGTCATCCGAATCCGTGAAACATACACGCGTTGCCCCTTCTTGAGCACGCCGTCAGCGAGCGGGTTGATGGCTGGCGCCGGGCCGCCGAGGAGACGGCCGAGGGGGGCATCAAAGCGCACCTCGGCCGCAACACGATCCAGCGCTTTTTCGGCGGCGCGCACCTGGGACTCATCGGGTTTCTTCGCGCGAAGCGTCGCCCGCACTTGCCTTAATTCTTCGCGAGACTTTCGGAGCGCTTCGTAGATTTCATTCGCCTCACGCGCCAATTTGGCCTTCGTGCGCTCCTCAATCGTCGCAAGGCTCTCCGATAGTTGGCGCTTCAACGAATCTGCCTCTTCGCGGGCATCTTCGGCGGCGCGGCGCGCGAGCTCGAGGGCGGCCCGCTCCGTCTCCAGGCGTTTGACGACCTCGTCGAAGTTCCGATCTTCACGGGACAAGAACCCCTCCGCTCGCTCAATAACCGTCCCTGGAATACCGAAGCGCCGGGCGACCGAAAGGGCCGATGAGCTTCCGGGGACGCCGAGCAAAAACTGAAAGGTCGGGAGCAGTGTCTCTCGATTGAAACCGACGGAGGCGTTCGTGAACCGATCGTCGGCCAGAGCGAGCGCCTTCAGCCCCTCGTAGTGCGTCGTGACGACGACGGCGCCGCGCCGCGCGCACAGCGACTGAAGGATCCCTGCGGCGAGCGCCTCCCCTTCGCGGGGGTCGGTCCCGCCGGCGAGCTCGTCGAGGAGGACGAGGACCCCTTCCCGGGTCGCCTCAAGAATCCCGGCGACGTTCTGCACGTGGGCACTGAACGTGGAGAGGTTCTTCTGGAGGCTCTGCTCGTCACCAACGTCGGTGAGGACCTGCTCAAAATAGCCGACGGAGGAGCCTGCCCCCGCGGGGATCGGAAGCCCGGCGCGGATGAAAAGCGCAGCAAGTCCGAGGGTTTTGAGGGCGACCGTCTTCCCGCCCGCGTTTGGTCCGGAGACGACGACCGCATGGCCGGCGGCGACCGAGAGATCGCTCGGGACGACGTCGACGCCGTCGAGCAGCAGGATCGGGTGGCGCGCCTTCTTCAGGTCGAGGCGTGCGTCGTCGGCAAGGACTGGGTACTGGAGGCCGAGCTCTTCGGCGAGGCGGGCGATCGCGGCGAGGACGTCGGCACGGGCGATCGCCGCCTCAAGGCCGAGGAGCGAGGGGAGGCGCTCGGCGAGGTCGCTCGACATTTGTGTGTAAATTGCAAGCTCTTCGCGGGCGATTTCCCCCTCAAGGACCTTGAGGCGATTCCCCATCGGAATCACGCTCCGCGGCTCCACGAAGAGGGTGGCGCCGCTTGCGCTCGATGCGTGCACAATCCCCGGAAAGCGCTCGTGGGCATCCGAGCGAATCGGGAGCACCCAACGCCCTTCGCGCTCGGTCACGAAATGCTCTTGGATGATGGAGGCGTGGCGGACGAGTAACTCCTCCATGCGTGCGAGCATACGACCGCGGGCATTTCGAAATTCACTTCGAAGTTCGCGAAGATGGGGGCTCGCGTGGTCGGCCAGCGCCCCATCGCCATCGAAGGAAGTCCCGAGGCTCTCCTCGATGCGATCGAGGGTCGGATCGGTGAGGAGGATCGCGCTCAGCGCCGGGAGTCGCCCGATTCGTTGGGACACAAACTTTCGCAGCGTCCGCCCTAGCCGCACGAGCTCAAGGAGCGCGCGAATTTCCGGTCCGGCAAGGACGCCGGACGCCCGCAGCCGCGCAAGCGCCTCGCCGGTCTCCCGGAGCGGCCCCACCGGAAGCGGCTCGCCGGCAAAGAGCAGGTCGATCGCCTCTTGCCCTTCGGCGATCCACTGGCGAGCCGCCTCGCGCCCTTCGGCGAAGCGATGGGCAGCGGCGGCGGCGGCCCCTTGCGGCGAAACGCACCGCTCCACGAGGGCGGCGAGCATGCGGGGGTATTCGAGGTCGTGGAGGGTCTTGGCAGGGGCGGGCGAAATCACAAGAATCCTTGGAAAAATCGCCCTCCCTGCCTACGGCGCAGCGTGAACGGTCAGCGGTCGAAACCGTCGCCGCGCGTCGAGGGGAGCGGGAGCCCGCCAGCCTGACTCGGCATCGGGTTCGCTTCGCGCTCCAGGTAGCGGAAGATCGTGCGCGGGTCGACGCCGAGGTCGCGTGCCGTCTGCGTCCGGTTGCCGTTGTTCCGCTCGAGGACCTCAAGCACGTAGCGCCGCTGAAAGTCTTCCTTCGCCTTTTCCAGAGGAAGAATCGCGCTTTCGCCCGGCTTCTCGAGTTCCAGATCGACGACGTCGAGGACCGAGCGCTCGCACATCACGAGCGCCTTCTTGATTCGGTTCTCCAGCTGGCGGATGTTGCCCGGCCAGTTGTGCTTGCGGATCGCCGCCAGCGCCTGCGGGGTGAACCCCTGGACTTGACTGCGCAATTCCTCTGCGTGCTTCGAAAGGAGCGCCTTCGCCAGCACGACGACGTCGTCCCCGCGCTCCCGGAGCGGCGGCAAGAAGATGTTCACGACGTTGAGGCGGTAGTACAAATCTTCGCGGAAACTACCGCGTTTGATTTCTTCCTCGAGGACGCGATTCGTTGCAGCAACGATTCGGATATCGACCTTCTCGGGGCGCGAATCACCCACGCGGAAGACGATCCGCTCTTGGAGGGCGCGGAGCAGCTTTACCTGCAAATTCAGCGGGAGTTCGCCGATTTCGTCGAGGAAGAGTGTCCCCTTGTCTGCTGCTTGGAACTTCCCGGGGCGCGACGCGATCGCTCCGGTGAAGGCGCCCTTCACATGACCAAAAAGTTCGCTCTCAATCAGGTTTTCGGGAATGGCGCCGCAGTTGATGACGATGAAGGGGCCGTTCGCTCGGTTGCTCCGACGGTGGATCTCGCGGGCGATGAGTTCTTTGCCGGTGCCGGTCTCGCCGGTGACGAGGACCGAAATATCGGTCGTGGCGACCTTCTGCAGCTTCCGGAAGACCTCCTGCATCGACGGGCAGACGCCGATGATGTCGCCGAAGCGCTTGTCTTGGAGTTCTTCGGAGAGCTTCTCCTTGTCGGCGCGCAGGGCCGAGAGGAGCGTCGCGTTCTGCAGGATGAGCGACGCTTGTGCGGCGAAAATGGAGAGAAGATCCAACTGAGAGCGCTGGAAAAGCCCTTTGACGCGGTCGTTGCCGACGTAGAGCGCCCCGATAACGTGCCCCTGCGACACGAGCGGCGCACACATCACCGAACTCAGCTGGAGGGCGACCACGCTCTCGCTGGCGGAGAACTGGGCGTCCGAGAGCGCATCGCTTACAATCAGCGGTTTTCCCGTGTCGAGCACGCGCGCCACGATGCTGTCGGAGATGGCGCCGCTGCCGTCGCCGAGGGCGTTGGCGCGTACGTGGCGGCTCGCACGGACGACCGGGCGACCGGGGGTCGCTTCGCCGCCGAAGGCATCGGAGCGGAGGAGAACAAAGCCCTTTTCTGCGCCGGTCACATCGAGGACGGCGTCGAGCATCGCTTCAAGGATCTCCGCTTCTTCGCGGACCGTCATCAGCTTTTCCGAAAAGGCGTGGAGCTTCCGGACGCCCTCTACGTGATGGAGAGTCGTCCCCTGGGGCTCGCCAACCTGTGCACTCTGCACGGAAGGTGCGCTCCGATGGGGCTCATCGAACATGCTGAACGTGACCTCGGCGTGGCCTAGCGTCAGCCGGTCGTTGTGGACGAGGCGCGCGCGCCGCTTCTTCTTGCCATTAACAAGGATTTCGCCTTGTTTATCAACCTCTTCCAGGTTGAAATCTCGGCCGTCAAAAAGCACCTGCACGTGGGTCGCGGCGAGGCCGCCACCCGGGAGAACGACGTCATTGCCGAGCGCGGCTCCGATGGTCGTCACCGGCTTGAAGAGCACAAACGACTTGGCGGTACCTTGCGCAGGGAACCATTTCAGGAGCGGCATCTGGCGCGCAAAGTAGCTCGGATTTTCATCCATGGGGAAGGGGCGTTTGCCAGACGCGTCCGTCCGCGAAGCGGGAGACGGCGCGGAGTTCGATGCCGACGCGTCCGTCCGCGAAGCGGGAGACGGCGCGGAGTTCGATGCCGACGCGTCCG
>DYPH01000001.1:0-21648 GCA_020720045.1 Sorangium cellulosum | reverse complement strand
TCCGCTGGCGCGCCGCCCCTCCAATCGCTTCAACACCTTGGACCGCAGCCCCGGACGCGGTAGCCTTGCCCTCCTATGATGCGACGCTCCGCGCCTCTCGCCTTCTTCGCCGCCCTCTTCCTTGCCCGGACCGCCGCCGCCCAGCAGGCCGATCCGAATCAGCCTCAAAACCCGTTTCCGCAAATCCCGATCCCGCAGATTCCCGGCTTCAATGCGCCCGTCCAGGGGCAGCAGGCCCCCCAACAGCAGCCGGGACAGTACCCGCAGCAGCCCCAACAACCGGGTCAGTACCCGCAGCAGCCTCAACAACCGGGTCAGTACCCGCAGCAGCCCCAACAACCGGGTCAGTACCCGCAGCAGCAGCCCGGTCAGTACCCGCAGCAGCCTCAACAGCAGTATCCCCAGCAGCAGCCCCAACAGCCGGGGTGGCAGCCGAATTGGCAGCAAGGGGGCGGGGGTGGCTGGCAGAACAACGCACCGCCGCAGGTCGCCCCGGCGATCCCCCCCTCGAAGCAGCGGCGCTCCGCCGATGAGGCGAGTGTTCTCTATGCGGCAGGCGCCGGCTACGGCATCGGAACCGGCATTTGGATCGACGCCTTGGCCGGCGTAAAGAATCCGGGAACGGCCATTATTGCCCCGATTGTCGGTGGAACGGCTGGCTTCTTTGGCGTGTATGCCTGGGACAGGAACACGACTCTCTACCGCGGCGTCCCGTCGTCGACGGCGCTCGGCGTCGCCCTCGGAACCTCCTACGGCGCATCGCTGGGCTTGATGCAGCTTGCAAATAGCGACCGCGAGAATCACTGGTCTTTCGCCACGAACGCCACCGTCAGCTGGGTCTTCGCGACCGGTGGCGCCGTCGGCGGCTACGCGTTTGGTGAGTTTTTCCGGCCGGATCCGCGTGCAGCCGCCTTTATCGGCACTGGCTCGGGCATGTTGCTCACGTCCGGCCTCCTCGTCGGTCTCGGCGCTGGCGGAAAGGCCTTCCGGAGTAGCGAAACTCGCGAGACCGCCCAAGCCGGCTCGGTGTCCTCCTTCATCGCCCTGAACCTCGGCATCGTCGGCATCGGCGCTCTCACCACCCAGTGGACGCCGTCTTTTCAGACGCAAAAATACATCGCGTACGGCTACGGCGCCGGCACTGTCGGCGGCACGGTCCTGGGTCTCGCTCTCGGAGCTGCTGGAAAAGACTCCCAAAAGGGTCTCATCGTCGGCGGCCTTGGAGGCCTCGCCGGGGGCGCCATCGCCGGGGCCCTCACCTCGGAACTTCTTGACGACGCCGACGGAAACGTGACCCGCTCCGGGGCCCTCAAGAACGTCCACTTCAGCCTCTCGCCGGTGCAGGGCGGCGCGACGGCAAGCGCCTACGGCGTCTTCTGAACGGGCGGTATTTCGGCACGAAAAAGGCGCTCTCGGGATTCCGAGAGCGCCTTTCTCTTCGTTCGGTTCCCTACTTCGCCGGTGCTGCGGAGGGGGCCGGTGCCGCCGACTCGGCGGTCGGTGCAGCGGTCGACGTCGACGGGTCGCTCGCCGGCTTGTCACCGCCGCCGCAGGCGATGGCAAGCGGAAGGAGCGGGAGCAGGGCGAGCGCAACGAGGGGGAGGCGGAACGTCTTCATGGCACGACGATGCATCAGTGCCTGGCGGTTTGGCTAGCGAAATTCGGGGCCGAGCGGTCGGCCGATCAGGTCACGAACGGCGTCCTTCACCGGTTTGTTCTCGTAGAGGACCGCGTAGGTCTCGGCGACGATCGGCATGTCGACACCGAGCTTTGTTGCGAGGTCGAAGGCGCTCTTTGTCGTCTTCACCCCTTCGGCAACGTGGCCGAGGGATCCGAGGATGTCGTCGAGCGTCCGCCCTTTGCCTAGTTCAACGCCGACGGTGCGGTTACGGGAGAGTTCCCCGGTGCAGGTGAGGATCAGGTCCCCCATCCCTGCGAGCCCGGCAAGTGTGAGTGCCTGACCGCCGCGAGCAAGTGAAACACGTGCAATTTCCGCCAGTCCGCGCGTAATGAGTCCCGCGCGCGTGTTGTGTCCGAAGCCGAGCCCGTCGGCGGCACCGGCGGCGATCGCGATGACGTTCTTCAGCGCGCCGCCGCACTCGACGCCGACGACGTCGTCGCTGGCATACGTGCGGAGGTGGGGGGCGTGAAAACGATGCTGAACGTCGATACAGGTCGCCGGGTCTTTTGCCGCAATGACGACTGCCGTCGGCAGTCCGGCGGCAAGCTCTTTGGCGAAAGAGGGCCCGCTCAAAAAGGCAAGTCGTGGGTGCGCATGGCTCGGGAGCTCGGCGGCGAGGATCTGATCGATGAAGTCGAGGGAGTCATTTTCGATCCCCTTCGTCGCCGAAACAATCAGGGCATCATGGGCGACATGGGCGGCGGCGGCACGGGCGACGTCGCGGGTCGCGTGGCTCGGCGCGACAAAGACGATCATCCCGGCGCCATCAAGGGCACGTGGCAAGTCGGCGGTCGCGGAAAGGGTCGCCGCGAGAGGGGCGCCGGGGAGGTACCGTTCGTTCACCCGCGTCCGATTGATGGCATCGGCGAGCTCCTCGCGGCGGCACCAGAGGGAGACGTCGTCCCCCTTGTCGGCGAGGAGCTTCGCGAGGGCGGTCCCCCAGGCGCCGCCACCGAGTACCGCCACCTTCCGTCGTTCTCCGTGCGTCGCGTTCGTCATGGACGGCACGATACGTCCGTCTTCGCAGGCACTGCGCGCGGAAATGCCG
Source organism: Sorangium cellulosum (assembly GCA_020720045.1). Taxonomy (GTDB): domain Bacteria; phylum Myxococcota_A; class Polyangia; order Polyangiales; family Polyangiaceae; genus JAAFHJ01. The sequence goes on along the minus strand of DYPH01000001.1, from coordinate 18,919 downwards.
AAATTCAGCTGCCGCGCTGCGTTGAATATCGGCGAGTTGTCAGCGGAACGGGCGGGGACCGTAACTCGGCGGTGCCGGCCAATCGCCGCCGGGCGGCGGGGTCGCGGGGCGCGTCGTCGTAGTAGATGTAGAGTACCCGCTATTCGAAGGCCCCGAAGTTACCGGCGAACCGTAGCCATACCCGTAACCGTACCCATAGCCGCCAAAGCCGTAATTGGGTGCAATTTGCACATTGTTTTGGAGGATCACCGTTGTCTGCGCTGGCGCGCGTCCATCGGCAGCCTCGGCGGTAGGGGCTCCCGAAGAGGGATCTCCCCAGAGCGCCGTGTCGCGCCCGAGAACAATGGTGTGATCGAGGCGCCGAGCCGGTCCGGCGAGAGCGACGGGCGTCTCGAAGGTCATCGCATACTCGCTTGGATTTCTTCCTACTTCCGCTGCTTGTGCCCCGCTTGCGCGCACGGTCACCGGCGGCGCAGCTTCGCCGACCGACTCGTGAGCGCTGCCGGGACCAAAGAGTCGCGCGTCTTCCGCCGGTCGTACGCAACCGGCGAGCGCTCCGAGGGCGGCGCCAAGAACAATCGCAGGAAAGAAGGGGTCGCGTCGTAGCATCGACATCGACGCTAAACGATTTCCCGCCGACCGCACGCCGTTCTGTCGGGGAAACGACCGGCGATTGCGGTAGGAAGAAACCGCCTATGAAGTTGCTCCGTTCGCTCCGTTCGTCTGCGATCTCGGCCGCGCGCACGCTCCGATCGATGATCGCCCCCGCGCTCCTTGCCGTTTCCGCTTCGGGCTGCGCTTCCTGCGGTGAATCGGCGATTTGCAGCATGAAGGGCACGATCAACCAGCCCGAGAATCGCTCCATGCGGCGTGACCTTCTCAAGACTGGGCTCGCAAGCTTCTGCCAGGAAATGCTGGCCCGCAGCGCGCCGCTGAAGTTGCAAAACGATCAGCCGACGATCGGTCGCTTCTATCCGCGAACCTGCACGCAGCGCGAACAGGAGAACGGCGACCTCTACGTCGCCTTCGAGGGGAACGGCTACGGCTGGACCGGCTATTCGCGGAAACTGGCCTTCACCATGGCAGGTACCGTCACCTACAATCAGGACTTCCTTGTCGCGGAAGGGGGTGGCTGCGACATTTACGGCTACTTTAGGCCGCGCCATGTCGAAAGTTCAGACTTTAAGTTGACGCTGATTCAGAATCAGCTTGCGCGACAACTCAATCAGGCAATGGGGGCGGGGCAGACCTTCGGAAGCCAGATGGTTTCTTCGAAGCTCAATCAGGGATTTACCGTCATTCGCCACAGCGAGGGGGGCGACGAGTTTTCCCTCGGCGTCGTCGAACTTGGCCAGCGCCCCTTCCACCCGTTTCAGGTCCATGGCGAAGGCAAAATTGTCATGGAGAACGAACGTTTGGAGCTCCATCAGAACCAGCGGGATTTCGCGCCGGTGACGATCTCGGAGAGCGGGCGTTCCCTGTACCTGCAACTCCAAACCGACGGCGGTGTCCCGGTTGACGTGTTCGTTTTTGGCAAGACGGAAGGCGAGGCAAATTTGCGCGATTTCCTTGAGAAGCCGGACGTCGCCCCGTTTTCGATGCCCCCCTACTTTGCCGATGTCGTCCAACCGGGACCGACCCCGTATCGCCACGCGATTCCGCTTCCGCCGGGGCAGTACTACGTCGTGATCGACAACTCGAACCAGGCCGGTTCCGTCGCGCCGGCGCAAGGGGTTCTCGATGATCGCGCCGTTCTTGTCGATTCGCTCATTCAGGTTGGCGACAACTGACGGCGGAAAACAGCAGTCCTCGTCCGGCGAAGGCTGCTAGGACCCCGTCCGTCTATGAGCGACCGCGCCCCGGAAAAATCGAAGTCTCCCCACGAGCCCCCTGCGGATGGGGGCGACGCCGGAGACGGCCGGCCCACCAAAGCAGCCACGCCGGCGGAATCGTCGTCGCTGGCGCAAGAGGCTGCCCCCGAGTCCGAGCAGGAGGCCGAGACCGCCGACTCTGCCGAAGGGGCCTCCCCTGCTGCCGGCGACGAGGGGGACTCGGTCGCGCCGGGCGCCGACCGGCCGGAGCTCGGGCCGCCGCCGAACGGCGTCCTCAGGAGTGTGTATTATACACTTTGGTTCGTGTTGGTCCCGTTCGTCGCCGTCGCGCTCCTCGTCTGGGGGCTCACGCCGCCCTCCGGCGAGGCTGAGTCGGGCCCCCTCGCTCCGCTTCAGGCGGCGGTACGCTCCCAACCGGTGCCGATTTCGATCGTCCTGTTTGTGATGATTGCGACGGCGTTTCTGCTCGTCGGCCACCGGCTCCCGCTCGCCGCCCATGCGCATCCGCCGCTCCCCGAGGGGGTTTCGCCCGATTTCCGTGCCGCCTTCGGTCGTGCACGCGCCCTCGTCGACGAGGCGCGTCTCCTTCGTGCTCGCCACGGCTCGAAGGTCTCCGGTCGCGCCCGCCAAGCGGCACGCGCCGCGACGCACGCCCTCGAAGCGGCGATGACGCAAAAGCCTTTCGATCCCGAGCGCTTTGAGCGCACCGTCGGGAAGCTTGAAGATGTGCTCGATGGGCGTTTCTCAGCCTTTCGCAAAGGTGAAGTTCGCGAATACATTGAGTCTATCGGCTTCGCGATTCTCGTCGCGTTGGGCCTCCGCGCCGTCGTTGTCGAGGCGTTCAAGATCCCGTCCGGCTCCATGATTCCGACGCTCCAGGTCGGCGATCACATTTTCGTCAACAAGTTCATTTACGGGCCCGCGATCCCGTTCACGAGCGCCCGCTTTTGGAAGAACCTTCCGCCAAAACGTGGCGATGTCATGGTCTTCGCCTACCCGGAAGACCCCGAGAAGGACTTCATCAAGCGCGTCATTGGCCTCCCCGGTGACCGCGTCGAGGCGCGCAACGGGCACCCGGTCATCAACGGCTGGGAAGTACCGAGCTGTTTGGTGGGCACTTACGAATACGATGACTTTGAGCCGATCCGCATGCGCCGCAGTGGTCAGCTCTTCGTCGAATACCTCGGCACGGAAGCCTTCCTCACCCTGTACAACAAACAGGGAGATATTCCGGGCAAGGTGGAAGGCCCGTATTCGGTCCTCCCCAATCAGGTTTTCGTGATGGGGGACAATCGTCACAACTCCCACGATTCGCGTGCCTGGTTCAATGGGCAAGGGGGGGGCGTCCCCTTCGAAAACATTCGTGGAAAAGCGCTCTTCGTCTGGTTGAGTCTCGGAAACTCCATGGATTGGGGCCGCCTCGGGACGCCCGTCATGGGGCGCCCGCGACTCCCGGCCGACATGAAACACCTCGACGGCGCCATGGAAAAATGCTTGCGCGAAAGGCCGGCGGGCACCAATCCGCCGGCCGCTACGCCGGGCTGAGTATTCTCGATACGCACCGATGAAGAATCTTCGAAAAAGCGCCTTTTTGGCGTTTTTTCTTGCCGTTCTCCCAGTGACTTTGGTCCCTGCGCGCGTGCGTCGTGGTGCCGGATCGGAGAACAAGTTCGTCTACGGGCCCGCGGCCTGGCGAAGGACTTCGTCAAACGCGCTAGTCTCCGACGGATGAAGAACCTTCGACGGACCGCCTTTTCGGCCTCTCTTCTCGCTGCTGCCCTCGCCGCGTTCGCGGGCGCCGGTTGTGGGACGCTTGAACGGGCCGCCGCGAAAGACCCGCAACGCTGCGAGCGCGACCCGAATTGCGACCGCCGGCGCGACAAGAGTTTCGATTGTTCCACCCAATGTTCCTACGATCCCGAATGCGAGCGCCGCTGCCGGGAAGTCCAGATGCAGAACGGGACGATCGGCCGCTAACGGATCGTGATCGGCGTCCCGGGGGCCTGAATGCGGGGCGTTTCGAGCGGTGACTGTCCGCCCGATTGCTGGTAGCGATCGGCGCCCCAGCAGTAAATTTGCTGGTCGACGGCGCGTCCGCAGGTCCGGTCGCCGTTTGCTGCGAGTTCGACGAGCGGCGGGAGGTTCGGGACGCGCTCCGGACGACGGGGCGTTGCGCGGTCGGCGGTCCCGAGTTCGCCCAGGCCGTTGGAGCCCCAACAAAGGACGCCGCCGTCCCCGAGTAGCGCGCAACCGTGATCGGTCCCGGCGACGACCGCGCGGGCGCCAGCGGCCTCGGCGACCTCGTGCTCCTCGATCGGCGCGTCGCTGCCGTCCCCCAGGAGGCCGCGCCGGTTTACCCCCACACAGCGGACGCGCGTCGTCGCACCGTTCCCGTAGACGGCGCAGCGATGCACGTAGCCGACCGCGGCGTTGCGGAGCTCCGCCACCTGGATCGCCGTCCGAACCGCGCCATCGTCCCCCCAACACTGAAGCGCGTCGCCAACGGTGGCGCACCGCTCTTTCTCGCCGCGGAAGAGCTGTGAGGCGCCGGTAAGTCTGCGAGTATCAAGGGTATTTCCCCGAAGGTTCCCACACCGCACCTCCCTTCCGAGGCGCGCGCAAAGTTCGCCGCCACTGACGGCAAGTTCATTGACGTCCGCAAACGTGCTCGACGTCGTGAACCTTCGGGCGCTCCCAAAGTCGCCCGGCGGTCCGCACAAAATGCCGTCGGTCGCGACAACGCAGAGCTCGGTACCGACGTCAAAAGGGGCGCCCGGTCGGACGGTGCCCGGGAGTGCAACGGCGAAGGGGGCGCGCCGTTCGTAGCCGCCCCAGCAGGCGAGCGCGTCGCCGGGGAGCCAGGCACAGGTGGCGCGATCGCCGCCGACGGAGATCCGTGCAGGGCCGGATTGTTCTTGAAATTCCGACGCGTTGGCACCGACTTCCTCAAGCGGTTCCAAGCGCCCGCCGCACCCGAACGGGCTGAAAGCGGTGATGACGGCGACGACGAAGCGGCGAGAGACGCGCATAGAGGACCTCCGTGGGGGAAGGTCGCCTCCGGCGTTCGGCGATCACGAAAACTTCTTCGTGCGCCCCTTTTTCGTCGCCGCCGCTGGCGGTGATTCCAAAGACACCGGAGCTGCGCCGCGGTTGGCGCCCTTCCCAGCCTCGTTGGTCCGGAGTGCTTCACCCGTCGCGGTTGCCGCTTGCGCGAGTTCCGCGGGAGTGCCCGAAAAAACAAGCGTTCCACCGTCGCGCCCCGCCTCGGGACCGAGCTCGACAACGAGGTCGCCGGCGGCGATCAGATCGAGGTGGTGCTCGACGATGAGAAGCGTGTCGCCGCGCGCGACGAGGCGCCCAAGGACCTGGATCAGACGCCGGACGTCGTCGAGGTGGAGGCCGGTCGTCGGCTCGTCGAGGACGTAGACGGTCGGTTCGTGGCGGGCCCCTTCGGCGAGTTCGGCGGCGAGCTTCAGTCGCTGGGCTTCGCCGCCAGAGAGCGTGTGCGAGCCCTGACCCAGCTGGATGTAACCTACACCAAGCTCGACCATCATCTCCAGCGGGCGGCGGATCTTCGGGTGGTGGGCGAAGAGTGGGATCGCCTCCTCGGCGCTGAGGCGAAGCGCCTCGCCGATCGAGCGCCCCTGAAACAAAACCGAAGCAGTTTCAGGCTCATAGCGAAGGCCCCGGCACGCTGGGCAGACGCTAACGACGTCGGGAAGGAAACTCATTTCGGAGACGACGACCCCTTGCCCCTCGCAGGTTTCGCAGCGCCCTTTCCCGGTGTTGAAGGAGAAGCGGGCGGTGGTATACCCGCGCACCTTCGCCTCCGGCATCGAGGCCCAGAGCTTCCGAAGCTCGTCAAAAATGCCGAGGAACGTCGCCGGGACCGACCGCGGCGAGCGCCCGATCGGCGCCTGATCGACGAGAAGCGCACGCGTCACTTTCGAGTCGCTCGGCAGCTCGAGGGCATCAAAGGGGAGAGGCTCATCGGCGACAAGACCCAGCTTTTTCCGCAGCGCCGGCAAAAGTACTTGGCGTACCAACGTGCTCTTGCCCGAGCCGCTCACGCCAGCAATGACCGTCATCGCCCCAAGCGGGAAGGAGACGTCGATCCCCTTTAGGTTGTGCCCACGGGCGCCGCGAAGGGTCATCGTCCCGCGTGGAAGCGGGCGCGCCTGTGCCACGGTCGTCACCGGGCTTCCCTCACTTGCCCCGCCGCTGAGCGCGCGGGCTGTCAGGCTTTGCGACGTCGCGAGGAGGTCGTCGACGGTCCCCTCGACGAGGATGCGTCCGCCATCGCGCCCCCCGCGCGGGCCGACGTCGATGATGTGATCGGCGGCGCGAATGACCGCCTCGTCGTGTTCGACGACCATCACCGTCGACCCGGTCGCCACAAGCCGCTTCAGGTTTGCAAGGAGCCGATGGGTGTCGCGGGGGTGGAGACCGATCGTCGGTTCGTCGAGGACGTAGAGGGCGCCGGTCAGGCCGGAGCCGAGCTGGGCGGCGAGGCGTAACCGCTGCAATTCACCGCCAGAAAGGGTGCTCGCCGGCCGATCGAGCTGGAGGTAGCCGAGGCCGATTTCTGCCAAGAAGGTGAGGCGGCGAAGCAGCTCGCGGACCGGAGCATCGGCGATTTCCGACGCGCGTTCACCCGAAAAGGCAAACGCCTGGGCGGCGACGAGGGCGCCGGCGATGTCGCGACGGTTGAAGTCTGGGTAGCTCTCGCCGAAGAGCGTCACGCCTCGCGGGATCGGAGCGAGCCTCGTGCCCTTGCAGGACCCGCAGGGCGTCAGGTCTTCGGGCGCCTCTCCGGCGTTCTTCAGGCCGGTCCCTTCGCAGGTCGGGCAGCGCCCCTGCGCGGTATTCCAGGAAAACCAGCGGGGATCGAGCTCGGGGACGCCGGTTCCGCAGGCGAGGCATGCGCGTCGCGTGCTCAGAATCTCGTCGGTCTCGCCGGACTTCGTCGGCCCCCCTTCGTGGAGACGAATGGCACCATCGCCGAACATCAATGCCCGATCCAGGATCGCATCCGAGACGGTCGCGAGCGGCCCATAGTGGAGGATAAGATCGATGTCGTGCTCTTTGGTCTTCGCGAGGCGCGGCGGCGGCTCGATTTCTACCAGGGCGCCGTCGACGCGGGCCGTCCGGATGCCAGCCCGTGAGGCCTGCGTAAAGAGGTCGAGGTAGGTCCCCTTGCGGCTGCGGACCGCCGGCGCGTAAATCGTGTAACTTGCTTTTGAGTCGTCCAATTCGCCGCGTTTGTGTACCGCATTGCGAAGCTCTTCCGAGGACAGCGCCGCGACCTCCGAGCCACACTTTGGGCAATGAATTGTTCCAAGCTTGGCCCACAAGAGGCGCAGGTAATGACCGACTTCGGTCACGGTCGCGACCGTGGAATGGGCGCCGCCGCGGGACGTCCGCTGTTCGAGGGCGATCGACGGAGGGACGCCGATCACCGCGTCGACGTCGGGGCGTGGGAGCGTCGGAAGGAACTGCCGCGCGTAGGGGGATAGCGTGTCTAGGAAGCGTCGTTGCCCCTCGGCGAAGATTACGTCGAAGGCGAGCGAGGATTTTCCCGAGCCGGAGGGGCCGGTGAACACCGTCAGCTTCCCGTGGGGAACCATGCAAGATACATCTTTGAGCGTGTGTTCGCGGGCCCGCGTCACCACGATCGCCGGCGGTGCTTTCGGCGCGTTCGTCGCTTCGCGAACGGCCATCGCTCGAGGCGCGCGTGAAGCGCGGAGCGCCGCGCCGGTCTTCGTCTTCGCTTTTGCGAGGTCAGCAACCGACCCTTCAAACAGAAGAGAGCCCCCTTGCGGCCCGCCTCCGGGGCCGAGCTCAATCACATGATCGGCCGCTTCAATGACGGAGAGATCGTGTTCGACGACGAGGACGCTCCCCCCCTCGTCGACCAACGTATGAAGGGCCTCGATCACATGGGCGGCATCGAGGGCGTGGAGGCCAGCGCTGGGCTCATCGACGACGAAGAGCGTCCCCCGCGGCTTTTCGGCGAGGGCGCGGGCGAGCTTGAGGCGCTGGGCCTCGCCGCCGGAGAGGGTCGCGAGCGGCTGCCCGAGGGGCAGGTACCCGAGGCCGACGCGAATCAGCGGGGTTAGGGCGCGCTCGAGGACGTAGTCCTTCTTTCCGTCACTCGTCACAACGAGGCGTGAGAGTGCTTCGTCGGCGGTCAGGGAAAGGACCTCAGAAACATCCAATCCTTCATGTTTGATGGCGAGGACGTCGGCCTGAAAGCGTTTGCCGTGGCAGACCGGGCACTCAAAGGTGACGTCGGCGAGAAATTGCATCTCGACCGTCTCGGAACCTTCGCCGTCGCAGGCATCGCAGCGGCCGGAAGCACCCCCTTCACCGCGCACGTTAAAGGAGAAGGTCGCCGTCGTGTAGCCGCGGCGGATGGCGTCCGGTTCGTTCGCAAATCGCTCGCGGAGCCGGTTCCACGCTTTGGTGTAGGTTGCAGCATTTCCGCGCGCCGTACGGCCAAGCGGCGACTGGTCGACGAGCACAACGTCACGAAGGTTCCCCCATCCCCGGCAGTCCCCCTCCTCCCACGCATCCCCTTCGCCGGAAGTACCGTTCTTTTTTGCCTTTTTCTCGGCTTTTTCTGTCTCCGTCCGGCGCGCCAAGAGGGGGGCCAAACGGCCGACCACGACGTCTTCGGCGAGCGTGCTCTTCCCCGCACCGGAAGGGCCGACGAGGGCGACGAAGGCGCCGAGCGGGATTGAAATCTCGTCGACGTTCAGGTTGTGGGTGCGGACTTCCGTGAGGCGCAGCGCCCCCGGGACCGGGCCGTCGGCGGCATCCTTCCGCTTCCGCTTTCGCGTCGCCCGCTTGGTCGACGACCAGGCGCCACCGGTCGGCGTATCGAGCCGTTCCGCGAGTGCGGCAGGCGTTCCGTCGAACAGCAGTCGTCCGCCGGCGGTGCCAGCCCCTGGACCGAGCTCAATGACGCGATCGGCCTGGGAGACCACGGCGCGATCATGCTCGACGACAATGACGGTATTTCCGCCATGGACAAGCCCACGAATCGCCGTTGTCAATGCGGGAATATCTGCGGCGTGGAGGCCGACGGTCGGCTCGTCGAGCACGAAGAGGGCGCCCGCGAGCTTCGAGCCGAGGGCCGTGGTGAGAGCGGCCCGCTGGGTTTCGCCGCCGGAGAGCGTCCGCGCCTGGCGATCGAGGGTCAGGTAGCCGAGGCCGACCGCCTCCAAATAGCCAAGTCTTGCGAGGAGTTCCTCGCAGACCAGGCGCGCTTGGCCGTCGGTCGGCGTGAGCGCCGCCACAAGCGCATGGGCCTCGGCGACCGTCGCCGCGTGGAAGGAAGGGAGGTCGCGGTCGGCGACTTTGTAGATTCGTGCCTCGGGTCGCAAGCGGGCGCCGCCGCAGGTCGCGCAGGGGAGGTACTCCCGGTAGCGCGCCAAGAAGACGCGCACGTGCATCTTGTAGGTGCGCGTCTCCAACCAGGAGAACCAACCGCGAACGCCGGCAAATTTCCCGTCGCCGTCGATGATGAGCCCTTTTTGTTTGGCGCTCAAACGGTCCCAGGCGACGTCCATAGGAATGGTGTATTTTACACAGACCTTCTCAAGCTGTTCCCGCTCCCACTCCGCCGATTTCCCCGTCCACGCCTTGATGGCACCCCCGGCGAGGGTGCGGCTGCCGTCGGGGATCACCTTGGTCGAGTTGACGCCGATGCTCCGACCAAAGCCGCGGCACGTCGGGCAGGCGCCCAGCGGGGAATCGTAGGAAAAAAAGCCGGGGCGCGGTCGCTCGAAGCGCGTAGCGCAGGAGGGGCAGGCGAGCCCACGTTCGATCAATTGGCGGCAGGCGGCCCGTTCGCTCGGGTCGCTCGATGCGTTTCTCTCCGCCCGGCGCGACGCCGGATCGGAGAATGCCTCCCGATCGACGAAGACGACGCGGACCGTCCCCTTGTCGATGTAGGGTGCACTCTTTACGCCCCACGCGGCTTCAAGAGCTTGAATGATCCTCGGAAGTTCAGAAGCTTTGAGCACCAAGCGATCGACGACGAGGGCAAGGTCGGCGTCGCGGGCGACGGCGTCGCTGGGGCGGAGTTCATCGAGGTCGTAGAGCGCTGAGGGCGTCCCCCCCTGTTGAATTCCTGGCGACCCGCTTCGGGTGACCACGCGGCGCCAGCCGTCGGCGACGAGGCGGTCGCGGAGTTCCAGGTACCGCCCGGCATCGCCGTCGACGTGGAGCGGAAACTCGATACGAACGCGTGCGTCGGGGTGCTTGGCGACGAGCTCTTCGGCGATCTCCTGGGGGGAGCGATCCTCCGCATAACGATTGCAGGTTGCACACATCGGCCGGGAGACCTTTGCGAAAAGCGCCGCGAAATAGGCCTCCAGGTCTGCCAACGTTGCGAGGGTAGAACGGCTCGATTTAACTTGTGATTTTCGGTCTACCGCGACCGTCGCCGCAATCGGCTCGAGGGAATCAAAAGGGGGGCGTTCCCGCCGCTCGAGGAATTGGCGCGCGTAGGGGCTGAAGCTCTCCACGAAACGCCGCTGCCCCTCGGCGTGGAGCGTGTCGAGGGCGAGCGACGACTTCCCGGCGCCCGATGGCCCGGTGATCGCGACGAAGGTCCCCGGTTCGAGATCCAGGTCGATGCCGCGAAGGTTGTGGATCCGCGCGCCGCGCAGTCGAACGGGAAGCATGCCGCTCCGCCTATCAACCGGCGACCGTCGGCGAAATAGCTGTCTCGGCGATGATCGGTGCGCAGAACCGTTCCGTTAAATCGCACGCGGCAATGTGATTTGAAAGGACGCGCCTGCGCTGTTTGCCACCGGCCCAAGCGTGAGCGCGCCCCCCATTTGTTCCAGGGCGTACCGGGCGAACCACAGGCCGAGGCCGGTCCCCCCCGCGCGCGCCGAGGCTTCCGCTTCGAAGATGCGTTCCGTCATTTCTGGAGGAATTCCCGGGCCATCGTCGGCCAGGAACAGCGTCAGTGACGCATTCTCCGCCCGGCGAGACGCCGGATCGGAGAACGCATTTGTCTCCGCCCGGCGAGGCGCCGGATCGGAGAACGCGTCAGTGGTTGCAGAATGCACGCGAATACGTTGGGCGCCCGCACCGTGCGCGTTGTCCAAGAGAATGACGAAGGCGCTCGTCAGGAGCGGCGCGACGCCAAGGGCCTCCGGGAGCATCGCAGGAAGCTCGAACTCCAGCATCCCTCGGTACTCTTCGGCGGCGTCGCGAAGCGCACGGAGCGGCTCGAAGGGGGCGCGTTCGAGCGGCTCGCCGCGGACCATGGTCAGTACGAGTTCGATCAGGGCGAGGCCGCGGTCGGCATTGCGCGCGATCTTTTCGAGCTCCCGCGGCGTGCGTTCGGGCTGACTGGCAAGGAAGGCAGCCGTCCGGATCACTGCAAGAACATTGCGTAAATCGTGGGCGAGCGAAGCGGTGAGTGTCCCCGCGAGTAGGCGTCCGGCCTCAGTCACAGCGCCTCGACGACGGTCAAAAGGAACTCGCCGTCCTTCGCCGTCCCGACGGGGCCGTAGGCGTCGACGGCGAGAAGGGTATCGCCGATGGGGAGGTCGACGGTCAGCAGCTTGTCGTCGCGAAGGATGCAGGTCTCGGCGCCGTCGGCGGTCAGCAATTGGAGGTCGTGGTCGGCCCCATCCAGGGAAAATACACGGATATTCACACGCGCCGCTTTCGTCCGATGGAGGCGGTAGACGATTTCGTTGCCCCCCTCGCTCTGATTGGCGCAGCCGTAGCGATCGCGGGTGCCGCGCCGAAGGACCCGCGAGTCGCGGGCGTCGGTGAAGGGGAAGCGATCGACGACGAGCGGCGCCGCAAACGTGCCCTCACCGGAAAGCGCTGCCGGCTCTGGGTCGGGCGACTCGTTCGCGAGGAAAAAACGCCGCGCGCGGTCGAGGGCGGTCGTCGTCACGAGGTTCCGCATCGTCATCCCGTAGTCGAGACCGGATGCTTGGAAATTGCACCCGCCGCCGGCGCCGACGTTCAAGTGAATGCCATCGGCGACGAGCGAATGTCCGAGGGGATCGACCATGCGCCATACGTCGACAAGCGGTATCCGGCGCGCCTCGGCGAGGGCGCGGACGACCGCGTTCATTTCCTGGGCGAGGGAGGCCATCGCCGCGGAGTCTTTTCGCGGGGGAATTGTCGACAGGATCGGAAGCACGCCCCGCTGTTCCAGGCGCGACGTCACCGCCAAGAGCGCCGCCGGAAAGGGCCAGATCCCCGTCTCGGTTGTGTCGTTCGTCCCGAGCATCACCACCGCGAAACCGGGCTGAATCGCTTCGATTTCCTGGTCGAGCGGGGATGGCGCGCCGGTCGTGATCTTGCGCGTCCCCCAGCCGACGCCCGCAGCGAGGGTCGTCCGCGCAAAGCTTGCTTTGGTGCCGTCGACCTTCGTCTTCGAGAACGCCGCGACGGTCGGCATCAGCGAGGACGAAGAGCCCCAGGTGACGCCATTCCCCTCCAAACACGCCAAATAGTTTGTATTTACCGTGTTTGAGTCGCCGACTTTCGCGAAGACGTCGGTCCGCATCGTGCCGCGCGCGAGCACCGCCTTCGCGTGACCGACGACGCGGGCGCTCGCCGGCGACCAGGTGTCCGTCGGTGCATAATGCAGATTTTGGTCGAAGGGGGGCGCTCCGGCATCGCCCCCGACCTCGAGGGGAATTCCGGCGTCGCCGACGGCCGTTCCGCTTTCGGCCAAGCCGGCCCCATCTTCGGAGGTGCCGCTGTCGACCTCAAAGCTCTCCCCCTCGTCGTAGTCGGCACAGGCGGCCGCAACGAGGGCGAGCGCGACGGCGAAGAGACGGCGATCCATAGCCACGCCCCACTAGAGCACATCTCGCGCGCTCCGACCGCTTCTCGTCGACCGACCCATCGCTGCGCTTTGCGAGGATCTCGCTAGCTCCCAAGGTCCCAGGTCGAGTAGCCTCCGCCCGCTTTCTATGGCCGCCATTCCGAACGAATCGAAGATCCCGGTCGGCACCGTACTTGTCGGCAAGTACCGTGTGAGCCGGGAGATCGGTCGGGGGGGCATGGCTGCCGTCTACGAGGCCGAGCATCTGGCGCTGGAAAAGCGCGTAGCCATTAAAGTTTTGGCGGCTGAGCTGACCGCCTCGAAGGTCGTCTCCGAGCGATTCTTTCGTGAGGCCCGTGCGGCGGCGAGCATCAAGAGCCCCCACATCGTTGACGTCTACGACACCGGCCGCCTCGAAGATGGGCGCCCGTTCATCGTCATGGAGCTCCTCGAAGGGGAGTCCCTCTACGACCGGATGGCGCGCGTTCGTCTCATGGAGGCGCGCGACGTCGTCAAAATCATCACCGACTGCGCGAAGGGGCTCCTGAAGGCCCATGCGGTCGGCATCGTCCATCGCGATTTGAAGCCGGAGAACATCTTCCTCTTCCACAACGAAGAGGGGGAAGAGATGGCAAAGATTCTCGATTTCGGTCTGGCGAAGTTCTACGCCCCGATGAAGACCGACGAGAAGACGGCGCGACTGACGCGCGAAGGGGCCGTCTTCGGAACGCCCGCGTACATGTCGCCGGAGCAGGTCAAAGGGCAGGGGTCGGTCGATCATCGCTCCGATCTTTGGGCCCTCGGCTGCATGACCTACGAGTGCCTCACCGGGCGCCCCGTCTGGAACATGGACCAGGGCGTCGCGATGACGTTCGCCGCCATCGCCACCGAAGGTCTGCCGACGCCGACCGTCTTCCGGCCCGACCTCCCCGCGTCCTTTGACGCCTGGTTCCGAAGGGCCCTTGAGCGCGACCCCGACCGCCGCTTCAGCAGCGCCAAGGAACTCGCCGACGCGCTGGCCGTCGCCATCGGTGCGCCGAGCGCAATCATGAGCGATATCAGCTTGCCGCGGCTCCCTGTCGAGCTTCGCGAGCAGGCCAATGACCTTTGGGGGCCCCAGTCTTCCCGCCCCAACATGACTCCGAGCCCGGTTTCGGCGCGGATTCCGCTCGCGCCTGCGTCGTCACCGATGCCGTTGAGCGGTCCGGGATCGCCCCCCAGCTCTGATGAGCAGGGGCGGCGGATGCGCCTCGAAGAGCCGGGCCCGTCGACCCCCCAGAACCTTCCGTCGCGGGTCCCGCCGGCGCCCCCCTTGCCAGCGGCCGCCTACCAACAGTCGCCGAGTGGCTCTTCCCTCAAACCGCTTATCGCCGTTTTGGGGACGCTCCTTGTCGTCGGTGGGGGCGCCGCTGCCTACTTCGTGACGCAGGCGCCCACCGTGAAGACGCTCGCGAGCGCTTCGGCCAGCGCCTCCTCGAGCGCGGCGCCGACGACGGCGCGCGGAATTCCCTCGACGCCGGAAACTCCAGAAGATCAGCCCCCTTGGGCAACGATCCTCGCCGATGGGCAGAAGGCCCTCGCGAGCGGTGACGTTGCTGGCGCCGGGAAGAAGTTTAAGGAAGCGACGGCGGCCGGTGCCGGCCCCGTCGGAAAGTCCTTCGAAGAAGCGCTAAAGACCGCGTCTGCCGGCAAGGGGTCTTGCCGATTGACCGCCTTCGGGCATCCCCGTTTGAAGGCCAAGGGTAACGCCGGCCGCCCCTTCGTCGCCCAGGGGGCGAGCGGCCTCCTCTACGCGTGGACCGATGAGCACGAGCAGGCGGGCCAGGCCCACGTGTACAGCGTCCAAATGGACGAATCGGCGAAGGTCACCAGCAACATTCGCGATTTGACGCCCGAGGCCGAAGGGGCCGCGCGCCCCATTCTCGTGCCACTTGCGGGGAAGACGGCGCTCTTCTTCGCCGACGAAAAAGGGAAGTCGCCTGGCGTATTTGCGCGTTGGCTCGATGGCGACGGGCGGATCGCCGGCGAAAGCATGAAGCTCGGTGGCACAAAGGCGCAGACCTTCAACCCGTGGGTCGCCACCTCGAAGGCGGCCGTCTTCGTTCTCTGGGAGCAAGAGGGCTCCGACCGCTCCGATCTTTTCCTTCGTCGGCTCTCCCCGGAACTCGCCCTCGACGGACCGGAAGTTCGCCTGACCGACCTCGCCGAGTCTTCAGGCACCCAGGCTGGCGCCCATCACCCGACCGGCGCCGTCGCCGGGAACACGCTCTTCGTCGGCTTCCGTTTCGACGAGGGGATGAAGAAATCGATCGGCCGCTTCAAGGTACCCGCCGCCGCGAGCGATCTCGGCGCGGGCGTCACGTCGGCGGGCGGCCGTCGCAATCACGTCGTCGGCGACGACCTCCTTCGCATCGCTGAGGGGGCCGTGGAAGCCCCGTCGATCGCGTGTGGAAATGAAGGATGTTTCGTCGTTTGGCACCAGGATGGCGCCGATGCCGGTGCCTACGCGGCGCTCCTCGATGGCACCTCCGGCAAAATGCTTTGGCACAAGAAGTTCGCCAAAAAAGGCGGCCATCCGAACCTCGCCGTGAGCGCGGAAGGGAATGTGTCGACGGTGTTTTTCGACGACGGTCACGTCCTCCTCGCGGCACTGACCCGCGATGGTGTCGGCGTCCCGTCGAGTTTCGCCAAGGTGGCCGCCGGGATGTATCGCCCGGTCCTCGCCCCCGGCAAAGGGCGCGGCGACTGGCTCGTCGCGTGGCTCGACGCGGAAGCGGGGCACACGGAAGCCTTCGTTGCCAAGCTCGCTTGCTCGCGCTGAAGGCGCGGAAATTCATGACATTTTGGCGAACGCCTTCCGGCGCGGAAAGCCGTCTCGCGATCGTCGGCGAAGCGGTCGGGGTGACCTCGCTCGTGACTGGACTGGTGGTCGCCGCCGCCCGCCTCGTTCCGGAGGGGTGGGTCGCGACCGTCGTCGGTTTCCTCTTCCTCGGGGCGACCTGGCTTTTCGTCTGGCGTCGCGACGACGGATGGGTTTCCGACCGCGGCCTCGCGCTGGGGGGGCTCGTTCTCCCGAGTGAGCCGCGCCCCCGCGTGTGGCTCGGGGCCGGCCTCCAGGCGCTGGGCCTTGCGATGCTCCTCGCGCTCCTCACGTTCGTCCCGTTCTATCTCGGTTTCCGGCGTTGGATCGCCATCCAAGATTCCCATTTGTGGGGGCCAGATCTGCCGAAAACTCTCCAAGATTGGCGCGATGCCTTTGGCCGAATCGAGGCAGCGATGACCCAGGGGGAAATCCGCTTTCAACGCACATTTGTCTTCCCGTTCACGCCCCGCGCCCTCGCGGAGCGGGTCCTCGGCCAGCTCGTGCTCGTTGCCCTTCCCGAGGAGGCGTTTTACCGCGGGTACCTCCAGAGTCGCCTCGCCGATGCATTCCCGATGCGACGCCGCCTCTTTGGCGCCCCCACAGGTTTTGCCATCGTGCTCACCTCGGCCCTCTTCGCGGTCGGGCATCTTGCGACGATCCCGGCACCGGCGCGGCTCGCGGTGTTCTTCCCGTCGTTGCTGTTCGGGTGGCTTCGCAGCCGCACGAAAGGGATCGGCGCCGGCCTCGCTTACCATGCATCCTGCAACATTTTTTCTGAGCTTCTTTTTCGCGGCTACATGCATTGAGGACGTGTCTGTTCGCCGGCACCGAAGCGGCGAAGATTGTCGCTCACGAAAGCGTAGGACCGGACGATGGGCGCTGGTCCACCGCGCCAAATTGCTCTACGAACGCCCTCCGATGGCACGCCTCGCCCTCTTCGATATGGACCGAACGTTGGTTCGGAAAGAGACGGCGTCGCTCTACATGCGCCATCAATACGAGCAGGGGGCCGCTTCAAAGCGGGATCTCCTTCGCGTCGGCGCCTGGGTCCTCCAATACACGCTTGGGATCGTCGACGCGGAGAAGGTCGCCGCCCAGGCGATTTCTGTCCTTCGTGGCACCTCCGAGATCGCCATGAAGGCGCGGTGCGACGACTGGTTTCAAAGCCACGTGCGCCCCCACGTAAGCGACGAAGCGCGTCGCGTTGTTCGCCGCCACGAAGCGGCCGGCGATGTCCTGGTGCTCGCGACCGGCGGCACCCTCTACGGCGCGATTCCTGTCGCGCGCCATTTCCAGATTCCCCACGTCGTCGCAAGCCTCCTCGACGTTGACGAACGCGGGATTTTTACCGGAAATTTCGTCGCACCACTCGCCTACAGCCACGGGAAAGTCACCCGCGTGCGTGCCCTCGCCGCGCGCCTCGGCCACCGGCTCGAAGAAGCTGCATTTTACAGCGACTCCATCACCGATCTCCCGCTGCTCGAGGCGGTGGGGGAGCCCTATTGCGTCAACCCGGACGTCCGTCTTTTGCGCCTCGCCAAGAAGCGCGGCTGGCCGATCCTCGCCTGGTAACCCCGTTCGTTGGAGCTCCAATGATTGCATCTTCTCCGTTTTCTGCCGGCTGGCGCGGCGAACTCCCCCGAATCGTGGTCGACGACCTCGTCACCCGCGCCCTCGCCGAAGACCTGGCGGGGGGCGACGTCACCACGGAAGCCTGCATCGATGCCGACGCGACGAGCGTCGCTCTGGCGGTCGCCCGAAAAGACCTTGTTGTCGCTGGGCTCGTCGTCGCTGAGCGCGCCTTTCACCTCGTCGATCCGGAGCTGCACGTCGAGCTCCTCGCCGCCGATGGCAGCCTCGCCCCCGCCGGGACGGCGCTCCTTCGCGCCAGGGGGAGCAGTCGCTCGTTGCTCATGGCCGAGCGCGTGGCTCTCAATTTTATGCAACGAATGAGCGGTGTTGCGACGCTTACTCGCCGCTACGTCTCCGCGATCACCGCCGGCGCGCCAACCCGCGTCACCGACACGCGGAAGACGACCCCGGGCCTCCGCGCCTTCGAGCGCTATGCGGTCCGCTGTGGCGGCGGGAAAAACCATCGCGACAACCTTGGGTCGGCGATTCTCATTAAGGACAACCACATTGCCGCCTGCGGTGGAGTCGCGAACGCCATCGCCCGCGCAAAGGCCCGATCGCCGCACACCAGCAAAATTGAATGTGAGGTCGATACGCTCGCTCAATTGGCAATTGCCCTCGATGCAGGCGCCGACATCGTGCTCCTCGACAACATGAACGACGGAGTCGTCGCCGAAGCGATCGCGATGAACCGCGCCCATGCGCGCCCCGCGATCTTGGAGGCGTCGGGGGGGATCACCCTTGAGCGTATTGCAGCCCTCTCCGCCCTCGGGATCGACGCGATCAGCGTCGGCGCGCTCACTCACAGCGCAGTTGCCGTCGACATCGGTCTCGATTTTGAGCCGGCATGAGCGCGCCGATCGATGCCGAGCGCGCCGATCTTCGTCGCGACGGTGCAGAAAAAATTTCGAACGTGTTCGATGGTTTATCTGCATCGATCGTCCACGTCGCGACGACCACGTCGACGAACGATTTGGCAAAAGAAGCGGCGCGGGCGGGATGTGTGCATGGTGCACTCTTTTTGGCCGATGCTCAGACGGCCGGTCGTGGTCGCCAAGGGCGCGTCTGGTCGTCGCCATGCGGGGAGAACCTGCTCCTCTCGGTCGTGTACCGTTCACCGCTCCTGCGTCGGTTTCCGGCGCGCCGCCCCCTCGTGCCGCTCGCGACCGGCCTCGCCGTCGCCCACACGATCGCCGACGTCCTTCCAGCGCCGGCGCGGGCCGCCGTCAAATGGCCGAATGATGTTCTCGTGTTTGTCGGGGAAACTCGAAAGAAAATAGCCGGAATTCTCGTTGAAGTTGTCGGCGATGCGCTCGTTGTCGGAATTGGTATAAACGTCTCGACGACCGATTTTCCTGAAGAGATTGCTCCCGTCGCTACGAGCATTGCGGCGGTCCGTGGCGACAACGCCATCGGTCGCCGGCAGGTGGTGCAGGCGCTTCTCGGGAACCTTGAGCATGAGATCGAGCGCGTCCTCGCCGGCGGTTTTCCGGCGATTCGCGCCCGCTACGAGGCGGCCTGGTGCATGCATAATGCACCGGTATGGGTGGCTGCCGGCGGGCCGTCCAAGGAGGGCTCATCAACAGACGCCGGCTACGCGGCGACGGTGATCGGCCTCGACGATGACGGGCATTTGAAGGTCGTCGACGGTGCCGGCATTGTGCATTTCCTCAACGCGGGGGACGTCCATCTCGCGCCCCGCTGAGCGCTTGCAAAACGAATCTAGACCGCCCGTGGGTTGCATCGATCCGCCGCGTTGACGGCGGATCCAACTTC
>DYPH01000143.1:9948-14286 GCA_020720045.1 Sorangium cellulosum | reverse complement strand
GCGAGCATGCTGGTAACTGCTCGTCCGCCCGGAACCGCCGAAGGCGGTGAGGAAACGGCGAGCATGCAGGCAACTGCTCGTAACTACGGGGCGGCGTTCTTCACGTAGCGGTCGAACCAGCGCACCATCTCGTAGGCGAGCTGTTCGTTCGACTCGAGGGACGCGTACCAGTGGGGCTCGTGGGGCAGGAGCACGAGGCGTGTCGTACCGCCGTTTCCGCGAATCGCCTCGAAGAGCTTTTGCGATTGAAGCGGCGTCGTTCCCGGATTTGCGTCGTCGGTCCCGTGCATGAGGAGCAGCGGGCGTTTGATGCGATCGGCCACAAAAAATGGGGAGACCTGCGTGTAGACGGAAGGGGCTGCCCACACCGACCGCCGCTCGCTTTGAAAGCCGAAAGGGGTGAGCGTCTTGTTGTAGCCGCCGCTCGTCGCCACTCCCGCTTGGAAAAGAGTCGAATGTGCGAGCAAGTTCACGGTCATCAATGCGCCATGGCTGTGCCCGGTCACGCCGATCCGGTTCCGATCGACGACGCCGGTTGCGACCGCTTTGTCGACGGCAGCGGTCGCGTTGTCGATCAGCTGTTCCAGGTAGGTATCATAGGCAGTTTTCGGGTCGCCGACGATCGGAAACTGGGCATCTTCAATCAGTGCATAGCCCGCAAGCAGAAGAAGCTGATGGCGAGAAAGTGAGCTGAACATCTGCTCGGAGCCGGTGACCTGACCGGCGGTATCTTTCGCCGCAAAGTCGTTCGGATAGGCGTAGAGAATCGCGGGAAGCTTCGTTCCTGACGTGTAGTTCGGCGGCGTAACCAGGGTGAAGGAGAGGTCGACCCCATCCTTACGCTTGTATTTAATGAGCTGCTTCTGGATGCCGCGGATCTGCGGCGTCGGGTCGCTTGCGTGGGTAATTGCCTGGCGTGCGAGGGTGAACTCCCCCTCCCCCGCCGCTGCCGTTTGCCGTACTCCGACCGTTTGAAGGAACGCGTTCGGGACGGCACTCTTCGATTGATGCCAGGTCAAGAAGGCTGTGTCATTGCCATCGGGGAGCGCGAGGAAGCGCTCGTAGGCGTCGGCGGCGCTCCGGAAGAGGCGCTCCCGGCGCCCGGTGGCGAGGGTGAGACGGTCGAGGAAGGGGCGATCGCCTGCCGGGGAGCTGCCGTCGCCGGCGAGAAAAATGCTGCCATTTCGGAGAGCTACGACGGTCGTACCGTCCGCGCGAACGCGCATGACCGGCGTGCCCGGGTGGGCGTAGTGCTCGTCCCAGGAGTGGTCGAAGAGGACCTTCCCCGCGCCGAGCGGCGCCGGCGTCGTAGCCACGTTCGCGCGCGCCGTTTTCTCACCGCCTTCGGCGGTTCCGGGCGGACGCGCAGCGAGCGGGTATGTGAGCGTTCGTGTCCAGTGGCGATTCTCGTCATACTCCCGAATCAATACGGTTTTTCCGTCTTCCACCCAGCGAAATCCGGAGAAGCGCTGGGGGAGCGTGACGAGGGGGGTCGGCGCTTCTGTGAAGGGGGCCGCCTGCGCAAACAGACGATCCCGGGCCGGCACGGTCGCCTTCCAGTCGCCGCCATCGAGGGCCTCCGCCCAGAGGATGGTTGCCGGCGCCGTCTCCTGCCAGGCGAAGCTCCGCGGCCCCTTCGGCACGCCGTGAACCGGCACCCGATCGGCGAGTGGCAATTTTGCAAGCGTCTTCAGTAGGTTGCCAGCGTCATCCCAGACGGCGACCTCCCGCGGGAAGCGGTCAAAGGTCGTTGCGTGGGAGAACGGCGGCACCATCGTTTGAACGAGCAGGTGCTTCCCGTCGGGGGCGACATCGACGTGGAGGTGGAGATCGGGCCGGCCGAGGTTCGTCTGTTTTCCGGTCGCCACATCGACGCGCGCGAGCTGGGAGGTCGCGTAATAGGCAAACAGCGCTTCGTCGTGGGCGTTGGTCAGCGTATCGCGTGCTTCGTAGGTGCTACTTTCGCCAGTTTTTCCATCAGTTTCCTGGATCCCTGGCCCTTCACTTCCCGGAAGCGCTTCCGGCGGTCGCCCGGGGTTTTCGGGCACGAACTTGACCAAGAGGGACGATTGATCGGGGAGCCATTGGACCGTCGACGTGCCGAGCATCGGATTGAGAAAACCGCTGCCGACGCGGCGCATTTTCCCGGTCGCTGCGTCGGCGACCCACAGTTCGACGCCGGCGTCGGTCGTCGTCCGGAAGGCGAGGTAGCGATCGTCGGCCGACCAGAGGGGCGATTCGACGCAGCCGGCCGGGAGCGCGATGGCGACCTCGGGGCCCGTCCGTTCGCGACCGCCAGCAAATTCCCTGGCGGAGGCGTCGCGAGAGACGGCGGGCCCACTTTGACTGGGGCCCGTCCGTTCGGCCGCAGGCACAAGGCTGAATTGTTTCGCACATTGCGTCACGCCGTAGCCGCGGTCGGTGTCGTGTTTGCGGCGGGTCTTCGGCTCGACGCGGACGCCGGCGAGGCGCAAAAACGGCTCAGCGACCTGGGAAATCGCGGGGTAGCGCTCCCAGCGGTGGAGGAGAATGCGCGATCCTCGCGGGCTGACGAGCGCCTGCGCCGGGAACGGAGCGCGGAGCACTTCCAGAATTTCCGGACTCGGCAGGTTGTAGCCAAAGTTCGCCGCAGCGGTCGCACCGCTCGCCACCGGGGCGACCGGCGCGTCGGTCGACGCCGGAGCAGCTGGCGACCGCGCAACGACGGTCGGACCGGCGCAAGCGGCGAGAATGGCTAGAAATGGGACGACCGCAGGGCTAGAAATACGGGCGCTTCGGGCGGGGCGACGATCGGTCATGGGGGCGTTCATGGGGGCGGCTACGGGCGAGCGCAGACTCCGTAGCGCGGAAGATTCTCGCCGGCCCACTTCAACGGCGTCGATGCCGCTTTCAGGCGGGTCGCCGACGGAACTCTTTCGTGGTAGCGCCGCGCCATGCGCCGTTGGTTCTCTCGCCTTTCCCCGCTCCCCGTTGCCTCCTTCCTGGCCCTCGCCCTACCCGCCCTTGCGTGCACCGCGGAGCCGGTCGACGACGTGGAGAGCGCCGAAGACGATCTCGTCGCAAGCTTTGATAAATCGGGGAAAGTCGACCTCGCCAAACCGACGCATATCCTCCTCGTCGGCGACTCGGACAAGCTCGGGAACATGCCGCTATACGCGGCGCTCGGCCGAGGCCGCCGGTACACGCAGCTCTATCCGAACGACCAGGTCGTCCTGTTTGTGACCCAAGACGTCAAGGCGACCGACGTCACCGGAACCGGCACAACTGTCCTCAAAGATGAGCCGTTTGGCGACGTGAAGCTTGCCGATCTTTCGCGACTGTCTGCCGACAAGCTTGTCGCCGCGATGGAGCGCTTTGGCAAGATTGAGAGCGTCGACTTCTTCGGTCACTCGTCGCCGTTTGGTGCCTTGACGGAATCCTCCGGCGACAACCGCACGCTCAACACCTGGGCGCCCGGCTTCGCGGGTCTCGCCGACAACTTCGACCGCACCCGTACGCCTTACATGACCCTCAACGGCTGCAATGGCGGCATTGAGACGGCCCCCAAGCTTTCGAAGCTCCTCAAAATTCCGGTGAGCGGCGCCCTGACGGGGAGCAACTTCCAAGAGCTCTTTGACGACGGCAACTACTACATCGGCGACGACGGCTTCTTCCCGAAGACGCTCAAGCGGGCGACGATCAATACGAAGAGCTTCACGGCGAACGCCGGCTGCTGGCGCGGCGCGTGCGTCCGTATGAAGCCGCAAGATGCCCCCTACCGGGGGGTCTGGGCGCGGCCGGATACCGGGTTTCAGTACTACCTCAATCACTACACCTTCTTCTGCAACTACGACGACCCCCAGAAGACCTGCGAAAAAGGGATGACGGCGAGCCTCTACGCCTTCCTTTCTTCAAAGCCGATTTCGGCCGCCTCCCCGGAGAGCGACGTGAAGGAGGTCCTCGCCGACTTCTTCTGCACGCGCTCCACCGACCTGACCTGGTTCTCCCGCTGCCGGGCCGGCCTCGAGGCGGCGGTCGCGAACAACACGCCGTTCACGTCGAACCGCACCGCCGCTGGGAAGGTCCTCGACTGCGACCGCACCGGCTGCACCCAGGAATTCCGTTGCGACAAAGTCGCTGATGTTCCTCAGAAAAAGACCTGTGCGTTCGTCCAAAAAGGCTGCACGAAGACCGACCCGTCCCTCTGTGCGGCGCCGAACGCCGCGCCGAAGACGACGGTAGCCCAGTACAAGGCCTACCTCGCCGGGCATGCGCTCCTGAAGTAGCTACAGACACCAGGGCTCCGATCCCGTAAGCGGGCGCCTCTATGCCGCACGATCCCAGCTACAACGCAGATTC
>DYPH01000143.1:0-9848 GCA_020720045.1 Sorangium cellulosum | reverse complement strand
GTCCCTGCGCGCCGTTTCCTCACCGCCTACGGCGGTTCCGGGCGGACGCGCAGATTCGTCCCTGCGCGCCGTTTCCTCACCGCCTACGGCGGTTCCGGGCGGACGCGCAGATGCATCCCTCGAGTCCGATGGCCAGGAGGCGCCGCCGCCGCCGGCCCGGGAGGATGGGCTCGTCGACGGGCTCAGCAAGCGATCTTCCGGGTTTGATGCCTACTGGATGATCGATTGGAGTTCGTCCAACACCCCGAAAAAAGGGGAAGATTCCCTCTGGGCGGCACTCCTTCAATGGGAGAATGGCGTCGCTCGGCTCACGACGAAGAACCATCTCACGCGGGCCGCGCTTACCGCGGAGATCGCGGCGACGCTTGCCGGTGAGCTGGCTGGCCAGCGGGTCCTCGTCGGCTTCGATTTCGCGCTCGGCCTCCCGGCCGGCACCGCGAGTGCCCTCGGCCTCGCGACGGAAGCGGGCGCCTGGCGCGCCGTGTGGGACCGCCTCGGCGCCGACGTCCAGGACGACGATAGCAACAAAAACAACCGCTTTGCCGTCGCCGCCGCCTGGAACGCCGCGATCACCGGCGGCTTTGGCCCCTTCTTCGGCTGCCCGCCGCGCCTGCCGGCGTCGATCACCAAGACGCTCTCGACGACGCAAAAAGGGGTCTTCGACTACCCGGTCGCCGCCAAGGCCGGTGGCAGCCTCGCACGCACGCGCCGTGTCGACGACCTCGCCGGGTCGGCCACGCCCTGGTTCGTCTACGGCGGCGCGAACTCGGTCGGCGGACAGACGCTCGTCGGGATCCCGCGCGTCGCCCAACTCCGCAAGACGGTTTCCGATTCGGCGGTGTGGCCCTTCGAAGCCGACGCCGAGAAGGCCCGCGTCGTCTTCGCGGAAATCTACCCGTCGCTCTTCTACACGCGCGTCCGTGGGCGTGGCCCGGCCCGCATCCACGACCGCGAACAGGTCGCCGAGACGGCAGTCGCCCTCGCCGGCCTCGATGCCAATGGCGAGCTCACCGCGCTCTTTGCGGCGCCGACCGCGGAAGCGCGCGTCGAAGAGGGCTGGATCCTCGGCGTGCGCTGACGGTCGCATCCGGCCCGCCGGATCAGCCGGCTTTCTCGTCCCGGAGCCGCTCGAATTCTTGTTGAAGAATCGCCATGTCGGCGTCGGAAAGCTCCTCCAGGGCGAGGAGCTTGTTCCGGGCGCCCACTTGCGCGCGAATTAGCTCGTCGAGCTTCAAGTGGATCGCGTGGCTGTCCCGGTTCTGCGTGTTCTGGAGGAGAAATACCATCAAGAACGTGACGATCGTTGTCGTCGTGTTGATCGCGAGTTACGCGTCCGCCCGGAGCCGCCGAAGGCGGTGAGGAAACGGCGCGTACGCATGCACGTGCCAGGTGTCCGAGTAGTGAAAAATCGGGCCGGTGATCAGCCAGCCGACGATGAGCAAGGCGGCGGCGAGGAACGAATTGGCGTGGCCGACGATGGATGAAGTCCGCTGAGCGACGCGTCCGCCCGGAACCGCCGAGGGCGGTGAGGAAACGGCGCGCAGGACTGTGACTGCGCGACGAAACGTTTCCTGCATGGGCGGGACCGTAGCCGGAAACCCCCGAACAAAAAAAAGAAACCCCGGTTCCGAGGATCCGGGGCTTCTTTAGGGGCTCACTTCTTCGCCGGGGAGGCGGCGGCGGCCTGGGCCTGCTTCTCGCGCCACTGGGCGAGTTGCTTGGTGCGGCGGGCCTTCTGCTTGTAACGACGGGGGGAGTCTTGCGCGGTGGACATGGCGGTGCGCAATACACCAATTTCGCGCCGGTCACCACCGAAGAGTTTGCTCTTTTGCCCGCCCCTCAGAAGGACAATTCGTCGGGCATACCGCCCGAGTCTTCCAGGGCGGCGATCCAATCCTCAATCTTCGTCGCTGCCGGCTGCCCCCACGGAAGGTGGGAGAAACGCAGGAGCAAATGGGGCGTGTGATCCCCGCACTTGTTTCGGTCGGCGAAGGCGTTCCGCGCGAAGTCGAGTTCGGCGGCCGCCTCAACCCAACGCTGGTGGGTCTGGAAGAACCAGGCGCGTGTAAGGTGGCGGTGCTGGCGCGGCTCCGCTTCGTCGAGCTGGATGGCGTCGCACTCGGCGACGAGGCGGCCAGAGTCTTCATCTTCGCGGGCGAGGGCGATCTGCGTGTGCAGGAGGCGTGTTTCGAGGTCGCCCCACGGATCGCGGAGTTTCTCGAAAATACGGGCAGCTACCGTTGCGTGGAGGGTGGCGCCGGCGTGGTCGTCGAGGTCGAAGGCGACCATCGCGAGGAGGCGCTCGCAGGCCGCCTCGCCGCGCGGGTTGACGAGTTCGCGGAAGGCGGAGCGGGCCGCAAGCGAACGGGTCCGGGCGAGCTCGAGCTTCATGGCGCGGTGATCGGCGTGGCCGAGGACGACGTCGCACTGGGCGATGCCGAGCCGGTAGCCGATGGCGTCGAAGGCGTGGCGCGCTTCGACGAGGAGCGCCTGGGCCTTCTTGGCGTTGCCATCGCTCGTTTCGATCATCGCGAGCAGGATGAGCGCTTGGGCGCGGCCGAGGTCGTCGTGGACCTCCTGGCAGAGGACGCGGGCGTCGGTGAGGATCGCCTGCGCGCGGCCGTGTTCGCCGAGGAGATAGTCGATTTCCCCAAGGACAACATTGGCTTGCGCGCGACCGCGGGTATCGCGGATGGCGACGAAACGGGCGAGCGCCTCCTCGACAAGGATGCGCCCCTGGGCGGGGTGGCCCATGTCCGAAGCGAGGTGGCCGAGGAGCCGGAGGGTGTGGGCCTCCCGGCGGGGATCGCCGAGTTCGGCAAAAGCCATGCGCGCCGTCTGGGCGTGGGTCTTTGCGTCTTCGAGCTTGCCGGTGTGGCGGAGCGCTTCCGCGCGCCAGTAGCTGTACTCGGCGGCGGTCGCCCCGCGGACGCGCCCTTCCAAGAGGGCGAGATCCTTGAGAGTTGCCGTCGTGTCGCGGCCGCGGGCCCAGGCCCCTTCGATGAACCGGAACAGGAGCTGGGCGGCGACGTCGTCGTCCCCAGCGCGGAGGAGGTTCATCACGCGGTGCTTCATCACGCGGCGCGAACCGACCATCGGGTGGAGCCCGAGAGCGTTCGCCGCCATGCGGAAGATCGACGGGGCGTCTTCCCGTTCGTGGAGGCGCGCGAGGAGATGCTCTTGGAGGAGCGCGTGGGCCCAACGGAACTGATCCGAGCCGTTCGCGAGGAGGATTTGCGCCCGCGTGAGCGCGACGAGCCCTTCCCGGGGATCCATGCCGACCGCCTGGCAGAGCGCCTTGAGGACGACGCCGCGGATGTCGTCGCCGAGGGCGGCAGCGGCGTAGGCGGCGAGACGGAGCTTCACCGGGACGGCGAGGAGGCGTTCGTCCCAGAGTTCGGCGGTCGTGATGGCGCGCCCCTGGAGCGCCTCGGCGGGCACTTTGTAGCGCCCCCCTTCCATCTTGAGGTAACCGCCGCCAGCCCACGCGTGGAGGAGCTGGAGCGCAAACAGAGGATTTCCGCGGCTTTGGCGGGTCGCCGCGCGGATCGCGTCCTGGTGGAGCGGGAGCGTGGCGCGAAGAAGGACGTGGGTCTCCTCCTCGCCCATCGAGCGGAGTTCCATCACGCGACCGTGCCAGTCGACGCGGAGCCCTTCCAGGCGGAGCGCGGCGTCGAGATCAGTCTCAAGGGATTCGCTGCGTGCCGTCGTCAGCATGAGGATCCGCACGTGGGGGATTTCCCGGCGGACGCGGGCGAGGACGTCGAAGGTGTTCTTCGAGCTGAGGTGGAGGTCGTCGAACCAGATCAAGATCGGTCGATCGGCGCCGATTCGCTCAAGAACACGGCGGACGACGGCAAAGCGGAGCTCGGGCGTGTCGAGGACGAAGCGCTTTCCCGTCGGCCCAACGGGGACCTCAACGCCGGGGGGCGTCGGCCGGAGCCACTCGGCGGTGGCGGCGACCCAGGTGAGCGCCTCGTCGTCGTCTTTGTCGACTTCCCAACGATTGATGAGCGTCTGCTCGACGAGCGAGCGGTCGGCCCCTTGCAAATTGTAGAATTTGTTGACGGCGCCGGTAAGGCCGTCGAGGGCGGTCGCGATGCGGCCGTAGCGGGCACGGAGGACCCACATCTTGCCGTGCTCGTTGACGAATTCGCAGAGCCACTCGGCGAGACGGCTCTTGCCGACGCCGGCGTCGCCGATGAGGGCGACCATGCGATGGGGGGAGCCGCGGCCGGCGCAGACGTCGTCGACGAGCTCGGAAAGCTCGCCACGCTCGGTCTCGCGGGCGACCATCGGCGACGGGCGGAGCGACAAAAGCCCCGGGGCGAGCGCCTTTGCAGCGGCGACGGCACGACCGCGCTCCGGCATGACCGACGACGGGGCGGCCGGCGGCGCCGGGAGCTGCGCCATCGTCTCTTCCATCGTCTGCGCGTGCTTCGGGCGGAAAGCCTGCCAGGCGGCCCGGGCATCGGCGGCGAGTTCGAAGCGCTGCCAGGGCTTCTTGGCGAGGAGGCGCACAATATAATGAGCGACGCCGCCAGGGACCCCTTCCGGGAGCGCCGGCGGGACGACCGGCGTCCGCTTGTGGGCGCGGAGGACTTCTTGGGCGGTCCCCTCGAAGACTTCGCGACCGGTGAGGATCCGGTACATGATGCAGCCGAGCGCGTAGAGATCGGTCGGCGGACCGACGTGGGCAGCGGCCTTCCGGATCTGCTCCGGGGCGACCCAGCCGACGGTACCTGCGCCGGAATGCACGGCGAGTTCGGGCACATCGGCGCCATCGAGGCGCTTGTCGTGGTGGCTCTCGCGGAGCCAGGCGAGCCCGAGATCAAGGATGTAGGCGCGGGGGCCTCGCCCGGCGGAGGCGAGGTCGAGCATGATATTCGACGGTTTGAGGTCGCCGTGGATGACGCCGCGCGCGTGGGCGTGGCCGAGGCCGGCGAGCGTCTGATCGACCATCGCCCAAATGACCGACCAGGGGATGGTCGTCGTGTGCATCCACTCGTGGACGCTCCGGCCGGGGAGCGAGTCCATCACGAGGTAGGGGGAGCCGTCGGCCAACATGCCGAAATCGCGGGCGCGCACGATGGCCGGGTGGTCGAGGGACGCGACGGCGCGCGCCTCCTGCTGGAACCACCAGACCTCCTCTTCCCGGGACTGGGTTTTGGAGTCTTCCGGTGCACGGAGACGCTTGAGGGCGACCTTCTCGCCGGTGACGATGTCCCGGCAGAGGAAGACCACACCCATGCCGCCACGCCCGAGTTCACGGGTGATTTCGTAGCGTTCCGCGAGCAGTTGCCCGATTTCCCGGTTCTCTTCTCTCTTGTCCGCCATCGCGGCTCTCCCGAACGAGTGCCCGACGGGCGGTATTTCTGAGGGCGATGCGCGGTGGCCCATCGCTCTGCGAACGCTTTGGGGCCCGTCTGTTTTGCGACCGCCAGCGCCTTTTCGGGCACCGACGTCACAAGAGACGGCAGACCCACTTTGATCGGGGGCCCGATTCGCCGACACACGGGTGTGCATCGCGCTGCCTGGAGTCTCGTTGAAGCGGGCGCCAAGCTAGCACGAGCCGACCGCCCGTCGACAAGCGGGGACAGCCTCCCGCGCAGAAAAGTCCCGCGGCCCCGCAATCTACGCGGTTCTCGGCGCCACCAGCGACCTTCCAGGGGGGGTCTCCCGCTTCGCGGACGGGCGCGTCTCGAACGCGTCTGCTTCTCAGGTCGGTCTCCCCTCGCCCGCCGATTCCGTGCGGCCCGTCAACGGCATTGTGCACGGTGCAAAAACGCCCCCCTGTAGCAGCCAAGCAGCAGTGCGCGCTGCCAGCTTTTTTCCTCGCGAAACGGGCATGCAAGCACTCGTTGGATCATGCACGGAAAAGTTTTTCACACCCCCCGTGTGAGCACGCTTGACGAGGCGACCCTCGTTGCAGAATACATGCCGCTCCCATGGCTGAAACCGACAAGTTCGCGCGTGCTGTGCAGACCGTCTATCGTGGCCTCGGCCGCTTGAGCCGGGAACGGGCTCGCGGCGCGGATGTGACTCCGCAACAGGCTGAAACTCTCCAACTTATTGCCGAGCGCGGTGCGCTTTCGACGTCGGCGCTCGCCGTTCTTCTCGGCATCGACTCGTCCACGGCGAGCCGCAACCTTTCTGGCCTTGAGCGGGCCGGGTTCATCACCCGGAAGAAGGGGACCGACGACGGCCGTCAGACCGACGTCCGCCTCACGCCCCGCGGCAAGCGCGCCGCCGAGCAGGCACAGACGAAAGCGACGACCGCCTACTCGGCGCTCGTCGAAAAGCTCCCCCGCGCCGACCGCGCGAAGGTGCTCGAAGCGCTCGACGTGCTCGCAAAAGCTCTCGAAACCTGACGTTTTCCGGTCCGGCGTTCTGCCGGACGTCCGTTCCAGCCAACACCCCGGCCTCGCCCCAACAGGCGGCGCCGGGGTGTTTTTCCCGGCTCCACCTGCGGTCTCGTCCCCTTCTTCCGGGCGAGGCCTTTGCTCTTTTGTGGGGTTAGCGATCGCTCACGAGGAGCGCGACGCCGACGCGACGATCGAAGAGGTAGAGGCGCGAGACGGCCGGTGCGGCGATGCTCGCCGGAAGCGGGAGCACCTCCGGGGGTAGGCCCATGCCATCGATGTAGTGGCCGGCGGTCGCCGGTTGGGCGGCGATCGCGAGCGTGATCGTCGGCGGCGCGATGGGGCGGGTCGAGATCGTCCCGCCATCGGCGGTCTGCGTCGGGAACGGGGCGCCGAGGACGGTATCGAGGCCGCGAATCGGATAGACGCCAGGCGCGGGGAGCCGAACGACGACGTCTTTTGCCGTGTTGCCCGTCCGTCCGAGCATCGCCGCGAGGGCGCTCTCCTCGGCGACCGTCCCCGACTTCGCCCCCGCCGGCACGAGGAGGAGGACCTGGGAGTCGCCAACCCCGATCGGGCAGAGAATCCGGCGCTTTGCGTCGCGATCGACCTCCTCGCAGCGCCCAGCGACGACCTCGTTTGCCGCCTGGCCCCGGTACCGCCGAAACGGTCCGAGTTCGACGGTCGCGGTGACTGGCCCCGTCGTCGAGGAGGCGGTCGGGTAAGAACCGGCGCCGGGCTGCGTGCGAAGGGCGGCGCGATCGGCCTGAAAAAGGGCCAAGAATCCAAGCGTATCGCTCGCGGCGAGCGGCGCGTAGGCGCCCGCGTAGGCGGTCTTCGAGAACTGTCGAAACTCGGCGATCGACCGGTTCGACGCGGCCACCGCATAGAGGTAGCTCGCGACCGCGGGAGCGACGACCATCGGCGCCCCCCGCGACGAAGCGAGCCACCGATCGGCGAGCTGGTGCTGGGCGGCGACGAACGGGTTCAATCGGTCGGCGAGCGGACTCGGAACGGGCACCGCCACAGGCGCAGGCGCTCCCGTGCTCGCCGCACCTGCAGCGGGCGGGCTTGCAGCGGGCGGGCAGACGAGCGTCGGCGCGTCGCTCCCATCGGCGGCGTTCGAAGGGGTGCTCGAAGAGGGGGCCGCCGCCGCACACGCAGGCGCAGCGGCGATCACCAGGGCAAACAAGGATGTACGCGTCCGCCCGGAACCGCCAAAGGCGGTGAGGAAACGGCGCGTAAAAAACGACATACGCGTCCGCCCGGAACCGCCAAAGGCGGTGAGGAAACGGCGCGTAAAAAACGAGTTACGCATGATGTTCACAACCTATCGAAGCGCTCGAGGGTTTGGAGCAGCCAACCGCGGGAATCGTAGGGGGTCGTCGTGTCGCCGACGTCGATGCGGCCGAAGACCGTCTGGACGACGCGACCGCTCGCGTCCCAAGTGATCGAGGAATTCACGCCGACGACGCTGCCTTTTCGGAACACCGGACCGCCGGAATCGCCGGGGCAGCCGGCGGTCGCGTTCGGCGAGACGGCGTTCCCCCCGGCCGTGAAGGTGCGCCCGTACTCGGCGGCGACGGCGAGTTCGCCAGCGAGCTTCCACCCCATCCCCTCGCCCCAGCGCGGGCTCCCCTTCAACGCGGTACAGCCGTAGCCGACCATCGTGAGCCGGTCGCCGCGGCGAACACGCTCAAAATTGAGGACAGCGGGGCGATCGGGCTGCGGCTCGGCGATGCGAACGGCGCCGAGGTCGTGGACAAGGCGCCCCCCCTGGACGTTGAACGCGTAGCCGTTGCCGACGGCTACGAACTGTTCCAGCTCGGTGTTCGTCGCGACGATGGTCACCCGCCGCCACGGGTGGACAGGCCCGACCGCATTGCTGATCCAGAGCGCCTGACCGGGCCGCATCTGGCTCTGCGGCTGATTCCCAACAAGGTTAAGGATGCAGTGGCCGGCGGTGACGAAGTTCTTCGGCGAAACGAGGGTCGCCGTGCAGTACGGGTGGTAGCCGGCCTCGTGGAGGACCGGCGGCCCGGCGCCGAAATCGGGCGCGAGGACGAAGACGCCGGGGAAGTCGTTCGGTCCGACGACGGTCCCGTTGATGAGTTCGTCGCCGGAGCCGGAAGCGGCCTCCTCGGCGTCGGTCGCGCACCCGGCGACGGGGGCCGCGAGGGCGGCGAAGAGGAGAAACGACCGCCCATTCGAGAACAAAGACATGGCCTTCCTGGCCGCCCCTCCTGCATGCCCCGCACAGATGCAGGGAGCTTCCGCCGAGGAACGGCGGCGCCCCATCGTCCGCGGTCGCCGTTTGTTGCGTGAAAAGGGAATGCCGTCGGCGAATTCCTCCGCGGACACTGCCGCACGGCCGCCACTCGATCAATTTTCAACGGATATTCCCTAATACCGGGGCCAAGGGCCGTACCAGCCGCTCCGGGTGTTGTCCCCCCAGGCGCTCGGGGACGCGGTCTTCGCGAGACCGGGGCTTGCGGTCTGAACGGCGACCAGCGTGCGCGTGCTCGTCGCTTCGTCAAATGCGTCAAGGTAGAGCCGACCATCGTCGAGGAGCACAGCATCAAAGGTAAGAGGCACAGGAATCGGGATTCGGTAAAGCACACGCAAGTCACGCATGACCGCGACGAGGCGTGACGCGGTTGCGTCGCCTTCGATGCCGTAGGTGATGCCATCGGCACCGACGAGAAGGGGGGCCCAGTCGACGTCTTGGGGTGGTGTGAGAGGCCGGCGATCGGCCCCCTCTACAAACGCACTTCTAAGGCTGGGGCGGGACGGATCTTTGACGGAGAAATCGTTCACAATGGTTTCGTCTTCAAACCCATAGGTGAAGCGCCACTGGGGCGATTCGTCGCGTTGGAGGACTTCGCGCCCGCAGCGGTCGACGACGCCGGTCGTCCGCGGGAGTTGATAGACATTCGCCTCGTAGCGGCTGTTAAAGCGCGAGAATCCGGCGGGATAGCCCTGGTAGGGGAGCACGCCGAGCGGCGTTCCGGTACGCCGATCGTAGGCGACCCAATCGACGAAGACCGCGTCCCCCACGGCGACGTCAGCGGGGCCTACTTGCGTGCCGCTGTTCGTCCCCGTGTAGGGGCGCTCCCAAAGCACGTGCCCGTCGGCCGCGGAGAGCGCGTGGATCTGGAGGTCGCTGGCCCCGAAATACACGCCCCCATCGGGACTGACGACGAGCCTGCGCGTGTAGCCAAACTCGGTTTCCACCCGCGCCGGACCGAAGCGGAACTCCCACCGGATATTGCCATCCCGATCAAGTGAAACAACGCGGTTCGCCGAATAGAAGAAGTTGCCGCGGCCGTCACCGATGGCGGTCGTCACCGCGAGGCTCGTCCGGTCGCCGACCTTCTGAACGACGTTTCCGTCGAGGTCGAGAATCCAGATGTCGCGGATGGCGGTCATCGCGAGGCGGTCGCCGGAGAGCGTCAATCCTTGCGGGTCGGCGGTCAGGCCCTAGGT
>DYPH01000026.1:15025-52995 GCA_020720045.1 Sorangium cellulosum | reverse complement strand
ACATTGCTTTGATCACATCCCGTGTAAATTGCAATTCCGAGCAGCTACCTAGAGAAGGATCCATGGATCCTGCGAGCGAAGAATCGGTGCTGGAAGGGCGTCTCCTTGCCCCGTGCTGCAACCTCCAAACGCTCGATGTGCATGCATCGCCGCTAGCGACAGAGCTTCGTCATGAAATTCATCAACGAATCGCTGCCGGGGAGAGCACTACGAGCATTGAAGCGTCGCTGATTCAGCGTTACGGAAGCGAGATGCGCGCCGCGCCGCGAGGGAGCGACACCCGCCTTCTCATTGCCCCTTTCGCGCTCCTTTTTGTCCTCGCGGCAACGGCCTTCGCCGGGTGGCGCTTGCGAAAGTCTTTTGGCCGGACCGCGGTCGGCGACGCGCGCAAGGAGCCGCTTCCAGCGACGCCCCTCGCCGACGATCGTCTCGACCAGGAGCTCGCCCTGCTCGACGACTGAGCTCGTTGCGCCTGCGTCCAAGCGCCGCCCGCTGGTGACGCGCGATTCAATGATAATGAAAATCATTTTCATATTCATCACGACACGCTAAGGGTCGAGGCCTCTTTGGAGGCCTATGCGATCCGCTCCCTGCGCCTGCGCGCTCGCCGTTCCGTATTTTTCCTGGGTAGACCTTTGCGCGCGCCTCGCCGCTCCGCCGGCCTTTCGGCTCGTCGACCGGTGGGCGAAGCGCCTCGCCGACGAACTCGACACCGACGAAGCGCCACCGCCGCCGCGAGAACTCCTCGGTGCCGCCCGCCAGGCCCACGCCCTCGACGAGGCGGTTCGGGCACTCATCGAAGCGCGCGGCGAAGACAGCTACGCTGCGATTATCGCTATCAATTCGACACTTTGTACGCGTGGACATCGCCTCGCGAGCGCGTTGCCTCCAGAAACACGCTGGATTCAGACCATGGGCGCGGGTGACGCGGCCGCCCTCGACACGCTCTTCGCCGACCTCCCAGCGGCGCCGAAGGTGCTCCGGAGCGTCGTCGCGGCCGGGGACGATGGCGCAAGACTCTACCGTGCCGCGAGTCACATTCTTCAAGGAGCGTCGATAGATGCGCCGCTCCTCGTCCTCTTGGACGCCGCAGCGCTCCCGCCGCCGGCCCTCGACGCGGCGCTCCTCGCCGCTGCCACGTTCGCGCCGGCTGGAACCGAAATCTTGCTCGACGGGCGCGTGCGCCCCGAAAGACGCAACGCGGTCGCTTCGCCCGGCGCTCGGCTCCAGCTCGGAAATGCACATTTTCCAACATTGAAGGTGATTGCAGAGGTCGCTGGGCGCACGCTCCCACGCTGCAGGCTCTTCGGTTCATCCGCGCAGGCGGATGCCGCACTTTTGCTCGAAGTTACCTAATTCATTATCCTAAGAGAGGAGTCCAACAAATGAGTCGATTTACAGGACCACGAGTGAAGCGCATGCGCGCGCTGGGGACTGAGCTCCCCGGACTTTCCGCCAAAACGCCAGAGAAGCGCCCCTACCCGCCCGGCCAACACGGCCAGGCTCGAAAGAAAATCAGTGAGTTTGGCTTACGGCTCCAGGAGAAGCAAAAGCTCCGCTTGAACTACGGGGTCACGGAAAAGCAGCTTCGGGGTCTCGTGCAAGAAGCGAAACGGAGCGGCGGCGACACCGGTTCAAAGCTCCTTGAGCTCCTCGAACGGCGCCTCGACAACGTCATTTTCCGTGCTGGTTTCGCCCGCACCATTCCGGCAGCGCGTCAGCTCGTTCGTCACGGACACATTCTCGTAGACGGCGCTACCGTCGACATTCCCTCGTACCGGGTACGCCTCGGGGAGACGCTCGCCTTGCACCCGCGGAGCCGCGATCTCCCGCCGGTCGTCGCCGCCCTCGACCAACCGCGAGGCCTTGAGAACGCGCCCTGGATGGCGGTCGACGCGGCTTCCCGGACGGCCCAGGTCACCGAACTTCCCGAACGGGGGTCGGTGCTCTTGGCGGTGAAGACGTCGTTGGTCGTTGAGTATTACTCGCAGCGGCTCTAGCTTCAGCGTCCCAATAGCTCGAAATTTCAAAAGAAAAAGCGCGCCCTCTCTCCGAGTGCGCGCCTTTTCCTTTGCGTCCTAGGCTTGAGTAGCGGTCAGTAACCGATCACGGTCCCGCGCGCCCCTTCGCGGCCGCCCGCCGTGGCGACCCAGCGGGGGCCCGGCACCTTGGCGAACAGGCTTTCAAGCGGGAGTGCGAAGTTAAAGCCGGCGGCGGCGGCGAGGAGCGTCGCGAGGGGGATTCCTTCGCGGGGGCCCATCGCGTCACTTGCCGCGCGTGCTGCGGCGCCCAGCGCGAGTCGGCAGGAGTCGTCGTCGGCGACGATGGCGATCGGCGCCGCAGCTGCGAGGACGGTACCGGGGGCAGTCCGCGTTTCGCCGCGCATGACCGGAATGGCTGCGTAAGGGGCGCGGAGGCCAAGCGCCTCAACAAGCGCCCCTTCGGCGCGTGTTTCGTAGGCGGCAACCGCAAAGATTCCGCGGATATCGGTCGCAGCGACGACCTGCACGCCGCCATCCGCGTGGGTGACGTCGGCGTTCGGCATCGTGAACACGCGGCGCGTCGCGCCGTCGGGGGCCGAAAGCGTGGTCGCCTCGCTCGGGGAGACCGTCGCCGGGATGCCGTCAAGGTCGGTCGCCGTGAGGAGCCCCCCTTCAAGGCGGCCGCCGGCGTCCAGGAGCGCCTCGCGGAGTGTGGGGTCGACGAAGGCGGTCGCGCCCCGTCGAGCAACGATTTGGAGCACTTCCGCGCGGGGCGTACCGCTTGCGGCACCGATGGCGAGCTGGCAAGCGGCGTTGATCGTCTGCGTGCCGAAGGCGGTGAGCGCGCCAACGACGGCCGCCGGAAGCACGGGGACCGCCACGCGGGCCGCACGAGGGACGTCTTTTCGGTCCACAAATCCGCGAGGTCGCGGCACGTCGGCCCCCGGTTGGCGAAGGCGTCCGTCGATGGCGTGGAACCCGACCCCAGGACCGCCCACCAGGATCTGGACCGGCCCAAGAAGGACCGACGGATCGAGGGCGGCGGCGACGAGGATCCCATTCACGACGGCATCGACCGCGTTCATCCGGAGGAGATGTGGCTCGAGGGTCGCGGCGACGTGCTCCTGGGAGCACGCGATGGCGTTCTGCTTCTTCATTACTCTTGCTCGTCGTCGCGGATCTTGAGCGACCCGTGGGCGCGCGGCTGGATCACGCGGCTGGCGGTGCCGGCGGAGGCAGCGGCAACTTCCCCCGCAACCTGCCGGAAAAGCTTGGATTCCTTGAGCGCGCCCGTCGTTTCAAGGACGACGTAGGCATCGCGGCGCTCGCCGATCGCGTCAGCGACGCGGGTCAGCGCGGAGGCGCCGAAGGAGCGGGTTTCGCCGAGCGCACGGAGGCGCGCATAGACGACGGGACCGGCCGGGACCGCCTCGCGGGCGGGGTCGACCACAAGGACGACGCCCCATTTCTTTGCCTGAACGGTCGCGTCGTCGATTTCCCAGAGGCCACGCGGCTCCCAGGCGACCTGCGTGACGTCGCGAGGCAACCGCTCGAGAAGCTTCTCAAAACGGGTGCGCCAGAGGGGCGCGGGCGTCACCTCCGAGGGCGTCCGAATCAAGGCGACGCGCGCCTGAAGAATCGTGATCGCCTCGAGAAACTTCGCGAGCTCGGCCTCGAAGGCGTCGCCGGGGCGCAGCGTAGCGAGGGCTTCGGCCGCGATGACGCCGAACTCAAACGAAGCCGGGACCGAGCGGCGGTACTTGCGGAGGGTCGCAGCGCTCGGCGGATTGGGGCCAGCGAGCGGAATCTCCAGGAAGTCGAAGCGCTTGGCGTAGGCCGTAAGGGCTCCACGCAGGTCCTTGCCGCCGAGGTGGTATCGAGTCATCGGGCTCCTGGGTGAGCCGAAAGCGGAGACATTCCGCCGAGGCCACCGAAATCATAGCGAAAAACGCCGCTCGCATCTGCTTCGCCACCGGCAATACGCCGATTTCGAGAAATAGTGAGGCTCCGAGCGCCGCGAGCGCGAGCTACCACAACGATGCGCGCTCCGGATCGCGCGCGTCGCCCTCACGGGCCGTTTTCCTGTCAGAACGTTCGATCGCGCTCCGAGACGGGAGACAAACGCGTCGCTCAGACGCGGAGGACGTTCGGGCTCTTGATGAGGAGCTCCTTCATGTAGGCGCTCGCGAGTTTTTCCTGCATCGAGTTCGCCCGGAGGCGCTCCCGAAGGTGGCCAAAATCGACGCGATCGAGCTCCTGATCCTGGTTGTAACAGGTGAAAACGACCGACTCTTTCCCGGTCACCGGGTCGACGTGCTTCTGCAGGCACTGGGCGCAGATCTCTTTCATCATGCACTGCATCGGTGAATTGATGCTGCCGATGGCGAGGTGCTTCGGCGAGAGAAGCGGTTGAAGAATGCCATGCCGCGCTTCGCGGACCGCCGCCATCATTCGGTCGGACCCGATGGCGATGATCCGCTGGATTTCCTTGAATTTTGTGAAGTCGGCGACGAGCTCCCCTTGCGCGTAACGGACCATCGCCTGCACGATGTTTCCGCGAAGGTGGGCATCTTGCGGACGGCGCGGGGTGATTTCGGAGCCAGCATCGGTGCACCAGATCACCTGATCGGTGTGGGCCTCAATGTCATCTTGCTTGAAGAGATCTTCGCCGTGCTTGTAACCGGCAAAGTAGATGACCTTCGACCCGAGCGCCTTGTAGGCGCGCGCGATACTGAAGAGCACCGCGTTTCCGAGGCCACCGCCGCAGAGAAGTACCGTCTCTTTTTCAATTTCCGTAGGTGCGCCCGTCGGCCCCATGAGAACGACTCGTTCGCCAGGGGCGAGGGCGGCACAAAGGTTTGAACTTCCGCCCATTTCCAGGACGATCGTACCGAGAAGGCCACGCTCGGGGTCGGTCCACGCGCCGGTAAGGGCGAGCCCTTCCATGGCCAGTCGGACTTTGCCCTCGCCGTTCAAATCCGGCACCTCGGGGGCGAGACTTTCGAAATTTTGAAGACGATAGAACTGCCCCGGAAGGAACTTTCGGGCTGCGAGCGGGGCGCGGACCACGACTTCAACAATCGTCTTGGTGAGGCGATTGACCTCAACGATTTCAGCGTGAAGGAGATCCTGCATCTTCACGAAAAATGCATGACGTTCCGCGTCGCGAATGGTTTGCCCCGCCGGAGAGAGGGTCGCATTTTCGGGAAAGAGCGCGGCGACATACTTGTAACCGTCCTTGGCGCTCGCCATCGCCTTCACGACGCTACCGGCGTAGATGGGGTTGTTGTCGCCGTAGAAGGAGACCACTTTGTTACCGTGGCGGTAGCTCGTGAAAAATGCCCCTTTCCCCTTCGACGGAGTGAGCAGGATCTCGCCGTTCTCACCGAGCGTCGCCTCGTGAGTGCGGAAGTATTGATTCCGGTCATCCATAAGGAAAGACTCAGGATACTCCCGTTCGTAGGTCACGTTCGGGCTGGTGCCGGCGGCTACGCACACCGTCCGCGCGGGTAGCTCAATGGTCGATCCGTCTTTGCGCTGAAAGATGACCCCTTTGACGTGACCGTAGCGGTCGAGGGTCGCTTCAAGGGGGCTAGCGTGCTCCACGTAGCGCACACCTTCTTCGAGGCTCTTTTCGACTTCCTCGTGATTCAATCGGTAGGCTGGCGAGTCGCCGAGGCCTTTTCGATAGACGAGCGTGACGCCGCCCCAGCCATCGAGGAGCTTCTGGAGACCGACCGGGCGGTGCTCTTCCGCGGCGCGGATGCGCTCGTCTTCAAGCTCGCGCGCGTGCGCCAGGTGGACCGAAAGCGTCTCCCATTCTTCGTCGTCAAAGAGGGCGCGTGCGGCCGCCTCCCCCTTCGTGGCGACGATCCCCTTCCAACGGGCTGCCGTCTTCTCGATCTGAATCGGGTAGTAGGCGAGCAGTTCCGTCGCGGTGTCGATCGCCGTGAGGCCGCCGCCGACGACGACCGCCGGCAAGCTCACCTGCAGATTCGCAAGGCTGTTCTTCTTGAACGCCCCGGAAAGCTGCAAACCCATGAGGAAATCCGAGGCTTTGCGGATGCCGCGCGCCAGGTTGTTCTTCATGTCGATGATCGTCGGTCGCCCGGCGCCGGCAGCGAGCGCCACGTGGTGAAACCCGAGCTCCCAGGCGTCGTCGAGGGTCAGCGTCCCTCCGAAACGGACGCCACCGTGGATCCGAAGGCTCTTTTGACGCGCGAGCGTCGCGTACAATACGCCGAGGAAATTCTTGTCCCAGCGGACCGTGATCCCGTATTCACTCACGCCACCAAAGCCAAGAAGTACCCGCTCATCGAGGGCGGCGTAGAGCGTTTGAACGTCCTTCACCGGTGCCGGCCGCCCGGAGGCGTCAAAGAGGCTCGCGGGGAGCGGCTCGATCTTG
Source organism: Sorangium cellulosum (assembly GCA_020720045.1). Taxonomy (GTDB): domain Bacteria; phylum Myxococcota_A; class Polyangia; order Polyangiales; family Polyangiaceae; genus JAAFHJ01. Next base: position 46,608 of record DYPH01000026.1, on the reverse strand, counting down.
AGGCCATCGACGGCAACGACCGCAAATCCCTCACGTCCTAGATGGTGTGCGAGCGTGTAGCCGGCAGGCCCGAGCCCAACAACCAGGACGTTCTTTCCCGTATACGGAAGCGGATAGGGGCGGGCAATGTTGAGCGGATTCCAGCGCGTCAACAAACCGTAGATCTCGAGGCCGTAGGGCAGCGCAAGAATCTCGGAAAGAACCCGCGTCTCAATCTGAGGGATATTGACCGGTTCCTGCTTTTGGAAGACACAGCCCTTCATACAGTCGTTGCAAATGCGATGACCGGTCCCCGGACACATCGGATTGTCAATGGCAATGAGGGCGAGTGCCGCGAGGGCGTCCCCATCGCGGCGCATGGTATGCGCCTCAGAAATCTTCTCCTCAAGGGGGCAACCGGCGAGGTCGACTCCAAGGGGATTCTTCTTCAAAGATCCGGTCTTTGCGTCTTTGAGCCCCTTCGAACAACTGTCTTTGTCGCGTTCGTGGCAAAGGAGGCAGTAGTCGATCTCCTCTTCGACGGCGCGAGCATCGGCGCGGAGGTCGGTGAGCGCAAAGCCGACGCGCTCGCGGCGCTCCTCTTCCGGGCCGACGAAGAGCTCCGGGAGCGACCCGTCGGGCCGGCGAAGGCGGACCAAGTTGCTGAAATCAAGCGTCTTCGGGGCGCGCAGCGACGCCCAGCGGTTTGCGGGGTCGTGATGGATCCCGCGGCGGCGCGCGAGCCAGTGTTCAAAGGCATCGAGGACCATCGTGGCTACGGCGCCGTCATTCCAGTCGGCAAACCCGGCCGGGAGGACCTTCGCCGCCCCGTCGTCGGCCTTCAACGCCTCACGGATCTTCGTGGCGTCGGCGAGCAATTCGTCGGTCCAGGCGCCACCGCCGCCTTTCGCCACCTTCCGCGCGGTATCGTCGACGGCAAAAACACGATTGACCGCGTGCGCGACGGCGAGCTCTTCGTCTTGCCGTAGAAGCTCGTCCCCGCCGAGCGCAAAGACGACTGCGCGCGCGACGGCATGGGCGGCATCCATTCCCGTCGTCCACGCACGGCCTGCGTTGTTTTTCAGCACTCGCTTCTTGGCGAAATCTCGCTTGAAACGCCAAAGCGGCTCGCGATCCTTCGTTTGTTGCGCGAGCGTGCCGAGTTCCTTCTCAACGCGAAAAAGCTTCGCCACAAAGCGAGAAACCCACGGCGCCGCGACGAGAAGCGCGTCGCTCGTCGCCTCCGGACCGGTCACCTTGCCGGCGCGGTAGCTATCGAATTTTCCTGCTTCTTCAGGAGCTTCTACGGAAAACCATCGCAAGAAGGCTTCGTGGAGGCGTGCGAGCTCGGTCGGGTCCCACAGGTCGTGAAAGGTAAATCCTTCCACACCAAGGATGAGCAAGGAGTTCGACGGAGGAGCGGCGTAGGAAGCAGGATGCACGGACGTCCTTCTTAGAGAATCAGAGGTAGAGGCGCGTGTCTCCGGTCGGCGGGATCGGAGAACGTGGCGGTTGCGCGAGCCTCAGCGGTTTTGCAAACGACGAACGCCCCTGTCCTCCGGGCGTCATCGAAGGTGCTCCGCAGGCCGCACACGGCAAGCGGAGTCGAAAAGTACCATGCGCGGTGGGCGTATTGAAACGCGCTTTCATCGCGCACTTCCCACGAATCAATGCTTGCAGTCGGGACCGTGTTCGTGGTGGCTATGGCTGTGCTCGGCCTTCGCATCGCCCCCCGCCGACGGCGGCGTCCAGGCCACCTTCGCCGCCTCCCCCTCTTCGATGCCGAAGTAGATTCCGCACTGTTTCAACATGAATTTAACCCCTTGCGGCGACGCGGGGTCGACGCGATAGGTGTTCATGAGGCGGACGGCCTCCGTCTTCCACGCTTCCCAGGCCTTCTTCGAGACGGTCTCGTAAATCGTCTGCCCAAGTTCGTTTTTGTAAGGGGCTTTTTCGAGGCCCGGCAGATCTTCGTTGAGCTTGCGGCAGTGGACGATGCGTTCGGTCATGGCGGGCTCGCCTAATACAGCTCCCCCTATTTGGGTACTGGGTTGCCAGGACCGAGAGGATTTCCGAGCGACACCTCCGCCGTTCTCAATTGTCGCCGCCCGGCGAGACGCCGGATCGGAGAACGCGATGGTTCCCAAGGGGCCGAGAGCACGATAGGTTCCGCCGCCTATGGGGATTTGCCCGGTTTGCGGTTACGGTCTGAGTGAGGGGGCACGATTCTGCGGCGGTTGCGGCTCCACCACGCCTGCGGTCCCCGCCAAGGCGCCCGCGAAGGACGATGCGACGGAAGAGGACCTCCTCGAAGCGACCCGCGCCGTAAAAGATGCTGCAACCATGGCTGGTTACGCGTTCACCCAAGGCGGTGACGACGGGCCGCGCCTGGTCCCGGTAGATCCGGTGACGACCGACGGGCAGTCTGTGCACTCTGCAGCTACTGCGGTCGACCTTCACGTGGGGGAGGCGGTTCGGGCAGCGGCGATGGCGGCTGCGTTCAAGCGCCCCGGGAGCGCGACAATGGTGCAGTTTGCAGCGGTCGACGGCGCTCCAAAAGCGGCCTCGGGAGGAGACCTCGACGGACTCCACTACGAGAACATGTCGACCGCCGTCGCGACGAACCCGATCCAGGCTTACCAAGAGATTCTCTCCGCCGAAGCGGCCGAGACAGCGAAGCCTCCGGAGGCACGCCCTCGCATCGGCGCAGCGACCATGGTTGGCGTGCCTGCAAGCGTCGCACAGTCGCTTGCGTCCGTAACGGCGGCACCGGCACCGGCGCCAGCCCCGGTCGATCAAGTACGTAAAATTCAAGCACAAACACTTGTCGGCGTCGCCTACGAAAGAATTACGCCGGCCGCCGCGCCGCCGCCGACGGCCGGTCCACCGGTCGCCATTCCACCGCCGGCGCCACCGCAAGAAGCGCCGTCTCTCGCGACGCAGCTTCCAGAAAATTCGCTGGCGATCGCAAACGGACGGGCCCCCAAGCCGATCCCGGTGAAAGTTGCGAACCAGGCGCAGACCCTCCTCGGCGTGACGGCAACGCCAGAGATCCGCCAAGCGGCGCGCGAGCGACCGATGACGCTTCCGCCGGTCGCCCCGGCACCGGCCCCGTTTGTCGCCGAGTCGCTCCCACCGCCGCCGGCGGTGCTCGCAGAGCCGAAGAAAAGCGGCGTGCCGGTCGCCGCGGTTGTGGGCGGACTTGCGGCGCTCTTGCTCGCGGTTGGTGGGGTCGGCGGCTTTTTCCTCCTCCGCGGCGGTTCACCGCTTACGGCCCGCGCGACCGTCGACGCGAAGGGGCACGATGTCCTCGAAGTTACCTGTGAAAAGTGTGCCGACGGGACGACGCTCGCTCTCGGAACCGCGACCGCAACGCTCGCCAGCGGGAAAGCACAGCTCGCGGTCCCGCAGCCGCTCTTCGTCGGGGAGAACCCACTCACCGTCAAAGTGGATCGCCCCGGATTCGGCCGCGACGAAGAGATTCATTTGCGAGTCCCGCTCAATTTTCGCGTGAAGGCCGACGACGGCAATCTGGGCGACTCCACCCCAAGCGTCGACCTTCAATTCGCAGTCCTCCCGAATTCGGTGGTGACCGTCGATGGCGTCCCCGTCCCCATCGATGCGAAGGGGATTGGCCTCTACAAGCTCCCCTTCGGCCCCCTCGCACAAGGCAGTTCAGCGAAGGCAGAAACGCTTGAAAAGGCGGTAAAATGGGCGATCGTGTTCCCCGACGGCAGCAAGGAAGGGGGAACCACCAAGCTCGGTGCACAGATCGTCCCCCTTCGCGCCGATTCTCCGGCCCCCGTCCAGTATTTGATTGGCGACCAGCACTTGATCGTTGGCGGCCAGACGACGCCCGGCGCGAAGCTTGAAGTCGTCTCGTCGGGCGGCAAAAAGAGCGCGACGGCCGACGAAAAAGGCCTGTTTGAGATCGACGCGGGTCCGCAAGCAGCCGACGGTCCATTTTCCGTGACGGCGGCGCGGCCGGCCAGTGCGCTCCGCCGAATCGACGGGCAAATCAAACACTTCAAAGACGCAAAGAGCGCCGTCGTCGCCGCGGAATCGGCAGCTCCTCTCGGCTACGACGGGTTTGTCGACGGCGATGCGGCCCGCGGAAAGTGGGTCGCCCTTGAAGGGACACTCCTTGAGGGGAAGGTCTCCGGGCGCCAGCGCCTCGCCCTCTTCGATACGAAACGCGGGTGTGCGAAGGGTGGGTGCCTAGTGCGCGTCGTGATTCCCGAAGGGGCTAGCTTTGGAATCGGAACGAAAGCAAAGGGTTACGGAACAGTGGTCCGCTCCGTCACCGCCGACGGGAAGACGGTCCCGGAAGTGCACATCGCCTGGATGGGACCGGTGAAACCGTGAAATCAAGCGCCTTCGCTGTCGTAGGGGGCTTCGTGGCCGCTGCGGCCCTCGCGTACGCGGCGGTCGCCGACGCGGAACGGACGACGCGCGACCACGCCACCGTCGTCGCGGTCCCTGTCGCGACGAGCATCGGTCGTTCCGTGCCCAACTCCGCCTTCGGTGGCAGCGCGGCGCGGACGAAATTGCCGCGGCGGGCCCTCCGATCGACCTGGAATGGGCGGTTGAGTACGGCCGCAATCGGACTCGTTGCGCTGCCAGAAGGTGGGCTATTCGCGCTCTCCACAGCGGGCGAATTGCTGGTCGTCGACGGTTCCGGCGTCGATCTTCGCGGCACATCGGTCGGCTCCCCAGCGGCGCCGCCAACGGTGTTGCCCGATGGCACGATTCTCTACCGAACAAACGCACAAAACGTCTGCGGGATCGGCGTCGGACCGACGGGAGATGCCGGCGCGAACAGCCTTGTCCCAAGCGTGTCCGCCAAGCCGGCGTTTTGCGCGAAGGTTCCGGCCACCCGTGGACCGGGAAACGTCGCCCCAGCTCCGACGACGGGGGGCGGTGCTCTCTTCGCCGATCGCGACGCGCTCTTTGTAACGGCCGGTGATGGAACGGTGCTCGCACGGACGAGCGTCCCCGAAGGGACCCCCGCCGCGGTCGCCGTAGATGGCGCGAACGGCTACCTCTTTTCGAGCGGCGTGAACGGCGAGCTCATCGCCTACGCCTGGCCTTTTTCCGGGGAACTTCGACGTGTTGGCGGATTCGGCGGCCCCGTCGAAGGGGGCGTCACCGTCGTGCGTCACCGTGCCTACGCCGTCGTTGGAGGGACGAGCGTCGTCGCCATGGACCTTGCAAGCGGCACCTCGGCGCCCCTCGTGACGGCGTCCAACGGCTACTTCTTGGGCGCTCCAGCGGTCGTGCCCGGCGGCGTCGTCGTGCTGCTTGAACTCGGGAACCGTACAAACGCGCTCTTCTTCGACGAAAAAGGGGTCGAAATTCGACGCTGGCCTCTCGGGCTCTCCAATACCCAACAGGGCGACGCGGGGGCCGATGGCGGCTCAATCCCGCGGAATGTGGCGCACGCGGGACCGCTTGTGGAAGACGACGGATCGTTCGCCTTCGGAACCCCCTCCGGCGTCGTCGGTGTTGCCCTTTCCGACGGAACAGTTGTGACTCTTGCAGATCCGCCCTGCGGCCCGTCTGGCAAGCCGATTCACCTCATTTCGGGTGCACCGGGCTCCTTCTATGTCGCGTGCTCAAATGGCGATCTCGAGCGAATTTCCGAAGGAAATTAAGACTCCCTCGCGTATCGAACATGAAAAAACCCGCTTCGGCTGCTACCGAAGCGGGATTTCTTGTGCCTCGTTGCGGGCGGAGCTGGCTCAGAAGCTGACGGAAGAACCGCAGCCGCACGACCCCTTCGCATTCGGGTTCGAGAACTTGAAACCCTTGGCGAATTCGCTCTCTTCGACGTAGTCGATTTCCGTGTTCTCCAGGTACTGGAGACTCAACGGGTCGACATAGAAGGTGACCCCATTCGACTCGAACGTCTCGTCCAGTTCGGTCGTTTGATCTTCGAAATAGATTTCGTGGGTGAAGCCGGCGCAACCGCCGCCGACGACCTTTACGCGAAGCCCCTGACCGGCGAGGGTCGGGTCTTCCGCGTAGTATTGCTGGACCACGGTGGCTGCGCGTTCGGTGATGGCAATCATAGCGACCAGCTTCTAGTGGAGGCATACCCTTACGTAAAGGGGAGACTGTACGTTTGGCGTCAAAGATCGCCGCCCTGGCGACGCCCCAGACACAATGGTCAATCAATAAGCGAGATTGGCTGCAAGCCAGCGCTCGGCCTCCGTCACGTCGACCCGCTTCCGTGCCGCGTAGTCGGTGATTTGGTCGCGGTCGATCTTGCCGAGGTTGAAGTATCGCGCCTCCGGATGGGCGAAATAGAGCCCACTGACGCTGGCAGCCGGCGTCATCGCGAGGCTCTCGGTGAGCGCCATCCCCAGGTTCTCGGCATGAAGAAGGTCAAATAGTTCCCGTTTCGGCGTGTGATCCGGGCACGCCGGATAGCCGAAGGCGGGCCGAATCCCGCGATATTTCTCCGCAATGAGCTCATCGTTGCTCAGCGTCTCCCCTTCCCCGTAGCCCCAAGCGATTCGAGCCTGACGGTGGAGCCATTCGGCGAAAGCCTCGGCGAGCCGATCGGCAAGAGCCTTGGCAATGATCGCCGAATAGTCGTCGTGGTCCTTCTCGTACTCGGCAACCAACGACTCAAGCCCGAGGCCCGAAGTGACGGCAAAAGTCCCGAGGTAGTCGGGAACATCTCCGCCTACCGGTGCCACGTAATCGGCCAAACAATAGTTGGCCGTTCCATCGGTCTTCTTCGTTTGTTGGCGGAGCATCGGGAAGCGCAAGTGCTCGGTCGCCCGGGTCTCGTCGGTGAAGAGCACGATGTCGTCGCCGTCGGCGCCGGCGGGGAAAAAGCCAAATGCTCCGCGGGCGGTTAGCCGCTTTTCGTCGACGATCCGCTTCAGGATCGCGCGTCCATTCTCGTAAAGCTCTTTCGCCGCTTTCCCGTACTTCGCGTCTTCGAGAATCCCCGGGAAGCGACCGGGTAGTTCCCAGGCGGTGAAGAAGAAGCTCCAGTCGATGTACGGCACAAGTTCTTCAATCGAAGGGCTCACCTCACGGACGCCGACGAATGCAGGCTTCGCGACCTCTTCTGCCTTCCAAACAATCTTTGCACGGTTCTCTTTTGCTGCCGAATACGGGATCCCCTCACGGACGCGCTTCTGCCCGTGCATACGGCGAAGATCTTCCTGGTCGGCGCGATTCTTTGCGTCAAATCCGCCCTTCTGCTTCTCATCAAGCAAGCTCGAGACGACGTTCACTGCCCGCGAGGCGTCGAGAACGTGAACGACCTCTTTCCCGTAAACGGGCGCGATCTTTACCGCGGTGTGTTGGCGGCTCGTCGTCGCGCCGCCGATGAGAAGGGGCATCGCCATGCCGCGACGCTCCATCTCCTTGGCGACGTAGACCATCTCGTCGAGGCTCGGGGTGATGAGGCCAGAAAGTCCTACAACATCAACCGCTTCCCGCTTCGCCGTCTCGAGGATCGTATCGCAGGCGACCATCACGCCAAGATCGAGGACCTGGTAGCCGTTGCAGCCGAGGACGACGCCGACGATGTTCTTGCCGATGTCGTGGACGTCCCCCTTCACGGTGGCGAGGAGGACCTTCCCCATCGCCTTCTGGGTGCCGGCCGCCTTCTCGGCATCCATGTAGGGCTCCAGGTAGGCAACGCCCTTCTTCATGACGCGGGCGCTCTTGACGACTTGGGGGAGGAACATCTTCCCAGCGCCAAACAAATCGCCAACGATTTTCATCCCTTCCATCATCGGCCCCTCGATGACGGACAGCGGCTTCCCGAGCTTCGTGCGCGCCTCTTCGCAGTCGGCGTCGATGAAATCGACGATCCCGTGCACCATCGCATGCGCAATGCGCGCCTCGACGGGGTGCTCGCGCCAGCTGAGGTCGACTTCGCGTTTTTTTCCGCCGGTCTTGACCGTCTCCGCGAACTCTACGAGGCGCTCGGTCGCATCTTTGCGGCGATTGAAAAGTACATCTTCGACGCGGAGCTTCAGCTCCGGTTCGATGTCTTCGTAGACGACGATCTGCCCGGCATTGACGATGCCCATGTCGAGCCCGGCCTTGATGGCGTGGTACAGGAAGCAGGAGTTCATCGCCTCCCGCACCGAGTCGTTTCCGCGGAAGGAGAATGAAAGGTTCGAGATTCCGCCGGAGATCTTCACGCCGGGGCAGCCCTGTTTGATGAGCGTGGTCGCCTCGATAAAGCTCTTCGCGTAGTCGGCGTGCTCTTCGAGGCCGGTCGCGATCGCGAGGACGTTCGGATCGAAAATGATGTCCTTCGGGTCAAAACCGACCGTTTCGACAAGAATTTTATAGGCACGCGTGCAGATCTCAACCCGGCGCGGTGTCGTGTCGGCTTGCCCTTTTTCGTCGAAGGCCATCACGACGACGCCGGCCCCGTAGCCTTGCACTTTCCGTGCTTTGGCGACGAAATCCTCCTCCCCCTCCTTGAGGCTGATCGAATTGACGATCGCCTTCCCCTGCACGCACTTCAATCCCGCCTCAATGACGCTCCACTTGGAGCTATCGACCATGATCGGAATCCGCGCGATCTCCGGTTCGGTCGCCACGATGTTGAGGAAGGTGGTCATTGCCGCCTCACCATCGAGCATCCCCTCGTCCATATTCACATCGAGGATGTTTGCCCCACCGCGAACTTGATCGACGGCGACCTCAATCGCCTTTTGATAGTCGCCCGCCTTCACCAAGTTCGCGAAACGTTTCGACCCAGTGACGTTCGTCCGTTCCCCAATCATGAGGAAGTTCGTCTCGGGGCGAATGGTCAGCGTTTCGAGGCCCGAATAGCGGGTGAACGGGCTCTCGTCGGAGCGCTTCCGCGGCACGACGTTGGCGACGCGCTCGGCGATGCGACGGATGTGGTCGGGGGTCGTTCCGCAGCAGCCGCCTACGATGTTCACGAAGCCCGATTCGGCGAAATCGGCCATGAATGCGCCCGTTTGGTCCGGCGTCTCGTCGTAACCGCCAAACGCGTTCGGGAGGCCGGCGTTCGGGTAGCAGCTCACGTAGCTCGTCGCGATCGACGCCAACTCGGCGATATAGGGGCGCATGTCGGTCGCCCCGAGCGCGCAGTTGATGCCGACGGAGAGCGGCTTTGCGTGCTCGACACTCGTATAAAACGCGTCGACCATCTGCCCAGAGAGCGTGCGACCGCTCCTGTCGGTGATCGTCATCGAAATCATCAGCGGAAGCTCTTTGCCGGTCTTGGCGAAGACCTCGTGCATCGCGACGACACATGCCTTGAGATTGAGCGTGTCGGTGATCGTCTCGGCGAGGAGGACATCAACTCCGCCGGCAATCAAACCGCGAATCTGCTCGGCGTACGCTTCTCGAACTTCATCAAACGTGACGGCACGCGCCGACGGGTCATTCAGATCCGGCGAGATCGACAGCATCCGATTTAGCGGGCCGATCGACCCGGCCACATATCTCGGTTTTGTTGGATCTTTCGCCGTGAAAGCATCCGCCGCCTCGCGGGCGACTCGGGCCGCTTCCACGTTCATTTCGTAGGCAAGATGCCCCATTCGATAATCGGCCTGGGCGATCGAAGTCGAGCTAAACGTATTCGTCTCGATGATGTCGGCCCCGGCGGCAAGATAGGCGGAATGAATTTCGCCGATCACGTCGGGGCGAGTCAGCACGAGCAGGTCGTTATTCCCTTTGAGATCGTGGGAATGATCGACGAATCGCTTCGCCCGAAAGTCCCCCTCGGTCAGGGAATAGCGCTGAATCATGCTGCCCATCGCCCCATCGAGGACGAGAATGCGGGAAGCGAGCTGGTCACGGAGGGTTTTCGCGGCGTTCGACACGAGGCCTGCCTAGCACGCTGCGGCAATTTCCGCGGCGGGGACGTCGGCGTCCCCTTGAATTTGGGGCGCCCCTTCGGCAGAAGGGGGCGATGGCCACCTCCACGTCGGGACGAACGCTTGTGATTGCGGGCAAGTCCCGGGCGTTTTCCGCGTCCGCCGAGGAAGATCTTCTGGCGGTGCTGCGAAAGAAAGCGGGATTGAAGTCGCTGCTTCGCGGCTGCAAAAACGGGCGATGTGGCGCCTGTCGCGTGCTCGTCGATGAGGCGCTCACACGCACCTGCGGCACGCGCCTCGAAAGTTTGCCGGAGGGGGCAATAGTGACCGCTTACGAGGAAATCGCAAAAGATCCCAACGCGATACACGCCATCGCCATCTTTGAAGGGTCCCGCCCGAGTCGCTGCCATCTCTGCGTCCCGGCCTTGGGTCTCGCCGCGGTTCACTTGGTACGGCTCGGAAAGCGGGGCGACCGTGCCGCCGTCGACGAGGTGCTCGAAGGGGCCGCTTGCATGTGTACGGGCCGCGCGAGTCTTCGCGAGGCACTTCTGAAATAACAAAAGCAAAATCTCGCCTTTTGAGGGGCGAGATTCCGGTCTTCGTCGTCGATAAGCCGAGTTCTGTTCCGCAGGCAAATCGCTTCAACTGCGGCGACAATCATTCCTCTAGGCGGTCCGTCACCGAACCGCTCAAGCAGCCAACCCACAGGCACCGGGCGAGCAGCCCTTGCGGGGGGTTCCCCCCTTCGCCTGCCTATGCGGCCTTGCTCCCGATGGGGTTTTCCCTGCCACTTCCGTTGCCGGAAGCGCGGTGGGCTCTTACCCCGCCTTTTCACCCTTCCCTTCTTGGCGCCCGGCAAGCCGGTCGCATGGAAGGAGGTTTGTTTTCTGTGGCACTTTCCTCGGAGTTGCCTCCACCAGGCGTTACCTGGCATCGCGCTCTATGGAGCTCGGACTTTCCTCCCGCCCCGCGAAAATCGAGGGGCCGGCGATCGTCTTGTCGGCGAAGACCCCGCGGCTCTTACACAACCTCGGCGACAAGAGGAACCGCGTTCCTGCCGATCCCACCATTCCGCGCCGATCAAAGGTCCTCAAATTGGGAATCGGAGGCCGTTCCGTGCTTTACCCCCCGATAAGTCCCCGTATGCTCGCGCGCATGCAGGTTCTCGACTTCAACAAATTGTCGGGGCGGACCCGACAGCGGCTGATCGCGGCGCTCGCCCGACAGACGAGCCCGACGCCGCTCTTCCAAGACCCCCATTCGTTCGGGATGTCGGTCTTCGGCTGGGGTTCGCTGAGCGCGCTCGGGCTCATCATCCTAGCGTTCTGCTGGTTCAATCGCTTCGGAAGCACCTACAACTTCCACCAGAAGGCCGGATTCATCGCCGGCTACATTACCGCATTCTTTTGTATCTTTGCGGGCATCGCCTTCATCGTTCGCAACGTATTTCGGAAGAAAGCTTCGGTAGCGCCCGGCGGAGTCTACGTATTCCCGCTCGAGGTCATCGAGATCGATGGTACGCGAATCGAGCTATTTTCGATGGGTGATCTGCTGGGCATTCGCCCCGTTCACCACTACCGAAATGGGTTCTATCAGTGGACGAAGATTCATTTTTCCTTCCCCGGAAAGACCTACACGTTCACGGCGCCTTCGATCCAGTACTCGGAGCAGCTCCTGAATCAATTCCAGTATGCGCGCGCCCAGGTGCGTGACGCGCTGGAGCGGCGCGACATGGACGCGATTGGAGCGCTCGATCTCTTCATCGAAGAGCGCATGACGAACCAATGGCAAGCGGCGAATCCCGCCGACGGTCCGCAGGGGAAAGCAGTGCCGATGCTCCTCGGGTATCCGGCGCTCCTCGCGGTGGTACCCGCGATTTTGCTCGCCATTCCGAGCTGGGGCATCCGCAACTACGCCTCGGATGAGAAGGCCTACAAAGCGGTCATGGCCTACCCGACCTTCTACGGGTGCGACGACTACATTCGCGAAGAGGGGCGCCACCTCGAAGAGGCAAATACGTTCTGCCTCGCGCGAGCCTCGATGCGAGAAATCCAGAGCCTGGACAGCGCTTCCCTCGGCTACCGGGCGCTCAAGAAGAAGTTTCCGGCGCCGGCGTTGCAGGGTGAACTGGAGCAGGGCTTCCAGAAGGCGCTCGCGAACGAATTCGCACTCGCCAAGACCAAGAACACCGTCGATGCCTATCGGAAGTTCCTCCATGATGCCCCCGACGCACGCCAGGCGCCGGACGCAAAAAAGGCGATTCATGCAGCCTACCAGCGGGCGTTAACGAACTACGGGAAGAAGACGAATACGAGCGATACGTCGATCATTCCGTTTATGGCCGAGCTCGTCGATCAGCTCGAAAAGAACGATTCTCCGCCGGTCGCAGTCTCATTTGAGCGCGTGCCGACGAAGTCCCTCGACGTTGCCGACCGTTTGCTCGCTTCCGATGCAGGAACGGGTGGCATCAGCGGCCTCGGTGGACTCGGCTACGGCGGCTTCGCAAAGGCTTCGACCTTCTTCGACGCGACCCACGCCAAGCACCGCGAAGACACGCTCGTTACCCAGCTGCAGAAGGCGTTCACCGGGGTCTTCCCCGAAGACATGCTCCGGTTTGCGAAGGACGACGGCAAGAAGGCGAAGGCGCGACGTTCGGTCCTCGAGATGAGCGCGGTGGAGCTGGAGGACGAACTAAAGTCCCGCAACAGCTCAAAATATTTCGATTCTCGCCACTTCGGTTCGGGAACTTCCACCTACCCGAGCACTTACGGAACGAAGACGACCCCCGCCAAAGTCGACACGACGACGATCACAAGCGCGTCGCCGACGATGCATGTAAAATACACTGTCGACTGGAGCGGGACGACCTACAAGGACAGCACCTCCGGCCGCCGATTCGTGGGGATTATCATCAACTTCGACGTCGCTATGGACGTCGACAGCGCCGCCAGCAAGCATGCGGCCGTCTGCCCGCCGACGAAGGCCGCACCGCTCGCCAGCGGGTCGTTCTGCCCGATCGCGTTCAAGCTCGAAGTGCGGCCGCCGGCCTCCTTCGAGGTAAAGTACAGCAAGTTCATGGACAACAACCTGATCGGGAGCGGTAACCCGTCAGATTCCCTTGTTTATGAAGTCATGGCTGCGCAGGCCTACGAGCAGCTCTCGACGAAGCTCCACGACGCCTTCTTCGCCACCGAAGCCGACCTCCGCGCGAAGGCGAAAGCCGATGCAGCAGCGACGGGCGGGACGACCGACAACGACGACGATGACGAAGAGGAAGGCGACGCGCCCGCTCCTGCAGCGACGGCGACCCCGGCTCCGCTCAAGAAACCGGTTTTGCCCGCTCCGACGAAGCCGTTAACGCCGCCGAAGGGGAGAACAAGCCCGGCAACCGGCTACTGAAGGCCCGGGCGGCGAGCACCGCAACGAACGGCAGCACGACGAGCGCGTAGCGGCCGGCGCCGAAGAAGACCGCATGCACCGCGGCCGTGGACAAAACCGCGGCCGCGGTCGTCATTTCGAGGGGGGTCGCGCGCTTCCGGACGGCGAGCGCCGCCAACGCCAGGTAGCCGAACGTCGCCGAAACCAGCGCGACCCCGGCAACGGCAGCGGCCCACTTCCAGCGGGCGGGACGCCCCCCCGTTCCCCAACGCGACGCCTGCGCGAAGAGCGCCATCGCGAGGACACATCGAAGGAAAATGGTCTCGATTGTCCCGAGAACGTTCTTCGCATGTTCTGGGAAGGCTACTGGATTTGAAGTATGAAGGTACCAGCCACCCGCCCCCACATATTCGAAGGTATTTGCTAGCTTTCGTGGCACGAGTGCGAGAAACGAAACGGGGTGCTCCGCGATATCTTTCTTCGCGGCGCGCTCAAAACAAAGGTCTTTTCCAGCCTCGTCCCACACCTCTTTGCACGCAGAAGGGACCGGAACCGGGCTCCAGCCGCCGGACGTCGCGTGGGCGCCGATGAGAAGGTTCCAGCCGCCGTTCACGCTCACCAGCGCACAGCGATGCATCTCGCGGCAGTTTCGAGCGGTCCACGGCAGCACGAACGCGAGGGCGAGAAGCGGCCCGAGCGCGGCGCGGAGGAGGCGCTGCTTCCAAAGGGAGCCCGGCGGGCTCGTTGCGAGCGCAAGAAACGGCAATAACAGGAGATTTTGTGGACGAACGAGCACAAGAAGACCGCCCAGTGCGCTCGCAGCGAGGGTGAGCCCAAGGCGCCGAACCGGCGACGCGCCGCCGCGCGGCTCCCGGCAGGCGAGGACGATCGCGAGTAGAGAGGCGGTCACCCCTTCGGTCATCAGCGCCACCGTGTACGGAAGCAGCGCCGGATGAAGGGCGACCAGCAGCCCAGCCAGCAACGGCGCCCGACCACGCATTTCTCGGGCGGCGACGCGGTAGGTGCAGACTGCAGCGATCGTCCCGAGGAGGCCGGCAAGCGCCATCGCGACCGTCGGCGACGCGCCAAACAGCGCGTAGGGGCCAGCCAAAAGCGCCGGGTAGCCGACCGGATAGTGGGCGGCCGGCGTGACGGCGCCGTCGTCCCACAGCCACGTGTATCCTGCACCGATCGCAAGGCGACTTGCGAGGCGGTGGTAGAAGGTCCCGTCGGCGGCGGCGGGAAACCGGGGGGCCGCCCAAAAGATCATAACAAATCGAGCGATTGCCGCGACAACTCCGACGACGAGTGACTCGCGAAGCAGGCGCGACGAACGCGCCCCTTCCGTGTCGACCGGCCGTCTGTCGTGACGCCGCGGCGAGCGCATTTGCTGGCTGTCGCGAACAGACGGGTCGGTCACAACAGGCCGAGACGCTCGAAGGCTTCCGCGACCTCTGCGAGCGGGAGGCCGACGACGGTCGCGTAGCTGCCTTCGATTGCTCGCACATAGCGCGCAAAACGCCCCTGGATCGCGTAGCCGCCCGCCTTGTCGAAGCCTTCGCCGCTCTCCGCGTAGGCAAGGATCTGCGCCTCGGTCATCGGTCGCACAAATACCCGAGTTTCAATGGTTTCTACGTGGTCGACCGCTCCGCTCATGGCGGCGATGGCGAACCGGGTCGCGACGGTATGGGCGGAGCCGGCAATCTGACGAATCATCGCTGCATTTTCGGCGGCATCAGCCGGCTTGCCGAGGAGACGGTCCCCGGAAATGATCACGGTCGTATCGGCCACAAGAACTCGTGTTTCTTGCGAAATCTCGGAACCTTCGCGCAAGGCGGCGCAGGTCGCTGCGAGCTTGTCGGCAACGACACGTGCAAGATACACGCTTGCCGCTTCGCCGGGGAGGACCGCCTCGTCGACGGGGACGACGCGCACGACGTGGCGGATCCCAAGCTCTTCGACGAACGCGCGCCGTCGCGGCGAGCCGCTGCCAAGAACGAGGGGGATTGAAGCGGTTACCGTCGCGGCGTCCATGGCGCGTCGCCCTACCACGGAGGCGAACGGTCATGTAGGGTCGCGCCGCCATGCGTGCCCCCCCTGTTGGCGGTCCCCTCCGCTTCGTTGCCACCGCCCTCGCCCTCCTCGCCCCCCTCACGACGGCCGCCGTCGTACATGCAGAATGCAAGGATCCCATTGCGAGCGGCTGTTTTGATGCCGATCAGGCCTGGCCCCACCCGGGCCACTCCCGTTTTCCGACGATCGGCGGAACGGAAACGGTCGCCCCCGGCCAGTTCGGCGTCGGTTTCGTGACGAGCTGGGTCTACCGCCCCGTCGTCCTCCGCGTCGCGACCCCGGCCGGCGAAGGGACGCGCATCCGCACCGTCGAGCAGCAGTACACACCGAATATTCTTTGGTCGTACGGCGTAACCGACCGCTTCGAGATCGACGCCGCCTTTCCGGTAACCGTCGCGATGACCGGCGAAGGGACGGCGCCGCTCACCGGCGGAAGCGCCCTTCGCGGCTCCGGCATTCGTGATTCACGCTTTGGATTCACCTACGCCTTCGTTCCGCGCCCGCGCGTGGCCGACGATGTCCTCGGAAAAGAGGGGCAACCAAAAGGGATTTGGGCCCTCACTGGGCGCTTCGACGTGACGGCACCGTGGGGCAACGCGGACCGATTCCTTGGCGGGCGGACCGTCGTATTCTCGCCCACGATTGCTGCCGACTACCGCCGAAAGCGCTGGTTTTCTGCGGCGGAAGCGGGCGCGCGGATTCGCGGCTTCCAGGAATTTTCTGGCGCCGGCACGGGCCCGCAGGGGCTCCTTGGTCTCGGACTTGGCTATGATTTCTTCGCCAATGAGCGATTGAGTATCGTCGCAGAAGGGCGTTTGTATCCGACGCTGGCCCCCCAGCGCCGTTTGCGGAGAAATGGCGACGGGTATGACGTCCTTGTCGACGACGGCATCGTCCTACGAACGCCTTTGGAGGGGACGCTCGGCCTTCGAAGCGGAGGCTGGTTCGGCGGCGATTTTGCGTTTGATGTGGCGGTCGGGAGCGGCGTTTCCCTCGGTCAAACGGCGCTCGGTACGCCGACGTTGCGGGCCCTAGTTGGGCTCCGCTATGCCCCTCTCGATCGCGACAGCGACGGCGATGGCGTGAGCGACAAGATCGATCTTTGCCCCCGCGAAAAGGAGGTCCGGAAGCCGGGAGGTGTCCGTGACGGCTGCACGGATCCCGACCCCGAAACGGTTGAATTTACCGCAGATTCTGGTAAAGGTTCCCCGACTGCGCCCCCACCGCCGACGGCAACGCCCCCACCGCCGACGGCAACGCCCCAAGCGCCGACGCTCCCCCTGCTGCCGGCGCCGGAGCGGAAAAAGCCGCTGCTCCCCGTCGATCCGCACCCGGCGCCGAAGCCGCCGATTTCGGCCGACCCTGCCGTGCAGCCGACGGTTCACCCGGCACCCCCGGTCGCGGTCGATGCAGGAAAACAACAATGAATCCACAATTTTTGCGCCTGGAAGGGCGAACCGTCCTTGAAGAGGCGCTGCAGCGCGTCTTTGAAGAGCGCCACATCGGTTCCGGTTTCTTCCGCGCGACCGGCGTGCTCCGCGACGTCGAACTCCGAAGCTACGATGGCCGCGAAGGCGGCGCGGGCCCGCTCCGGAAGCTCCCGGGGACGTGGATGCTCGTGTCACTCGAAGGGGCCATCGGCACCTTCCAAGGGGACGTTTCCTTTGGCCTTCGCGCCGTGCTCTCCCGCGAGGGGGAATGCGGGATGGAGATGGCGGCGGGCGAAATCGTGACCGCCCAGTCGCTCGGCCTCGAAGGGGTTCTCTGGGGCTCGGAGGCGGTCGTTGTACGATCGCGGGACGACGTCGCCGGCATCTGGCTGCTGGAGGGCTCCCCCCTCGGCACCGCGCTCACCGGGCCGTCGCGGTTTGGCGGTCCAGCCAAGGCGACCCTGCCGATCCCGTCGCCGGACGCGGCGCGCGAGCCGGCGGTAAATTATTCTCAAGGAAAACAGGCACCTCGCGGGAGCACTCCCCCGACGGAGCCGGCCGCAAAGGGGGGCGGCGAACGACGCAAGGCCCCCCCCACCCTCGCCTCCGCCGATTGGACCGCCGTCGCCGAAGCGAGCGCCGAGCAGGACCCGTCCCACTCGACCTTCGCTCCGCCTGCGATCCCCAAATCGGCCGCCGATCGACGCGCCGACCTCATTCGCCCGGCGCGCCCGATGATGGCAGCAGCGGCAGATCCCGGTTTGATCCCCGCGCGCGGAGACATCGCCGAACACTTCGCCTTCGGTCGCTGCGAGGTGATCAAAACCGAAGGGGAACGGATCCATCTCAAGCTCGAACGCGATGGAAAAATTAAAGAAATTGCCCTCGAAATGCTCCGCGTGAAAGAGGTCGACAGCGCCACTCCCGGGCGCCGACGCTTCAAGCTCGAACGCAAGATCTAACGGGCTTTCGCCGCAATTTTCGACTCACGTTGCCGCCGGGGCCCAGTGGGGCTCCGTCGAAACGACGGTGAACGTGTGCCCGCTGGCGATGAAGGTGTTGCCGACAACCGCCTGCGCGCTCTTCACGAGGGCGAAGGCGCGGACGCCATCGTCATCGAGGAACGGCATCCGAAGCGTACCGACGGCGTCTCCGGCAGCGAGCACCTCGGTGCCGGGCGGCAGCGTGACCGCATCGCGGGCGCTCGTCGCAACGACGACGGTACGCCGGCGGGCTTTGCCGCGGTGTTCGAGCATGTAGAGGACTTCCTGACCGAGGTAACACCCCTTGTCAAAGGCGACACCGACCGCGTCGAGGGAGGCTTCGTGGGGGAGAAGTTCACCGTCAAAATCAATGCCGATTCTGGGCAGGAATGTATCGAAGCGGAAACGTGCAAAGGCCTCTTCCGGAGCGAGAGAGACATCCGCAAATGCTTCCGCAAGACCGACGGAAAGTACGCCGCCGGCGCCGAAGGGATCCCAGGCGCCCCCCGCATAAGCATCTGGAAATACAGTAGATGCCTCGGCACCATGGAAAGAGACGACGCGAGCATCGTCATCGAAAGTGAGTTCGACGTCCTCGGAGAAGAGGTGTTTGTCGAGGATAGCGAAGGTCTCTTCCGCGCGCTCCCGCGGCATGGCAAGAAAGAAGGCCGAATCGGTCGCGAGAATGAAGAGATCGGTCACGATCTTCCCCTTCTTCTCGACGATGAAGCCGTATCCGGCACTTCCTCCGGGCAGCGCGCGGGTGAGGTTGCAAGTCACGAGGCCGTTCAACCAGGGGAGGCGGTCCCCCCCTTCGACGCGAAGAACCCGGCGATCGGCGTGGTGAAAGGCAATTCCCATGGGGGGAGGTCGTAGTCCCAAGGAAGTTCCCGCGACAAGCGTGCCGGTGGCGCGACCGGCCAATGCAGTGGAAATGGCGGTGGTGATTGACCGGGACCGCGTGCCAGGTTACCGACCGCTCCCCTGTGGGGACCCCTGGAAAACCTGGACGCATCGGACTCATTGCCAGTCGCCTAAGCCGGGGGAATCGCAAAGATCCTTCGCTATTTCGGCGACTTGCGACTATTGCGGGGGCAAACGCCCTTCCGCGCTTCGTGGGCTCCCAGGAGGAGCTCGATGCGGCGGCCCAGGAGTTCAAGGAAGCGGGGGTCGATCTTGTCGCCGTTGCCGGCGGCGACGGCACAAATGGGCGCGTGATCGGCGCTCTCCGCGGCCCCTACGGCGACGCGAGCATGCCGACGATCGCCTTTTTGCGCGGTGGCACGATGAACACCGTCGCCAACGGGATCGGCGTTGCAAGGCGGAGCCCCGAGGCGCTGCTTCGCCGCGTTGTTGCCGCCCAGAGCGCGGGAAAAGTTCCGATCACCGTCGCGCGGACCCTCGACGTCCGCGCCGTGAAGCCCGCCTTCGACGCTGAAAATGAGCCGAGCGGCCAGCCGAGCATCTTCCCGGGATCGCTCCCGAATCGGTCCAAAGCAGCCGCCGCCGCGCTGGGGCCGCGCTCGCCGCTCGGCAACGGACGCCTCGGTTTCCTCGCGGGGACCGGTGCAGTCTACAACTTCTTGCGCACCTACTACCGCACGGAAGATCCGACGGCGCTCACCGGTGCCGACGTGCTCGTGCGCTCCGCCCTCGGAACGGTCTTTCCGCGCTTCGCAGCGACGACCCACGAAGTGACCGCCGGCTGGAACGGGGCGGTCGAATTTGGCGAGGGGGAGCTCTGGGAATCTCGGCGCTGGCTCTCGGTGCTTGTTGGGACCGTCCCCCAAATTGGCTTAGGATTCCGGCCTTTTCCGCTTGCCCTCGCCCGCCGGGATCGCTTCCACGTGATCGGCATTCATGGGGACGCTGCCGCCCTCGTCGGCGCCCTCCCGCGCATCCGCCTCGGCCTGCGCTTCGGGCCGACGGTCGCCTGCGACGGCTACACCCGCGAAGCAATTTTTCGCTCGGATGCGCATGAAACCGGCTTCATGCTCGACGGCGACCTCCTCGATCACGACGGTCCGGTGACGGTCATGCTCGGCCCCGAAGTCCCGCTCGCAATCTGAACGCGCCGAAGGCCCGTCAAACGTCGTAGGCTGCGCGCATGTCGCTCGCCGCCCGAATTCGCGTCGCCCGTGGTCTCGATGTCGCCGATCTCGTCGTCCGAAACGTCCGATTTCTCGACGTATTTACCGGTCGCTTCCTGCTGGGCGACGTCGCCGTAAGCGGCGGTACCATCGTCTCCACGCGCACCGGGGGCCCCAAGGGGCTGCGCACCGTCGACGGCACCGGCAAATGCCTCGTACCCGGCTTTATCGACGCCCACGTTCACGTCGAGAGTTCTCTCCTTTCGCCTTGGTCTTTTTCAAAGACGGTACTTGCGTGCGGGACGACGACCGCCATCTGCGATCCCCATGAACTTGCGAACGTTCAGGGGGAGCGCGGGCTGGCCTTCTTCCTCGCCGCTGCAGAAAAAACGGGGATTGATCTTCGCGTCATGATGAGCAGCTGCGTCCCCGCAACGACGATGGAGACCAACGGCGGAGGTTCGATTGAAGCGGACGTCCTCGCCCGCCTCGCGACCCACCCAAAGGCGCTCGGGCTCGCCGAATTGATGAACGTTCCCGGGATTTTGCACGGCGACCCCGGGATGCTCGCGAAACTCGAAGCGTTCACCGACCGCCCCAAAGACGGCCACGCGCCGCTGCTTCGCGGTCACGACCTCGCCGCCTACGCGTGCGCGGGGATTACCAGCTGCCACGAGAGCAGTGAGCTCGACGAAGCCCGCGAGAAGGTCGAAAACGGCATCGCGGTCTGGATCCGCGAAGGGTCCGTCGCCAAAGATCTCGACGCGCTCTACCCGCTCTTGATCGCCGAAAACGTAACGAAAGTTGGCTTTTGCACCGACGACCGTAACCCGCTCGACATCGCCGAGGAAGGCCACCTCGATCACCTCGTCCGGAAAGCGATCGCCCACGGCATCCCGGCGCCAATCGCCTTCCGCGCCGCCTCCTACGGGCCGGCCCTGCACTACGGCCTCGCCGGCCCCAGCACCCGCGAGCGCATCGGCGCCATTGCCCCTGGCTTCCGCGCCGACTTCGTTCTCCTCGGCGACGCCGACACGGTCGCCATCGAACAGGTGTATCGCGCAGGCATCCCCGCCAACGAAATTGCCCATGAATCCATCGCTTTCGACCACGGCAACTCGATGAAGGCGAGCGTCCCGGAGGCGGCCGACCTGCTCGGCCCGAGCGGCTCTGTGCACGTCATCGGCGTCCGCCCGGGGCGCATCCTTACCGACCGCCACGTGATGGCCCACGACGCGCCCGGCGTCGCCCGGCTCACCGTCGTCGAGCGCCACGGCCACGGACGGCGCCCCGCCAACGGCTATGTCACCGGCTTTGGGACGTTGACCGGAGCGATCGCGTCGAGCGTCGGCCACGACTGCCACAACCTGGTCGCCGTCGGCACCGACGTCGAAGAGATGCGCGTCGCCATGCGGGCATTGATCGAGGTCGGTGGGGGGTTTGTCGTCGTGAAAGACGGCGCCGTTCTCGAAATGCTCCCGCTGCCGCTCGGCGGATTGATGTCGCTCGCCGATCCGAAGGAAGTTGAAACGAAGCTACGTGCCCTGCGCGCCGCCTCGAAGGCGATCGGCTGCGAAGTTCCTGAACCGTTCCTGCAGCTTGCCTTCCTCAGCCTCCCAGTCATTCCGAGCCTCAAGCTGACCGATCACGGCCTCGTCGACGTCGATCTCTTCAAGATCATCGACGTCCGGGCTGCGTGATCGCTGCCGCGCGGCGGCGGCTCAATGCTCAAGGTTCTGCGGAACGAGCTCGGGCCGCCGCATTTTGATGGCGCGCGTGAGCCCCTCGCGGTCGCTCGCGCGCTCCCAGGCGGTCGCGAAGGTCACGACTTCGTCGAGGACCAACTTTTCGAGGGCCGAGTCGAGGGTCTGCATGCCGAGGGACCCACCACCCTGCATGAGATTCAGGATCTGGATCGTCTTCCCCTCGCGAATCAGTGCCGCAACGCCGCCTGTCCCCACAAGAACTTCGTGGCAGGCGACGCGCCCCTTCCCGTCTTTCGTGCGCAAAAGCTGCTGGGCAACGATGCCCGAGAGCCCTTCGGCGAGCATCCCGCGGACCTGCCCCTGCTCTTCCGCGGGGAACGCATTGATGATGCGGTCGATGGTCGACGGGGCGCTGTTGGTGTGGACCGTCGCGAAGACCAAAATGCCGTAGCTCGCCAACTGGAGCGCCAGCTTCATCGTTTCGTTGTTTCGGAGCTCACCGACGAGGACGACGTTCGGATCTTCGCGACCAGCGCTCCGAATCGCGTCTTGGAAGGTCGCCGCATGGACGCCGATCTCGCGATGGGTCACCTGGCACTTCCGCGATTCATGCACGAATTCTACCGGGTCTTCGATGGTAAGAATATGTGCGTTGCGCGTGCGATTGATGTGGTCGATCATCGCGGCGAGCGTCGTGCTCTTTCCCGAGCCGGTCGGGCCGGTAACAAGAACAAGACCGGCGCGCTTGTCGGCGAGCGTCTTGAGAACCTTCGGCGTCCCGAGGTCTTCGAGCGTCTTAATTTTGCTCGGAATGACGCGGAAAACCGCGCCGAGCCCCGTCGTTTTCTGCAAGTAATTCGCGCGAAAACGAGCGACCGTGCCGTGCTCCCAGGCGAAATCGAGATCCCAGTCTTCGTCGATTTTCCGGCGCTGCTCGGGCGTCAACAACTCGTAGAGAATACCGCGGAGTTCGTCGGCGGAGACGTTGCGGTCGTTGAGCGGGACGAGGACCCCCTTGTCGCGCAGGAGCGGCGGATAGCCGGGGGAGAGGTGGAGATCGCTGCCGCCCTTTGCAAGGAGTGCGTCGAACCAGACATCAATTTTCGGCATGGCTCAATCAGCCTTTCCGGAGAACGTTCAGGAAGTTTTCGAGGTCGGTCGCGCTCTCGGCGAAGGCCTTTGCCTCCTCAAGCGAGACCTTTCCCCGGAACACGAGTTCCGCAAGAGACTCGTCGAGGCGAACGATTCCGAGGGCTTTTCCTCGCTGCATCAAACTGGGAATCTGGAAGGTACGGCCGTCGCGAATGAGCGAGAAGAGCGCGATACTCCCCGGAAGCATTTCGCAAGCGACATGGAGCCCATGCCCATCGGCGCTCGGAACCAGACGCTGGCAGGCGACCATCCGGAGCGCGGCGGCAAGCGTCACGCGGGCCTGGGCCTGGTCGGCCGGGGGGAACATGTCGATCAAGCGATCGATGGTCTTCGCGGCGCTCGGCGCGTTCATGGTGGCGAGGACAAGGTGCCCCGTCTCCGACGCTGAAAGCGCCATTTTCACCGTTTCGACGTCGCGTAGTTCGCCGACGACAATGACGTCGGGGTCTTCGCGCAACGACCCCTTCAAGGCAGATTGAAAGGTCTTGGTGTGGCTGCCAACTTCCCGCTGGGAGAGCACCGCCTGCTTGCGCGGATGAACGAATTCAACGGGGTCTTCCACGGTAATGACGTGCTGGGGACTCCGCGCATTGACGAGGTCGAGCAGTGCAGCAAGTGTGGTCGTCTTCCCGTGGCCGGACGGTCCGGTAACGAGCACGAGCCCTTGGTGGTGACCGATGGCGGCGGCGAGCCCCTGCGGCAAACCGAGCGACGTAAGCGTCGGAACTTCCGTTGGAATTGCACGCATGCACAGCTTATATCCCGTGCGCTGCCGAGATGCGTTCACGCGGAAGCGCCCGTGGGCAGGCGACTCATAGGCAAAGTCGGTCGCCCCCAACTCTTCGAGCGACTGCTTTCGTGCCATCGGGACGATCGCCTGAACAATCTGCGAAACGAGCTTTGGATCGAGGACCGGCCCTTCGGGCACCAATTGACCGGCGACGCGAAAAAGAGCCGGTCGGCCGGCGACGACGTGGAGATCGCTCGCACGACGTCGACGGAGGCCGGTGAGCATCGCTCCAAAGACGTCCGGCATCGGTGGCGCCGGCGCCGGAACAAATGGCGCAGGGGCCGGCTGCGGCGCGACGCCGGCTACAACCACGGCGATCGGGACCGCGCGCACCGAAGGGCGCGTGCCAGGGTTCTCTTTTGCCGCCTCGGGGGCGCGTCCCGCCAACGAATTTCCGGGCGGCGGGAACGACCGTGAACTCGCCCCAGGAGGGGGCGGCGGGGGCAGCGACTTCGCCTTTTCCGCCGTCTCTGCCGCGAAGTTCGCCGCGAATTGGGCGACGAACGTCTGGACGGGCGCCATCGCCATCGAGTGTCCAAACGGGTTGGTCGCCGACGGCGGCTCGCCGTCCGACGAGGGGGGCGCGTTCTCCTCCGGCGGAAGGAAATGCTCTACTTTTCTCGATGGTTGCGTGGCAATTAGGTCTTGCCTGCGCGGATCATCGGCGAGCTGCAGGGGCGGCAGGTCGACGGCCGGCAACTCGACCTTTGGGAGGTCGTGAGCCGAGGGCCTCCCCGCCGCGACAACCGGGGCCGCCTTCTTCAGCTGGGTCGTCGGCATCTCCGTGCGGATGCCTGGCCCCTCAGAAATCACAACGCCTTGGGGATTTGCGGCCGGCTTTGGCGCATCTCGCGCGCTCGGGTCCGCCTTGAACGCGCTCCGCGCCACGCCCTTCGGATCCCGTTGCTCCAACACCACCTTTGCCTGAACGACATCGTTGTTGGAGAGCGCAGAAAACAGCAAAGAGCCAACCCCCTCCGAGCGATTTCGCCAACTGACCGGGCGAGGCCCAAGGTCCTCGAGGTAGCGACTGCCGCCGACGGCGAAGAGGAAGGTCAGCAACTCATCCGAGGTCGGTGCGACGGAATCAATCGCTTCAAATTTCCCAGAAATACGTACACTTGGGAGACGTCCACCGACGAGGGCGAGATCGGTCGCCCCTTCGCGAAGAAGGTGGGAGAGAAGCGTGCGGTCGAGGGGCATGGCCGTCGGGAACTATCCCCAATTCGGCACAAAAAGGGAACGACGCGATTCGCCAATTCGGGCAAATCGCGTCGCTCCGGTGCGCGAGAAAGCGCGCAGGTGGGCTCACTTCCGAAGAAGTTTTTTCCCTGCGTAAACGGCACCGTCGCCAAGTTCGTAGCCGATGCGAAGGAGCTGGTTGTACTTGGCGACGCGATCGGAGCGCGACAAGCTGCCGGTCTTGATCTGGCCGGCGTTCGTCGCGACCGCGAGATCGGCAATAAAGGCGTCTTCGGTTTCGCCGGAACGATGACTGATGATCACGCCGTAGCCGGCATCTTTCGCCATCCGGATCGACTCGAGGGTCTCGGTCAGCGTCCCGATCTGATTGACCTTCACGAGGATCGCATTTGCGAAGCCGCCGTCGATGCCGCGCGCGAGGCGGTCGGTGTTCGTCACGAAAAGATCATCGCCGACCAGCTGGATCTTCTTGCCCAACTGGTCGGTCATCTTCTTCCAAGAATCCCAATCGTCTTCGGCAAAGCCATCTTCGATGGAGACGATCGGAAAGTCGCTGGCGAGCTTCGTGTACGCAGCAAGCAGCTCGTCCGGCGAGATCTGCTTCTTGTCGTAGGTGTAGGTCCCAGATTTCTTGTCGTAAAACTCGCTCGCCGCGCAATCGAGGGCGAGGAAGATGTCTTTCCCCGGCTTGTAGCCTGCCTTTTCAATCGCGGCGGTCACCGCGGCGAGCGCGTCTGCGTTCGTCCCGAGGCGGGGCGCAAAGCCGCCTTCATCGCCGACCGCCGTCGTGAGCCCCTTCGAAGCGAGCCCCTTCTTGAGCGCGTGAAAGACTTCTGCACCGGCGCGGAGCGCTTCCGGAAACGTCGGCGCGCCGGCGGGAACAATCATGAATTCTTGGAATTCAAGACCATTGTCGGCGTGGGTGCCGCCGTTGAGGATGTTCATCAACGGCGTCGGGAGGACGCGCGCATTCGCGCCGCCGAGGTAGCGCCACAGTGGGACACCGAGCTCATCGGCGGCCGCCTTTGCGACCGCCATCGAGACGCCGAGAAGCGCATTTGCGCCAAGCTTCCCCTTGTTTTTCGTCCCGTCGGCATCGAGGAGGACCCGGTCGACCATGACCTGATCAAACCCATCTTCGCCGGTGACCGACGGACCGAGGATCGTGTTTACGTTCTCGACCGCCTTCAGAACCCCCTTACCGAGGTAGCGCTTGGCGTCGCCGTCGCGAAGTTCGACCGCTTCATGCTCGCCGGTCGAAGCGCCGCTCGGGACGGCCGCGCGGCCAAAGCCGCCACCATCGAGCTCGACGTCGACTTCCACGGTCGGGTTCCCGCGAGAGTCGAGGATCTCGCGTGCGATGACATTCACGATCTGGCTCATGGCATTTCCTCAGGTAAATTCGGCCCATCGGACCGTCCGCCCGCGACGATGCTGGCGGCGGCGACGCCCGCGGCTCCAAACGGGGAGCGGGACCGTCTCGGGAGGCGACGCGGCGCACCATAGATCAATTTGCCGCTTTGCGCGTGCGCCGCAGCGATGCCGTGGCGCGCAAACCGGTGGTACGGAGCGCGCTCCGATGGATGCTCACCGCCGACCGCGAGCCACCGACCGCGTCCGTCCGCGAAGCGGGAGACGGCGCGGAATTCGACGCGAACGCCTCTCCCGCTACCTCCGCGCTCGGAAGGAACGCGGCCGGGTGCCGACAGGAACCTATGAAATTCGAGTCGTTGGCGCGCCCTTCCGCCCCTTTCGCGACGGCTATCACAGGTTTCTAGGCCTCTCGTGGGGCTCCGCCATCGGGGTCATCGCCGCCGTTTACCTGGCGTCGAACGCCCTCTTTGCAGCCCTATACGCACTCGTTGGCGGCGTCCAAGGACTACCCAACCACTC
Source organism: Sorangium cellulosum (assembly GCA_020720045.1). GTDB lineage: Bacteria > Myxococcota_A > Polyangia > Polyangiales > Polyangiaceae > JAAFHJ01. Next base: position 20,098 of record DYPH01000026.1, on the reverse strand, counting down.
TTTTTCACAAGCTTTTTTCTTCAGCGTCCAGACGATGGGGACGATCGGCTACGGGTCGATGGTCCCCTCGTCCCTGGCGGCCCATCTCGTCGTCGTCGCCGAATCGGTCTACAGCCTCGTTTTGGTTGCACTCTGCACGGGAATGATTTTCGCCAAGTTTTCCCAGGTAAAGGGGCGCCTCATTTTCGCGCCGCAGGCGGTCGTCACCCTCTGGGATGGCATGCCTACGCTCTCGGTGCGCCTCGGAAATGATCGCGGAAATCGGATTGTAGAGGCACGGGTTCACCTCGATTTGATGCGCACCCGGAAGACCGCCGAAGGGGTCACCTTCTACGAATTGACGCCGCTCGTCCCGGTACGTGATCGCATCGCCGCCCTCTCACGGTCGTGGAACCTCCTGCATCGCGTCGATGCGAGCAGCCCGCTCTTTGGGGCGACGCCCGACTCCCTGCTCGCCGACGAAGCAGAGATTCTCGTCAGCGTGATGGGGACCGACGAAACCACCGGACAGACGGTTCACGGCCAGCATTCGTTTGAGGCCCCGGCGATCATCTATGGTGCGCGCTTCCGGGACGTACTGACCGAGATCGATGGCGGCGATATCGTCTTCAACGCAGGCAATTTTAATCTAATTGAAGCGACGCCTGCCACCGAGGTCTTTCCTTACACAGCCGACCTCTGATCGCTCTCGCGGGCTTCGCGGCGGCCTTCGACAACCGCCCAAAATCTTGTAAGATCTTCAAACGTTGCGATTCGCCGAGCCGGCGGCAAGCTTGCGAGGAGCGTCCTCCCGTAGCCTTTTTCTCGGAGCCGCCGATCGAGGATCGCGACGATTCCTGTGTCGCGCTCGCTGCGAATCAATCGACCGAACCCCTGTTTAAGGGTAATCGCTGCCATCGGTACCGAGAGCTGAGAGAACGCATTCCCCCCCTGCTCCTCAATCTTCTCGCAGCGGGCCTTAAACACCGGATCGCTCGGGACTGCGAAGGGGATCTTGTCGAGAATGACCAGACGGAGTGCGCGCCCGGGGACGTCGACCCCTTCCCAGAAGCTCATCGTGGCGACGAGCACGCAATCCTCGCGGCTCCGGAAGCGGGAGAGGATCGCGTGCTTTGCCCCCTCCCCTTGGCAGAGGACCGGGTTTGCAACTCTTGTCCGCAGGAGCTCCGCGTAGCGCCGCATCGCACGACTGGAGGTGCAGAGCACAAAGGCGCCCCCACCGGTCAGCTCAATCAATCGCACCATCTCCTCGAAGGCAGCCCCTTCAAAGGCAGGATCGGAAGGCTCGGGCACGGTGAGCGGTACGAACAATCCCGCAACCTTCTCGTAGGAGAACGGCGAAGCGGCGAAAAGCTCATCGGTGTCTTGGCGGGCGCCGAGACGCGCCTTTGCGTAGGAGAACGTCGGCGCGCGGTTCGCACCAATTGCGGTTGCGAGCGTCGCGCTCGTGGCGATCACCGAGGGGATCTTCGACCATAAGTGGCGACGAAGGAGGAGCGCCGGCTCGACGGGGCTGGCACCAAGCACGACGCTGCGCTCCCGCCACTCGATCCAGGCGCTCGTTCCGGCGAAGGGGTCCCACTCTTTGAAACCCTTGGTTTCAGGGTTCTTTTCGGCGCTCGACGGTTCGTCATCATCCTCGCTCGGCGGGGCTGGTCGGAGCGACCCTGCCTTGAGGACGAGGGCGATGATTCCGTCGAGGGCCGCACGGTACTCCTTCGTGCGGCGCGCAACGAGGACGAGCGCTTCGTGGGATCCGTGGGCTTCGCAGTAGGCGCCGACCGCGTCGAGACTCGCGTCAAATTTTCCGCGAAGCGTGAGCGTTGCTTCGTTGAAATCCTCTTTGAGGAGCGGCCTCCGCTGCTCACCTCCGCTCGTTGCGCCATCGCGGAAAGCCTCAAAGAAACGATTGGTCGCCTCATGGGCGCCGTCGAGGGCGGGACGGATCGCCCCCTCGCCGCGCGCGTCCAGGAGGCCGGCCGCCATTAAGGCCTTCCGGGCGTCGCGGAGAATATCAAAAGCCTTTGCCGACGAAACCCGCGTTCCGAAGAACTCGGTCGCGACGCTCTCCATCTGGTGAGCCTCGTCAAAAATGACGGCATCGTAGGGGGGAAGTGCCGAGGCGTAGTCGCCATTTGGCCCCGATTTCAATGCCAAATCGGCGAAAAACAAATGATGATTCACGACGACGATACGCGCGTCTTCCGCCGCTTTTCGCATTCGGGTGACGAAGCACTCGTCGTAGTAGCTGCAGTTTGCACCGATGCGGGTATCGGTGCCCGAGCGGACGGCCGCGAAGGTCTCCGAGCCTTCGGGAATCCGAGAAAGCTCTGCAAGATCGCCCGATTCCGTCTCTCGCGCCCATTGGACGACGAGGGCGGCGAGCGGGTCGTTGCTGCTCGCTGCGTGCTCGGCGAGGCGCCGGCGGCAGAGATAATTGCCGAGCCCTTTCATCATCGCCGCCTGAACGACGACGCCGTGCTCGGCGAGCACATCGGCTACCAACGGAAGATCCTTCAGAACAATTTGCTCTTGAAGCGCTTTTGTTGCCGTCGAAATAATGACCTTCTTGCCGGATAGAATCGCCGGCAACAAATAGGCGAGGGTCTTCCCGGTGCCGGTCCCCGCTTCGACGAAAAGGTGCTTTTCGCTCTCAAGCGCTTTGGTGACCGCCTCCGCCATCCGGAGCTGGCCAGGGCGCTCCTCGTAGCCCGAGAGTGCGTCTCGGAAGGCGGTGGCAAGCAGGTCGACGGCGCGCACGGGGCGGTCGTTACCTCGAATCATCTCCGCTCGCACCCAGGTTTTTTTCCCGGCGACGGAGGTGCTTGCTAGCCTGCGCGCCCCAGCGATCGCGGCCGAGAAGCTCCGCGGACGAAGGGGAAGCAGCCCCAATGACTCATCGCCCACTCCCCCCGACCGCGCCGACGGCCGACACGTCCCCGCCCAGCGAGACGCCGGATCGGCGAGCGGGTTTGTCCGCGGCGGCGAAGGTGCGTTCGCGGTCGGCCGACGCGACGACCGTTGAGGCGGCGACCGACACGCCGCTTCTCCGCTTGGCGATTGCGAAATCGGGCCTTGGACTGGAGCTTGGGGCGCCGTGGAAGGTCGGCCCGGTGACGGTGACCGAGGCGACGACCGCCCTCGACCAGGTAAGATTCCCCGTCGACGTCACGGGAGGCCTCGCGCGCTTCCGCCATAAGCGCGGCCGACTCGTACGGCTCACCGTCGAAGCGACCGCCCACGACCTCAGTCGCTGGCTCGCGCCGAAACTCCGTGGCCTGCTGGTGGCGACGACACCGGAAGTCGTCGTTCAATTCGACGGTCCACTTTTCCACCTCGCCATCGCCAACACCCCGGATCTTTGGGGCCAGGGCGAGCGCGCGAAAGTTCTCGCATTTTCAATCGCTTTTGGACCGGTCGCTTCGACGACAACGACCGACCCCGAGGGGGGGACGACGGTCGCCTTCGCGATCCACGACGCTCGCGGGATCGGCCTCACCGAGCCGGCCCCCGTGCTCGCCGCGCGGGTCGCTGCGGGGGTCTTCGGAGCGCTCGCAGACCGTCGCGGCGGCCTCTACCGGCTCTCGGCAGTCGCCCAGACGGTCGCGCGCGATCTCTTCCCGAAGGGGGGCGCGCGCACGCCGGACGTCGCCGCGCTGACGCCTTCACGATTCACCACGGAAGGGGGCGTCGCGACCCTCCGCCTCGCCGATCACGGCACGCCGCCGGCCGCCGAATTGGTTTGCGTCCCAATCTTTGAAGAATGCACCTATCTCGCCGGCGTCGACGACGCACTGCTCGCTGGCGATCGGGAAGGCGCACGGACGGAAGCGCTCCGCCTCCTCGCCGGCGCTCCCGGGCATGGCGGCGTAATTACGAGGCTTTGTGCCATCGACGCCTCCGCAGGCGGGCGCGCCGAAGTGGCGCTCGCACTCCTCGACGAGCGGGCGGCGGGCCTCCGTGGCCGGCTCCTCGGTGCGCTGGAGGGGGACGTCGCCCTCGAAGCGGGGCACCGCACGCGCGCGCAGGCGGCCTACGTCCATGCGGCGGAAACAGAGCCGCTCGCACCGCTCGCCGGCGCCCTGTTTGAGGCGGCCGCCGACTGCGCCGACGAACCGTGGGGGCGCCTCCCGCTCCTCGATCAGGCGCTCGCCTGGGCGCCGCAAGCGACGAGTGCCCGCTGGGCGCGGATCGACGCACGCCTCGCCACCGGACAGGTCGAAGATGCCCTCTCCGACGTCCATTTCTTGGAGCTCGCCGCGGCGACCGATCGCGAGCGATATCGCGTCGCCCGGCATGCGGGAGATCGCTGGAATCATTACGGATTCGTCGCCGAGGCGGCCAAGCTCCATGAGCGTGCCCTGCGGTGGGTCCCCGACGAGCCGTTTGCGCTCGCCGGCCTTGGCTACGCACTTTTCCGAGCGGGCCGCGTAGCGCGGGCCGTTGCGCTGTTTGAAAAGGCGATTGAGCTCGGGGAGAAGGAAGGTCTCGATCTCTCCCACAGTCGCGTCCACTGGGCCGAGGCACTCGCCGAGAAGCTCGGAGACGCGCCGGCGGCGGTGAGCAAAGTCGCCTACGTCGCCCGGCACGCGGTCGCGGCCCCCGAGGCGCGGTCCCTCGAAGCAAAGTACCGAGCGGCGTGCGGAGATTTGGCAGGAGCATCGCTTGCTTATGCCCGCCTCGCCCACGTTGCGCGGGAGCGACGCCACGTCGGCTCGGCGGTGGGATTGATGCAGGGGGCACGCATGGAGTTGGCCCTTCGCGGCGACGCAGCGGCAGCGATGCGGCTCGCGCGAGAGGCGCAGGCGCTCACGCCAGAAGCGACAGACATTGCTCAATTCCTGGCGGAGGTCTCCGTCCGGCTACCGAATTTGCGCGCAGCGGTTGCTGCCGCTTCGACGCGCGAACAAACACACTTTTTCGCAGAGCCGCCCGTCGAAGCGCTCGGGCCCGTCCGTTCGCGACCGCCAGCGAATTCCCTGGCAGAGGCGTCGCGAGAGACGGCGGGCCCACTTCCACTCGGGCCCGTCCGTTCGCGACCGCCAGCGAATTCCCTGGCAGAGGCGTCGCGAG
>DYPH01000026.1:0-14925 GCA_020720045.1 Sorangium cellulosum | reverse complement strand
AGACGGCGGGCCCACTTCCACTCGGGCCCGTCCGTTCGCGACCGCCCGCCCCCGCGAGCGTGCCGCCGCCACCAAGCGCGCCGGTGCTTTCGGAGGCCGAAGCGGAGGGGCGCATCGAAGAGCTCACCGCGCGCCTCCGGCTCGATCCCGCCGACGACCGCATCGCCGACGAACTCGCGCGCCTCCTGCGAGAACGGGGCCGCGGCCTTGAACTCCTCGCGCTCCTTTCCGCACGGCTCGAAGACGCCCCCGAAGACCGGCGCGAGGCGCTCCTGCCCCGCCAGCGGGAGCTGCTGGCGTCCCTCGAAGACGAAGCGCGCGCCGCAGGAAACGACGGAGAGGCGGAACTTTTCGCCCTCGCCCGCTCGGCCCTCTAACAATTAGGTGCAGAGCGCAGGCTTTTCCCTGCATTCTGCACGGTGTCGCGAGGCTACTTGCCGAGGTGGGCGCGGGCCTCGTCCATCGCGCGGTCGGCGATGGAGACGTCGGCGCCACGGGCGACGGCGATGGCGCGAATGACGTCGCGCTCCGCGTCCTGGATTCCGTCGCTTGCCGCCGCGAGAAGGGAGGCGACTCGTAGCGCCTCCCACAACTGATCGTCGGAACTGAGCGGCTCCACGAGGCGCGCAATGCGCGCAGGTGTCCCCTGCTCTTTGTGAAGATTTGCGAGGAAGCCAACGAGCGCTTCTACCCGATTTTCCTCAACTCTTCCCCCCGTCGCCGCGGCGACGACCCGCGAAAACGTGTGCCGCTCCATTTCGTCGAAGACGCCATCGGCGATCGCGACCAAGTAGGCGGCTTCAACGACGCTTTCAAAAATCCGAACCGCCCGCGAATCAAAGCCGGTTGGCATCGTCGATTCCGGGTCGTCGAGGCGGCCGAACGAGACGGCGGCGAGCGAGAGAATCGAAGGTCCCCCCTCGACCCCTTCGGAGGAGGCGGTGCGCTCGATGAGCCGCGAAAGAGAGGCGAGAGTGCTGTGGTCGGTAGGGTGCATACGCGAGGCTTCAGCGAGGGGCGATGGGGGTGGGGGCGTCGCCGAGAAAGAGCGTCGCGGAGCCGTCGTCGTCCGCAACCGTCGCGGCAATCTCGATGTAGGCGGTCTCCGAAGCCTGCCGAACATAGGCGCGTACGAGCGCGCGCGGAAGAAGTTTGGAGGACGGATCGCGCAGAAGGAACGGGATGGGTGTCGGCGGCGGGACGACGACATCGGGGACGGTGGCAGCCGCCACCGAATTCACGTCGACAGGGGCCGCGACGACGAAGCCGGTCCGCACGGTGCGGGGGAGGACGCCGCCGGGTGCCGGTTCGACGACGAGGTCGTAGGTGCCCGGGTCGAGGCGCGCGGCATAGCCACCGGCGGCGCCGATCGTCGCCAGCGCCGGCCGCGGCGGGAGGGTAATTTCGCCGCGTATTTTCGCCGAGCGGTAGGAGCCCGACGGAACAAACGAAACCTGCCCAAACGCGAGTGGGGCACCGTTCCAAAGGCGAACAATGCCGCCAACCGTCACGCGTGGCGGCAAAAGAAAGGTCTTTTCGAGCTTCGTGCGAGGAACAATCAAATCGAACGTTTGCAGGCCAAGCCGAGCGCTAGCGGGGGTGACATCGACCTTGTAGGTGCCCGGCGGCAAGATCGTGGTGTAGCGGCCGTTGTCGTCGGTGCGGACGGTGACGTCGTAGCGAAGGGCGCGGCCGATCGTCCCCGACTCGGCGGTGTCGATGCGGGTCGCCCGGAAACGAATCGTCGACAAAGCTGCGATTTTGCTAAAATCGCCCACGTAGCCGGCGACAGTTACCGGCGGCGGGAGCTGCGGATAGCGGACCGAATCGGAGACGCGCCCGGAGACCTGGTTGGCGACGAGCGTCGGCAACGTGATCGTCCCCGGCGGCGGTGCGACGACAAGATTGACGGTCGGTCTGTCGACGTCAAAGCGGGGCGCCTGCCCGAGCGTCCGATAGGTCACCGAGGTAGAAATTCCGCGGAGCGTCTCGAGCGCGGAGATTCGGCGGCCGCCGACGGAATCTTCAAGCCACGTTTGAAATCCATCAAGGGGGCCGCTGTCTCGAGCAATCAGCGTCGTCCGAAACGCGGCGTCGTCGAGCGATCGACCGCTCTCGCCGAGGAGCAGCGTCGCCTGCTCGGGGACGGCGACTTCCGCGCGTGGCGGGAGCGACGCCTCGTAGGGCGCAGCGGGAAACGCATCGATTTCGTAGGAACTTCCCGGTGGAAGGTAGGCACGGTAGCTCTGGACCGGCCCGTTGAAGGGGCCACGCGCGGTCGCCGTCGGCGGCTGGGGAGTAGGGTCGGCGAAGAGCGGTAGGAGCGGCAACCCGAGCTCGGCGGCGTCATAGGTTGTGCCGTCTTCAAAGAGCCACCGTGGGCGAAAACTCACACGACTGGGGATGGTCACCGGCGGCCCGCTCGTCACCCCGACGGCAGCACCGAGGTCGCTGGCGGAGGCGACGGTGACGTCGTAGCGCCCCTCGGCGACGGCAAGCGTCGGCAGCGTAAAGCAGCTCGCGTCGGGGCATTTCGGCGTCTTGCCGAAGGGGAACGGCGAGGCGGTAGACCCGTCGAAGGCGAACGAATAGCCCGGCGCAAACAGCGACGAAGACGGCAGGGAAACCACAAGCAAATACGGATAGCTACGCTGGGGGATCACGCAGCGCCCCTCGACGCAAGTCCCGCGAACCTCGGCACAAACGGGGGCGCTCAGGCCGTCGCAGGCGTTCTCCGCGCTCGCAGGAATCGGCGGCCCCGCCAGCTCGCAGCCGAAGAGCGGCCCGGCGATGATCGCGAAAAGAGCTAAAAAACGGCGAACGTTCACGGCGTCCCGACACCGCCGGAGCCGGCGTCGGCGGCGTCGGCACCGGCGTCGATCGCTGCAGAGTACACAGGACAGCCGGCCAGGTCGCCGCCGGGGCTGTAAAACCAGACGATCGAATCGCCGCCCGGAGCGGCGGGAGTGTGCGCAGTGCGCCCTTCAAGGTCGCCCAAAAACCGCGCCGCCACCAAGAATTCGACGACGTGACAACGACCATTGTCGGTGGGGGCCGGAACCGTCGCACGGACGAGGCGAACGTTTCCGTTACGATCGGCAAGGTTGGGCGCACTCGCCCCAAAGACCGCCGGCTCCACGCGCCGATCTTCCGGATCGTAGTCGACGAAGACACGCCATTGAAAGGTCTGCGATGCGTCGACCAACTCAACGGGGACGACAAACGACTCCGGCCACGCGCCGAGCACGAAAGAAGCGACCGGCGAGGCCTCGCTTCGGCGAATGGTCGGACGCCGGACCGGGGTCGCCGGGAGGTCGCCCGGCGGCTCGACGACGAGGCACCCGGAGACGCCGACGACGACGACTGCGAGGGCGGCCGCGAGCGACGCCGCTGGCCGGATTCGCAAGAGAGGCCCGCCCTGGGTCATGTAATTCGCACCCCACCGCTGGAGATTCGACGGGTCTCGCGGGTCGGTTCACGCCATCGCGCGTCGGCGTATTCGGGGCGGATTGCGAGGCGATACAAGTCGGCAAGACTCGGAATTCTCTCGCAAAGCCCGGAAAATGTCGACGCATCGAGGACTTCGTTCGGCGCAAGATCGCGAACGACGCGCTCCGCCGCGAGCCGGAAATCCCCCGAAACGAAGAGACCGACGCGACGGGCCGTATGCCGGGACCGCTCGAGGACCAACTCAAAGGGGACCGGCTCGCCGCGCACCGAGCGGGACTCCTCCGAGAGGAGATCGCGGAGGCGCCGCTGCGTGCCCAGCGGGACGACTTGCCAGAGCATTTCCACGAGCGACAACACCTCGCCATCGCGCGGCGGCGGCCCGTCGGTCCCGAAGGCAGCACAAATGGCAATGTATACGTTTTTCGCCTGTTCCCGAGGGAGCGCACTCAATAGCGCATTCTGCGGGAGCGCCGACGCAAGTGCCTCGCCAAGTGCGTAACGAAGTTCGGCGGTTTCGTCCATGAGCGGACCGGCCACAATGCCGGCCGGTGGGACGGCAAGGGCCGTCGACGCGCGTACCGTCTCCCCGGAACGCCCATAAATGGGGACGTTGGGCGCCTCCAACAAATGGGCACTGCGATCGAGGAGCTTTCCAAGCGTCGATGCGGGGCCCGGAATCACGCGAACCGCCCCATCGAGGGCGCCTCGCGGGCCGAGCCGCAGGAAGACCGAACTCGCCGCGTCCCAGGCGAGACCCATCGCGCGACCGGCCGGTTCGTTCGTGTGGCGGAGGAGCAGCTGGAAGAGCCCCGGCTGCTCGATTTGCGCGGAAAGCGGCGGCGGCGGAAGCGGACCGGCGGCCGGATCGAAGGCGCGGAGGACGTGTTCGACGGCGCGCGCGTAGGTCCGATCGTGATCGGCGAGGGCCGCCTCACGAACGCGCGCAAGACGCACCAAGTCGCCCGGGGCGAGCTCGGCGGCAGAACGGAGCACCTTCAGCTGCTCGCGCTTACCATCGGGGCGCATACCCCAAAAATGTGCAAGAAGATCTGCGGCTTCTGCCGAACCACTTCGAACGGCCCCCTCCAGCGACGGGACCGCCTCCACCAACCGCCCTTCCGCCGCCAGGATTCGGGCGGTCGCGACCAGCGATTCGATATCGTCGGGGAGGACGCCCGCCAGGGAGACGGCCACGCGCGTGGTGACGTCGGTGAGCACATCAGGCAGCGCGTTCGTCTCCGCCCGGCGAAACGCCGGATCGGAGAACGCGCTCCGCAAGAGCGTCGAGCCGTCCGGAAGGGTGACGAGCGGCGGCGCAGGCGTGAGCGAGCCGCGGGCCGAATACGCGTTTGTCTCCGCCCGGCGAGACGCCGGATCGGGGACCGCGTTTATCCCCGCCCGGCGAGACGCCGGATCGGGGACCGCGTTTGTCCCCGCCCGGCGAGACGCCGGATCGGGGAACGCGTCGGGCTCTGCCGATCGGAGCGCGTCGGAACTGCGCGCATCGAGAGGAATATCGAAGCGGAGCGGCTCGCCATTCCCGGAATCCTCGAGGCTCGAGGATGGCCGGCCAAATTGCTCGTCCGTGGAGCCGGCGGCGATCGGTTCGGCATCGTCGGTGCCAGCGTCGACGTCAAAGACCGTCATCGGCTCTTGAGGGGCCGACGCGTCGGCGAACTCCTGGCGGAGGGTCGCGGCGAGCGCCGAATGGGGATTGGCACTCTCCAGCGCCTCGCCGAGAACGACGACCCCCTCTTCGCGATTTTTCTCCGCGGACGAACTCAAGAGCGCCCGCGCAAGTTGTCCAAGAGCTTCCGCTTTTTCGTCCCCGACCGCCGTCGATGCCACTGCACGAAGGACCGCCCGCGCGCGCACGAGGTCCCCCTGCTGAATCGCCAATTGGGCGATCTTCCGGTGGGCGCTCACAAACACATCGGCGTCCTTGGCCGCCTCTTCGAGGAAGAGCAGCGAGGAGTCGGTGTCCCCTACCCGCATCGCCGCGTCGGCCGCCGAAAGCGCAACGGCCCCCCGACGACGCAGCCCGAGGAGATCGCCACCGAGGGCGACGCGAAAGCACGGGAGCGCTTCTTGGAAGGTCCAGCGGGAGACGTAGCGTTCGGCGAGGCCGAGGGCGACGAGCGGCAGCAAGCCGATGCGCTGCTTCGTGTCGACGAGCGCACGGAGGCCGGCGTTGCCCCCTTCGATGCCGTCGAGGGACTCAGCAAGCAGAAATGCTCGCAATGCTTCGTCATTTGCGTCTTCGATCCCGCGGATTCCCCGAAGGCGGATCGCCGTGTCGCGCGCCTCGTCGGGGGTCCCGATGCCGCGCAGCCGGTACTCGAGGCCGCGTGCGTAGAGCTGGGGTCCGGGCGCCTCCGGGCAGAGATCGGCGCCGCGACGCGCACGTTTTAGTGCAAGATACATGTTCCCGACGCGGGCGGCCGCTTGGGAAGCTTCGACGAGGAGGTCGGCGCGGACCGATGCGGCGTCGTCGCCAAATTCGGCAAAGGCTTCGAGGGCATCGCCGAGTTCGCCAAAAGCTTCGCGCGAGCGAAGAATTTCGATGCGAAGTCCGGTACTTCGCACCGACGGGGGGGCGTCGTCCTCGAGGGTTGCGTCGAGCAGCGCAAGCGCTTCGTCGCCACGGCCGAGGCGATGAAGGAGGGCGGCGAGGCGAACGCGTGTCGAACGTTCAGGCCGGTCCCCTTCTTGTTCGAGGATCCGGCGCCAGAGGGACGCACTCTCGGCGAAACGCCCTCGTTTTTCCTCAAGATCTGCAAGGTATCGAAGCGCAGGCTCGTAGCGGGCGTGCTCATCGAGGACACGAAGGAGCTCCTCGGCGGCAAGCGCAAAGGCGCTGAGGTGCTCGTCGAGGACGGCCGCGCGGCGCATCCGAAGCGCGCGGACCTCAAGTTCATCGCGATCCGGCCGCGCCGCGAGGGCAGAAATGCGCTGGCCGAGGTGCGTGGCGAGGGCGTCGTAGCGCCCCTCTTCGACGAACTGGGCCTGCAGGGCCCCGCTCGGCAAGGGATCTGCCGGATTTTCCTCAAAAAGACGCGTCCAGAGCCGGCGGGCTTCGTCCTTCTTTCCGGCGTCTGCGTAGGCGCGGGCGAGATCGAGTTCGGCGGTGCGGCGGGTCTGCGTCTGGGTGCTCGTCCCAGCGCGGCCGCCGCGCCCTGCACAGGCGACGGCACGGATCCTCGCGGCGATGCGGGTATCGGCATCGCCGATCGCTTCGGAAAATTCGGCAACAAGTTCCCAGAGATCGCCTCGCTCTGGACTCGTCTCTGCGGCGACGACGGCGGCGTCAAGGGCCCGCCCAAAGTCTCCGGCGCTCTCGGCTTCGCGGGCAGTCTGAACCCACGCGTCGGCGCTGCGGACGGGCGGCTGCGAGGGGAGCGCCGCCGGCCTCGGCAACGATGCCGGGGCAGCCAAGGAGACAAGAGAAGGATCTTCGGTACGCCCCTCCGGCGGCGCGTCCGGCACGGATGGAACGCTTGCGGGGGCCGGCGGCGCTTCCGGCACGGGTGGAACGCTTGCGGCGACCGGCGGCACTTCGGCGACCGGCGGCGCGTCGTTCTCGGAAATTGCGGGGGATTTTTCCGGTTCGCGGACGGAGTACGCGACGTCGCCGAGGAGCGGAAGCTCCATTTCCGCCGCCTCGAAGCGGGACTCGGAAGCCCCGTCCGCGGCGACGAGCGCTTCCGCTGGGACGTCGGCGGTCACCGTCGGCGGCGGGAGGTCGTCCCAGACGTCGTCGAGGGAGCCCGGGATCGTCAAGGCCGACGGCTCTGCCTTCGGGACGGTCGCTTCGGCGGGCGGGCTCGCAGAGACCTTCGTGGCTGGCGTCAGATCGACGCTCGACGGCGCCGCCGCTTTCTCAAGCGCATCGGCCGGGACGGCGGCGAGCGGCTCGACGGGCGTCGGCACGCCGGGGCGGACGTCGGCGGCGCGTGCGGTCAGGAACGGTTCGAGGCGGGCCGCGGGGAACGCCTTTCGGAGCGCTTCCGAGGCGGCCGCACTCCCGTTGCGGACGGCAGCCACGGCAACGCGAATGTCGTCGTCTTCTTGCTCGCTCTTTGCGACTTTGATGAGCAAAAATGCCCGTTCATCGCGGGCCCCGCGCTCCTCCGCGACAGCGGCGAGGAAACGGCGCGCGGCGGTGCCGACGTTCGACAGCGGCTGCCCTTCCAGCGATAACGCATTGAAAAAGCCCGCTTCTGCGCCAGGAGCGCGCGCGAGGCTGCGGGCGGCCTGCACGAGGAGCGCGTACTCGTCGACGTCGCCGTCGCAGGCGAGGGCGGCGAGGACCCCTTCCCAGGCGAGCGCGCCGCGGAAAGCGCTGGCGTCGAGTTCGACGAAACCGAGGAGCACACGGGCGCCATCGGGCCCTTCTGCGTGGCGGCAGAGGGCGTCAAAGGACTTGCGTAGCCGCCCCTCGACGAACTCGGACTCCGACGGGTGATCGGCGACATACTTCCGGACGAGCCGCGCGAGGATCCCGACGACGCGCGGCTGCGGCGCTGCATGGATCGCTCGGAGTCCGTACTCGAGGGCGAGGCCGTCGGTCCCCCGCCCCTTGGCGGCGAGGCGGGCGGCGCGCAACAACCAGGCCCCTTTCGCGCCACCGTCGTGCTCGGCTTCGGCGGCATCGGCGAGCGCGTCGAGGGCCGGCGTTGTGTCGACCGCGAGGGCGGCGGCCCGGAGGAGCGCCGGGAGCGTTCCGTGCTCCGAGGGGACCGCGCGAAAGGCGGCCGCCGCGTGCTTCATCGCGAGGCGACCATCGCCGCGACGGGCAAAAAAGCGGGATCCGCGGTGGTGGGCGGCACGGACACCGAAGCGACCGAGCGCGGCGCGACCGGCGCTGTCGTAGAGGGCGCTCATCGCGTCGCCGCTGGACGCGACCATCTCGGCAATTTCGAGGGCGGCCGTCAGTTTCGGGTCGGTAGCGTTCGCGCGTTCGGCGAGGGAGAAGGCCTCGTCGCGGAGGCCGGCGATGGCGGCCGCGCGGGCACTCTCGGTGTAAAGAGCTGCTTTTTCACGCGAATCTGCGGCAGTTTCGCCGAGGAGTTCGAGCCGCGACATCGCGAGCTCGGAGCCGGCATGGGCGATCAGGTCGGCGGCGAGGGTCCGGTAGCCGCGTTCGCCACGGAGGCGGGCCGCCTCCAGCCAGATGCGGATCGCCCCCTCTTGGTCGCCGGCGGCGTCCCAAAGGAGCGAGCCTCGCTGACGGAGGAGGAAAGAACGGAGCTGGCCATCTCCGCCTTCTTGCGCGCAATGCAGGCGGGCGCCGAGAAGGAGAAGGCGCCCGTCGACATCCAGGTTGGCCTCTTCGGCGGGGTTAAACTCGGCGAGCCAGTCGTCGACCTCCCGCCAGCTTGCCCCCGCTTCCAGGGCGCGCGTGACCGCGAGGACCTCGCCCAGCGTGTCGCCGCGGCGGGAGCGTCGCTCGGCCAGGGCGAGCCAAAGGGTGCCGAGCCGCTCGCCATGATCGTCGGCTACGCCGGATTTTGCGAAGCCATTTGCACCGCGATCGGCAACAATTTCAGTATTTTCTCGGGGGCGGGCCGCCTGACCGCGCAGGCCGATCCACGCCTCAAGGACGAGGATCGCGAGCGCCTCGTCGGAGGCCTTGGCGGCGATCTGCAAGAGCTGCTGGCGGAGGGCAAACGAACGGGCCGACAGGAGGCCGACGACGCGGGCCCCCAGCGTCGCCCCGGCGCGAGCGTCCCGATCGGAGACGCGAAGGAGCGCGGTCGCGACGTGGGTCGCCAGCGCTTCCTGAAGGAGCGGCTGCGTCGCGAGCCAGTCGAGGGCGTCGGCGACGCGCTCGGCATCGCCGTTCACCGACGCAAGGTCGAGGACGCGGGCCGCCCGGAGGAGGTCGCCGGGACGAAGGGTTGCTGCGCGCTGGGCCGCCGCAAGGGCCCCGGCAAAATCGCCTGCCATTTCGCGGGCATTGGCGAGGGCGTCGTAGGTTCCGACCGTCGGTCCGCGCGACGAAAGCTCGCGCTCGACGGCGTCGAGCAGGTCGCTCGTTCGCGGCAGCTGGGCCGGGGGCGGACGCAACAGGAGCTGATCGGCCAGCTGGGCGGTGAACTCCCCCGCGCTCCCCACGGTCGCCGCGAGCGCGTGGGCCTGCGCCACAAGGACGGCGCGGACGTCTACGAGCGCCTGTTCGGCGCTCCGGAGGAGGGCGCGGGCCCGGCGCAGACGGTCGTCGGGCGCATGGGGCGCGAAGGAGGTCGCCGCGTGAAAAAGCGCGGCACTTCCAGGACTTGCGAGGAGGCGATCGGCCTCTTCCGCGAGGACGGCCGCGTCGGGATCCCGGTGGGCGAACGCGATTTCCGCCCGCAACAGGGCGACGCGCTCGACGGGGAGCGCGCGGGTGCTCGCGAGGGCATCGAGCAGCGCGCGGTCCTGGGTGACCTCGGCGGTCTCCAAGGCGAGGTCGACGAAATCGCCGGTGAGCAGGCCAAGCGTCGCGCCGTCGACGAGGGCCTCGGCGAACTCGGGCTCGCGAATGGGGAATTCAGAAGCAAGTTCGAAGTATTCGCGAAAACCTTCCGCGCGCTCTCCGTCCCCACCCGAGCGCATCTTCCGCTTGGCGTCGACGAGACGAGCCCGGGCCGCGTCGACGGTCGCGCGCTCGGGGGCGAGATTGCCCCCGGAACCGCGAAGACGGGCCCAGGCGGTGAGGACCGGCATTCCGCGCGTTTCAGCAGCGTTTGCAAGAGTTTCCGCGAGCTCCGGCGCACGCCCGAGCGCTTCGATGGCGCGGCCGAATTCCCCGAGGGCCCGGCGGCGGAGGTGGGGCTGCTCGGCGAGGGCGAGGAGGCGCTCGCGGGGCTCGTCGGCGTCGGGGGCGAGGCGAAGGGCGCGCCCAAGGGCGAAGATCGCGCGCTCCGGTTCGTGGTGGAGATCTTCGAGGAGCGCCGCCACGGCGCACTGCGTGGCAAGCGTTTGAATTCGTTCGCGACGGAGCGCGACGAGGCGCCCGAGGCCGGCGGCGGCAAACACCCGGTCGGCGACGTCGGCGCGGCCTTCGTCGTCGGTCCCGTCGAGTTCCGCTTCGAGGACGGTGTGGAGCGCGAGGGGGAGATCGCCGCGGGCGAGGGCGCGTTCGGCGCGACGACGGAGCCATTCCCGGTGGCGGGCCGAGTGGCCGAAGGCCCCTGCGCGCCGAAGGATTTCGTCGCACCAGCCGGCCTGGCCGTCCTGTTCGTAGCGGGCGACGAGGGCGTCGACCGCTTCCGCGTGATCGGGAAGCGCTTCGACGGCGCGGCGGAGGTCTTCGACGGCGCTCGCACGTTCCGCAACCGTTTCGCGGAGTTGGGCTGCTCGGAGCCACGCTTCAACGGCGGTCGTCGTCGACCTCCGCGAGGAGCGCTCGACGTCGCCACCGCCGGGGAGTTCCCCCTCAGCAGCCAGCGCGACGAGGGCGGCTGCTTCCGCTTCGAGGCTGACCGCCGGAAACACGCGCTGCAGCGACGGATCGCGGAAGAGGGCGAGCGCGTCGTCGCGGTCGCCGGCGCGGGCTGCCCACGTTCCGGCGCGGAGGGCGAGCGTCGCCCGAATTTCATCGTTTTCGATGCGCCCGATGCCGCTTCGCGCGAGGCGCGCTGCTTCGCCGACGTCTCCGATCGACGAAAGCAAAAGCGCGAGCTCTTCGGCGACGACCACGTCCCACTGGAGCGCGAGCGAGCGCCGAAAGGCGTCGATGGCCGAGGGGGGGTCTCGCAGTTCTCGTGAAAATACGCGCCCTAATGCCGACCACGCGCCCGCCCGATCGGGCTCGGGGAGGTCTTCCCGGGAGGCGCGCGCATAGAGCCGATGGACCTTCGCTTCACCGCCACGCCCCCGTCGCAGCGGGCGCGCCTCCGCCTCCGCGGCCGGCCGCACTGGCGTATACCGAGCGCCATTCGCCGGCTCCGGAACGACGTTGGGGGGAACCAAAGTGTTGCCGCGCGTAGACGCGGCACCGTCTTGGCTACCGCGCGTAGACGCGGCACCGTCTTGGCTACCGCGCGTAGACGCGGCTGCTTCGTCGGTTCCGCGCGGAGACGATTCGTCAGATCCCTGCATAAATCAGCGAACCTCGACGGCGAACGGGAGCGTCAGAACGACCCGCTCCCGGGCGAGCGGCATCGTCCCGCGGACGAGGGCGGCAAAGGGGGCCGGGAGGGCGTCGAGCTTCTTCGAGATGGCGGCGTCATCGAGGGCCGAAATCGCGAGCGATACGTCGTCTTTCGTTTCGTCGTTTTCGTCGCCGCCGGCGCCGAGCGCTTCGAGAAGCTTGGGGGCCTCTTCGTAGACCTCTGCCGGTGCATCTGCTGGCAATTTCGCCGCTTCACGGGCCTTCGCGAGGGCCGCTCCGAGGCCGCCGAGCTCGTCGACGAGGCCGCGGTTCTTCCCTTCGCGGCCGCTAAAAATGCGCCCTTCCGCGTGGGGCTCAATCGCCGATCGCGGCTTCTTGCGCCCCTCTTCCAGACGGGAAAGGAAGAGGTCGTAGATCGCCGTCATCGATTGGAGGATCCGCTCTTTGGTGGCGTCGTCCCAGGCGACCAACGGCGACTCGGCGGCAGCACGAATCTTCGCTTTTTCGTCGCCGATCTTGGCGGGGAACGTCTCCGAGTGGATCCCCCAGCGCTCGAGCGCCGGCCCGAAGCCGATTTTGCCGCCGACGACGCCGATGGAACCGACGAGGCTGCCCGACTCGGCGAAGATCGTGTCGCCGGTCGAGGCGAGGTAGTAGCCGCCGCTCGCCGCCATGCCGCCGACGCTGACGATGAGCGGCTTCTTCTTCCGCAACTTCATCAGTTTGTGCCAGAGCAAGTCGGAAGCGAGCGCGCTGCCGCCCGGCGAGTCGATGCGGAGGACGACCGCTTTTACCGCGTCGTCGCCGTCGAGCTTGGCGATCGCGGCGCCGAGCCCCTTGTCGGTGATGCCGCCATCGCCGCCGAGGACGCCGTTCCCCTGCCCGGCCATCGCGATCGAACCGGTCGCCCGGAGGACAACGACCGGGGAGCGCTTCCCTTCGCCGCCGGCGAGAACTTTAAAGAGATCGCCGACCTCCTCGTCGCTCGCCTTCTCCTTGGGGCCGAAGACCGGCACGGCGCGCGTCGCCGAGGTCTCCGTCTTGAGGGCGTCGAGGGTGTCGTCCGCGTAGCCGACGGCGTCGACAAGACCGAGCTCTTTCGCGCGGTTCGGCGCGTAGGGGCCGTCTTCGAAGGCGTCCTTCGCGACCTTCGGGCGGCCGGCGCTGACGGCGTCGAGCCAGAGGGTTCGCGTGTCGGAGAGGTAGCCTTCGAGGCTCTGGCGCGCTTCCGGGGTCGGTCCGTCGCGGGTGAGCGGCTCTTCGGCCCCCTTGAACTTGCCGACCTGGAGGAAGTCGATGCTGAGGCCGATCGTGTCGACCAAAAACTTGTGGAGGTAGACGACCTGGCCGGCGATCCCGATCGTGGAGACCTCGCCGGCCGGCGACACGACAATCTTCGAACAGGCCTGGGCGGCGGCGAGGTAGTTCGCGTTGCCCCAGTCGTTGGAATAGCAGTGGACCGGGATCCCCTTCGCCTTCAATGCGGCGAGATCTTCCCCTACTTCTTGGGCTTTTGCGAAGCCGCCGAAGCCGCCAAACTCGACGAAAACGCCTTTGACGTCGGCGTCTTCCTTGAGCTTCTGCATCCGGTAACGGAAGTGAATGTAGTGGCTCGGCGTCTTCGGCCCCATGCCGAGCATGTTCTTCGCGTCGGCCTCGGGGGCGCCGCCGCGGAGATCGACGAGGGCGATGTAGGCCCCCTTCCCCTTCCCGCCCGCTGCCGTCGGCGTGCTCCCCTTGGGGCGGCCCGCGCAGCCGAAGCCGCTCACGGCGGTGGCGACCGTCGCGGCGAGCGCCAAGGCGACGCCGGTTCGAAAGGGGCGGGCGACGGCGCGGAGTTCGATGCCAAGGCGGGTGTTTTTCATGGGGGATCGCGTCACGGAGGCGGCGGCTCGAACTTGGGCGGCGCGGTGGGGTTTGGCGGCGGAGGGTACGCTTCCCCGTGCTTCGGGTCGATCCCGTTCGTACCGGGCTTGGGCGCGTCGGCTTCGAGTTCGGAAAGCCCTGTGAGTGCAGGAAGATAGCCGGGGCTCGCCGCGAGGGCCCGCCGGTAGAGGGCGCGCGCATCGGCCTTGCGACCGGCGAGACGGGCCTGATCCCCCTGCTTGGTGAGCGTCGAGGCGTCGAGGCCGTTCGGGTTGGCCGCCGGCGCGATCGTTGCCGTTGTCGCGCCGGTGCCGGCCGACGGGGCCGCCTCCACAGCGAGGCCGACGAAGGCGCTCAATGCGTCGGCGAGGGGGCGGTCGTCGCAGGAGGCGCGGACCCGGTTCGCTTCAAGGACGGCACCGGCGCTGTCGCCGGTCATCGAAAGCGCGTAGGCGAGCGCAACCCGGGCGCGGCCGGCGTGGCGCTCGGTCGCCGCCGCTTTTCGGAGCGGTTCGATGAGCTTGGACCAGTCGACCTTCCCGCCAGCGCCAAAATCGAGGGCGGCGGAGCTGTAGGTGGCGGCCGGGTCGTTGCGGAGCGCCGGCGTCATCAGCGCGCGCCCGCGGCCGACGTTCCCGTTGAGGCGCATTTGATCGATGCGCGCGAGGGTGAGCGCCGGCCCGTTTGCATCGAACTCCGCGCCGTTCCCCGCGTTGCGGACGGGCGCGTTCGGTTCGGCGACGGTGCCGCTCGGGATCGCGTCCGAGCGCCGGGCCGCCTCGGCGACAAGGGCGACACGATCGGCCTCCGCCTGCGTGACGACCGCCGCCGTAGGCTTCCCTGCCACTCTTGTGAGCAGCGCTCGCCACGTGGCGAACTCGGCGCGGGCGACGGCGACGCGCAAGTCGCCGATTTCACGGGCCCGGGACGGCGGGGCGTCGGCGAGGGCCTTCTCGGCGTCGTCGATGCGCCCTTCGTCGAGGGCGAGGGTGTAGCTCGTCGTCGGGGCCGGCGACGACGCAGCGCTCGCGAGCGCGCTCGCCGAGGCGACCGTCCCACCGCCGGCGTTGGCGCGTGTGTAGCGATAGCCGACGACGCCGAGGGCGACCACGACGAGGGCGCCAGCGACCAGAAATCCACCGCGGCGCGGGGGCGCTTCTGGACGGAACAGCAGCGCGGAGACGTCCGACCCGACCGCCGGCGGCGAACTCGGCGTCGGCAACGGGGAGCGTGGCGACGGACGCTTCGACGGCGACTCCATCGTCGGCGGAGGATCGGTCATTCTCTCGGTGCGCGGCTCCGTGACGGTCGCCGGCGCGTCGGACATCCGCTGGGTGCGCGGGGCGCTCTCCACGCTTGGGGTGCGCGGCGCCGGCGGGACGACCCTCCCGACGTGGATCGGCTCGGAATTCGCGCCGAGCGCCGGGCGAATCGACCCCCGCGCCCCTGTCTTTGTGGGCCCGCCGTCTCTCGCGACGCCGCTTCCAGCAAATTCGCTGGCGGTCGCGAAC